>JBDGPJ010000129.1:5698-5958 GCA_042219695.1 bacterium
TACTTCATGATGAAGTACTTGTCCTACGGTGTGTTGTGAGTTGAGCTGATGAAAAATGCCGGTTAATTTGATGATCAAATTGCTGGCGTTTTTGTTTGGCATCAGCCTGTCTCGTGGCTAAAAAAACGAGGTTATAGCCTGATTTCAGGTCGTCGGACCGAAGCCGGAAAGCCTCCTTCATTAAACGTTTGATTCGGTTGCGGTCCACGGCGTTCGAGGCAGTTTTTTCGGAGACGATAAAGGCCGCTTTCGTGGGTTTT
>JBDGPJ010000129.1:6068-9497 GCA_042219695.1 bacterium
ATCATGTTTCCTAAGTTCCCGAGCTGATCCATGGGCATTCCCATGTCCCCCATTGTTTCTTCCTTGGCCTCTTCGGCTTTTTCCTGGGCGGCTTCAATAGCGGAAAGTACGAGGTCTTCCAGCATTTCCACGTCGTCCGGGTCCACACAATCGGGCTCGATATTGAGTTCCTCGATATCCCCCTGACCGTTGACGGTAACGGATACAACCCCGCCACCGGCCTGACCGGTGTATTCTTTTTCCTTGAGTTCCTCCTGGGCCTCCTGCATTTTTTTCTGCATTTCCTGCGCCTGTTTCATCATTTGCTGTAAATTCATCTCTACTCACTCCCAATTCTTGGTAAATTAATGATCGGCATCATTGATGGTAACAAAAAAAGAAAATATTTAACCGTTTAATGGGAATGGAAACTCTATTGGTCCTTTGTAATGAGTAGAAAAATGGAGAAAAAAACCGGAATTATCAGACAGGAAGCGGGCGAGCGGATACGTAAGATCGGGTAGGGAACTGTTACTTCCGGTGGAATCTATAAACAACGTTAAACTGGCCACTCACGACGAGTAGCGATTAACGATCTGCTATCAACCATCTACTTTCTCAACCTGGTCCTCGTCGACGTCAAACACGTCCATGGTTTGTTCGAGAAGGCGTTCCCCGTCCGATTTTGATGGATTCGATTGACTGTCGGTTGAATCCTCGGACCGTTCGATCCGTTCGTTTTGAGGTGATTCCGAGGACTGAGATGTATCATCGTCACTATCGATGTGTCTGATTTGAACTTCCAGGGACTCTCCGGTTTTTTCGTGGACTGCTTCCTGTATAGCCCGGCGGTTGTCATCCTGATTCAAGTGTTCAACGTGATTGGCCCACTGGTCGCCTCGAAACGTAATAACCAATGTGGAATCTTTTACTTCAACGGATTCACAGCTACGCAGGTACGCCTGGGAAGGATTGGGTACGGCGGGTAAGATGCGTTTCCAGGCCGTTCCGGATATTGATTTTTGAGTCGTCGAAGTCCCCGATTCCCCGGTGTTTTTCTGTGCTGGGTCGGTTGGAGTAGGTGATTCCGGGGTTGATTGTTCGGCCTCGCTGGAATCGGAGCTCTCAGTTGATTCATCTTGTTTTCCTTGTCGTGTCCGGTCCTTCTTTGAGGTCCCTTTGTTTTTACTTGTCTCCCCGACGGATTGATTCGTATTTAAAGATTCATTGTCGACTTCGGAAGAATCGTGTTGCTCACTATTTTCGGACGAACGATCGGATTGTGAATCCGCTGTTTGTTGTTCTTTATCGGGGGATCGGGACGTCGTATTTTGGGATTGTTCGAGCGATTGGTCCGGGGGATTCGTACCGGTTTCGGAACGGGACGGAGAGGCAACATCACCCCCGGATTCTAATTCTTCAAGGCGATCGATAATTTCTCCCATGCTGTAACGGGGACGCCCCTCGATAATTCGGATTAGCCCAACTTCGGCCAGTGGTAACTGGAATCGTCCGTTCTGCCGAAGACGTTCGTGAAGGTCGATCAATTCATCGAACATCCACGACAGCTCAGTGTCGGTGAAGTTGTCGGCTATGGTTTCGAGACGATCTACTACGTCCTCCGGCAGGTTTTGTCGCAAGTAGTCGGAATCCGCGTGGCCCTTGAGCAAAAGCAGATTACGCATCATTTCCGTCAGGTCGCTAAGGAGTCCCATCATGTCATTTCCGCTATCCAGGTGCTCGTGAAGTTTGTCGATCACCGTTTGTTGGTCATGACTGGCGATTGCTTTCAGGTATTGAAGCAGTTCATCGTACGGTGCCAGTCCCCATGTATCGCTTACGAGTTGTTCCGTGAGGGTTTGTTCCCCCGCGCCCGTGTAATTAATCATCTGGTCGAGGATGCTCTGGGCGTCCCGTAGGCTTCCCTCGGCAAATCGGGCAATCAGGTATAGTGCCTCGTCCTCCGCTTCGATGTTTTCCTCGTCACATATTTCGCGGAGTGATTCAGCGATTAGGCGCTGAGGAATAAGGCGAAAATCGAACCGCTGACACCGGCTGAGGATGGTGTCGGGGACCTGTTCGATTTCGGTGGTTGCAAACACAAACAGGACGTGATCGGGGGGTTCCTCGAGTGTTTTTAGAAGGGCGTTAAAGGCGGACCGGGATAGCATGTGAACTTCGTCGATAATGTATACCTTTTTGTTGTTGTGGCTGGGAGCGTACTGGACGTTTTCGCGCAGGTCCCGTATCTGATCTACGCTGTTGTTGGATGCCCCGTCGATCTCGATAACGTCCACGTCACGACTTTCCTTGATCTGTTCACAGGAATCACATTCGTTACAGGGACGGATGTCTTCCACGTCCAGGTCCTCGGCCTCCAGCTTTTCCTGTACCTGTGGACAGTTAACAACCTTGGCGAGCAAACGTGCCGTGGTCGTTTTACCGATCCCCCGGGGACCGCTGAAAATATAAGCGTGACCCAACCGATCGTTGATTACACTCTGGGCAAGGGTCCGGGTGATGTGTTCCTGACCGATTACATCCTCGAACACTTCGGGACGGTATTTTCGGGCAAGTACGCGATAACTCATAAAGCAACCTCCGGAGCGAACTTCATTTTCCTGTGTGATCCCAATATATCATTTATACGAATTCACATACAGCCTGATAAACGTGTTTGTGATGACGTTACGATACCAAACTGATCGTTTGTTGAATAATTTGAAAATTCATGGCCGTGAAACGCCCAAAACCCGGTAATTGATAACAGTCATTATGAATGTTAGTTTTGGAATACTTATAATTGGCCAAGCAATTTTGTAAGGGTTGTTCTGGTTTTTGTTATGCGCCCTTTTTGGTTCTTCGATTTTCCGGGTTTTTGGAGGAGTTTCCTTGAGTAAAGCAAAGCGAAGTTCCGTGGCCGTTTTCGTAGTATTTCTTGCCGTCTTTTTTACGTTGGCGTTGGGGAACACGGGGAAAAAACCGTCCGATTCCAAACATCCTTACCTCGAACAGCCGGTTACGGTAACAATAGAGAACGTGTCCGGATTAACCGGGAACGTGGAGAAAACGATAGGGATCAAGTATATGTCCCGCGACGAGGTATTTATCCTTCGGAGGGAAGGGGAGCCGTCCGGGGGAGATTATTCACGGATGTCCGATTCCGTCCGTAAAAAAATCCTACCGTTTTTTAAGCGCAGACGTTTTGAACGTATTATGGACGTCGATATCACGAACTGTGGACCCCGTGAATCCCAGGATGCGGGATACAGAAAATTAACGCTGGACACGACGTACAAGAAAGTCGTTTTTCGCTTGAAACCACGATGTGAAGCTCCTTCGATCATCAACTCATTCTTACAAGCCATGTAAAGCTTACCGTTAATGGGTTCCCCGTGTTCCGCCGTAACCTTTCCTTTGTAGAGCTAACAGCGTGTGTAACGTGCTTGA
>JBDGPJ010000129.1:9507-10008 GCA_042219695.1 bacterium
ATCAACTCATTCTTACAAGCCATGTAAAGCTTACCGTTAATTTACGAGGTGTGGGTTCCCCATGTTCCGCCGTAACCTTTCCTTTGTAGAGCTAACAGCGTGTGTAACGTGCTTGATTTTTGCGTTTAGTACCTCCCTGGAAGCTAAGAATATTGGACTCAAAAAGCTCTCCTCAAACAGTACCCCGCCCGATACAACGATTGATTTTGGTGAAAGCAATTGGGATCCCTCCGCTTCCACCGCGAATGTACCGGTAAAAAGTATTGGCGAAAGTATACAAAAATCCGACGCGAAACGGATTGCACGGAAAGTGCTGAATCAACGTACCGGGAGGTACAGCTTACGGGGTGATCATAAACAGGAATTAACCGTGCAAAACGTACAGCAATCACCGGCTGGTTACCACGTCCGGTTTAAGCAGACGCGCCGTGGGCTCCCTGTGTTTAACGGTGGCTTTGTGGTGAACATGGATAAGCAGGGGAATACAAACATCGTGCATAA
>JBDGPJ010000129.1:10018-10236 GCA_042219695.1 bacterium
ATCGCTATGTACCCGACCAGGATCAGTCGGTGGTACCCACGATAACGGAACCATCGGCCCGTACGAAAGCTAAAAAGTTCGTCCGTGAACAGTATGGGGGTGATCCGGGGAGTTACGACGTAAGCCAGCTCCAAAAGGGATTTTATTACAAAAACTCCACGAATCACCTTGTTTATCGGGCCGAAGTTGAACAGCAGTCAACCAGTAAATCATTCAGG
>JBDGPJ010000013.1:0-820 GCA_042219695.1 bacterium
GTCCTCGTCGATCGGACGAACAATATAATCTCGTGCACCCATGCGGGTCAATTTACGAACCTGTTCCAGGTCCTCCATCTCCTGGGTAATGAGAATGATCTCGGTCTGGGGAGCGTCCAGTGAAATTTCCCTGACCATGTCCTGTATCTCATCAAACCCGGTTTCCTCGTCAAGAGGAACATTGAGAAGAAGCAGATCGGGATGCTCATCCCTGACCATGGACATACATTCTTCGGCACTCTCGGCTTCACCGGAAACTTCGATATCGGGATTTTTGAATAGGAGTTTAATAACGCTGACGCGTCGTTCCTGGTCGGCGTCCGCAATCACTACATTTATGGTTTCCATAACCCTGTGTTACACCATTATTCCGATTTCGATTTTGCGGACTTTGAGGAGGACGATTGGGATTGCTTCTTTGAATTTCCCGAGGGGTTTGAGGTACCGGTCAAACTGTTGCCCGAGGAATCAATGATAACGTTTCCTTGTTCGGAAGGAGCCTTGGTGGATTTCTTATCTCCCGATTTCACGCTAATTACGTTCACTGTCAAAAATATCGTGATGTTTCGAGTTTGATCGTCCACGTTTGTCTGGGTAAATAAATTCCCTATAAGAGGTAAACTACCGAATCCGGGAACCCTTTTGGTGGTTTTCGTTTGATCCACCTTGTTCAAACCACCAATAACCAATGTATGTCCGTCTTCTACGGCTACCTTTAGTTCGGCTCGTCGGCGATCCTTGGAAGCCGTCTGAAAGGTACAGTTCTGAACCGACCCGCCCTGGGTTAGCGTTACGTCGGAGAGTTCCGGAACGACATCGA
>JBDGPJ010000013.1:830-2025 GCA_042219695.1 bacterium
CGTTTTTTCCAATCAACGGTGTAACATTTAACGTGATGCCATCGGTAATGGTTTCAATTTGTGGCGTTACGGAGACCACATCCTGCCCTTGCACGGTGGAGTTACAACCCGCTACGTACGTCTGTTCGTTAATCACTTCGATTAGGGCCTTCTGTTGATTGCGGGTGACAACATTGGGCGAGGATATAAAATTAACCTTGCCCTCTTCTTCCAGGGCCCGAAGTGTAGCGTTCAGACCATTCCCCCCTGAACTCGTCAAACCTACTGTAAGGTCACTCCCAGCCAGACTTGGAGTAAAATTGGACGTAAGTTGCTCGGTATTTAACGTTCCGTTATAGGACCAATCTATACCAAGATCACGAAACTTGTTGTCCTCCGTTTCCACGAACTTCGCCTCAATACGAACCTGGGATACCGTGCGTACATCTATACCTTTAATGTAATCCTGGATGGATTTCACCTTGTCAACTTTATCAATGAGAAGCAGGGAGTTCGTTTCTTCGTCTATAATCACCTGACCCTCGTCCGACGTCATTTGTTTAACTTTTTCAGCGATTTCTTTAACCGGCCGGTTCTCGATATTAATTCTCTGGGTGTACATCGATTCTTCCGTGGGTACGTCCAAGCGATTTAGTAGACTGTCGATTTTATCCAGAAGCGAAGTGGGACCGTATACAAACAACTTCCCCGCCTGTTCATCGGCCAACAGGATTTCTCCATCATCCTGTAGTAATTGCTGTATGTACTGCTCAAACTCACTTACATCCCGATATTCCGGGGTGAAAACACGAAGTTCTTTGCCGTCCGGTCCTACTTCTCCCACGGCCCGCAACACGTTCTTATTCTGTTGATCGAGCTGTTGACTGGGGATCTGCTCGACTTTCAGTACGTATTCTCGAAGGCCTCCATCCGTCCAAATATGTAAACTGGTAGCACCCGATTTCTCACCAAAAACCAGTAACTCACGGGTATTAATCACATTAACACGAGCTATATCTTGTTTACCGAGCACAACCCGGTTGATATCGGATCCCATCCGGATGACCTCGGCTCCGTCCAGGGGAGCCGTGAGTCTCGGAGGAGACTGGGAATGAACGATGTATGCGTGACTGGTCAGCAGTACCCCAAACACAATCAGGAAGCACCAAATCGTTGTACCGTAATCTTTAAAATTCATAAACGATTCCTCTTTGTT
>JBDGPJ010000013.1:2035-6270 GCA_042219695.1 bacterium
ACTTCGGACGCATAGATAAAATTATTAGCCTTGGATTGCGCCGACGCATTGAATAATTCCAGGTTTGTAACTCTGCGTTTACCGTATTTTCCGCGTTGAATCTTCGGTCGTAAAATTACGAAGAACTTGAAGTTAGCTCCTTCCGTTTTCATCGCCCGAATCAGATTGATTTCCTCGGCCTCACGCAGAGTAACAGCCAGTGTCATGTTGTTGTAGGTGAATTTACGTTTGCCCTTTTTCCCGCCTTTTTCGTACTGCTTAATCTGTTTCTTCGTGTATTTGTCGTTTAACATGAGGACTTCGGCACCGTCCGCCAGTTTCTGAAGTACGTCCACGGATACGTTTTGTGACGAGCCCGCTTCATCCAACTGAAAGTCCTGTGGGGAATAAATGTACAGATCGATCCAGTCCCCGGGACGTAACATGTAGGATACGGAGTTGTAGTTAGAGATCGGAATCGTTACGGTACGTTTATAAAGAGGTATGAAATGTGATAACTGGATATCGCCGGAATATAGGTCGGATTGGCGAATTTCCTCCCCTTGGGGAATCGTACTTTTCAATGGCCTGCCTATAACTTTCGATTTATCCGAAATACCGTCCGAAGGACCACGTGGTTTTGAGACCACTTTCACCTGATTTTCACGAACCATGTTGTTGGGCTCAATCGTTTGAGTCGCCACGACGAATTTCTTGTTCGACTGATAAACGTCGGTCCTACGCAAAATTGCCCCCTTATTAATCCCCTCCTTGACCATCTTATCCATAATATCCGATTTGTTGGTTACGACGTTAGCTGGCTTCTTGTCGGATTTCCCCTGAACAATCATATCATCCTGAATTCGGTTTCCCGCCGCAATCGGTTCATCTGTTTTGTACACAAGAAATTTTTCACGGAAGTACTGAGGTTTCAAGGGATCACCAGCTTTGATATTTCGCTTAACAACCTTACCGATAATCTTGTCTATTTGATCCTTCTTAACGATGTCTTTGGCAGGTGGGTCTTCTTTCTTTTTAATTTTTACCTGGGAACGAGATAGCTTTGTATTCGGTGAAAGGTCCTGGGAAGCAATTACAACAGGATACGTCTGCCCCCCGGAAAGATAGAGAGCAGCTACTATAGCGATACCGAGAAAAGCGGCCAGGACGAATAGAACGGCCGCAACGATAATCATGGTACGGTTCATTTAAAAGCACCTATCAAAACTTCATTAAAGTGGTATATTTGTGGAACATCTATTAGAGTATCTAAGTTACGTACTGATTCAAAATTAATATAGCACATTCCTATCCAAGGTCAAACAAGAATTTTATAACAGGCTTCACAATTGCAAATACGCGATATAGTCGTATCACCTTTTGACTCACAATCAGCTTGTAACTTCGTAAACATGAGACAACTACGTAACAAGTAGGCTCCGGAAGATGCTATGTCTAAGCTTTTTGAATTTCACACAACATAGTAAACCCAAAAAATTAATTATTTTAAGGGTTATTCCCCCTTATAACAGGATTTTTTTCAAAATACCGAACAACGGAATGATTTTAAAGATATATACCGGTTGCACTCCATCAAACTACTTTAAAAGGCGGAACACGAGAATTCTTATTTTGTTCGGAGCCTATTATCCTTGTTTCAAATCGGTTAAATGGATTACACTCTTTTTAAGTGTTGGAAAACATTCCGAATCAGATCGTTTTTTTTAATAGGGTGATACATTTTGAGAGAACAAAAAGTAATGTTGATACTTGGAAGCTTTGTTCTCGGCTCTTTTGTGCTGATTGGAATAATAAGTTACGTATCCTCCTCCAGCGCTCCCGAAAACAAAACGTCCAAGCCAAACAACCAAAAGCAAGCGTCTAAAAAGACCACAAATAACAAAAATAGTCAAACATCGAAATCCTCCACCAATGAACAGTCAAAGGTACAGACCAGTAACACTGATAGAGAACGACTACAAACTAAAAGAGAAAACCTCGTAGAAAAGCAAGAACGTTGTGTGGAAAAATACGAATCCGAAAAGAAGATTCATCGATGTGAGAAAGCATATAAAAGTAAAATAGATCAGGTTGACGCTCAACTAAGCGAGTAGTCTCCCCCCGGGAAACTACACTTCCCGAATGTTTATAAATTACAACAAGACCCATTATCAATTAATGGATTTTCCATGGAACTATGGGCATCCCCCGGATCAAATTTATCCTCAATTCCATCATTGTCGTAATCGTAGGGTTTTTCGATGGCGTGGCCCGTGTATAAATCCGATAATATATTGAAATCCAGGTCATCAAAGTCTCGTTCATTATGTTCTTCATTTTCGGGCGCCTCATCCTCAAAAAACGTATGTCCTCGTTCTAACTCGACGTCATTATCATGATCCTTCACGGTGTCCAAATAAAACGTTCCCTCACTACCATCGACGTCGGACTCAGTACCCGTTAAATCCCACCCCACGGCGTCACAGAACTCCCCCCCCGTATTTTCCAACCTGATACCATCCTCGGATCGATTTAATTGATCGCCCCCATAACTAACGTCCGGGTTACGAGGTAAGTCAGGATGTAAGGAATCCGAGGCATCGGAAAACACGATAAATTCACCGGGTCCAACTCGTTGGTTCCCGTTCCAGATGGTGTTTGTATTCCCGGACGTCGTTTCCGTTTCACTGATCGTTCCCGCAAAATACGAGCGGTGTGATGGATTAAACACCTCAATGATTTCCCGTTCATCCCCCCCGGGATCCGTACACTGTGAAGAGCCACACACGCGCGTAATAACCAACTTGCAGTTTCCGTAACCACCCTGTTCATCCATGTCAATTCGTGCTGTTGAGTCGGAGTCAAGAACGTCATGTTCCGAGGGTGAGTCATCGTTTCGATGCTTTGGATGGTCCCAGGCCTGACCATCCTGGTCCATTTCTTCTCCAAACAGTTCTATCTCCTGGGAATCTACCAACCCATCCCGATCCACGTCATTGGAGGCCTGAATTATACGGGATCCTACAATAGGTTGTTCCACGACAAACGACTTCACAAAGGGAACGTAAATTCCAATCCGATAATACACACCAACGCGAACTTCGTATCCCTGGGCCCAGAACACGTACGGTGCAATGTTTTCCCTGTTGGGAGAATAATCTTCACCGTCAAATGGCCCATGGATGTCCTCGTAATCCCTGTACCCATGTGTCAGGGTCTTATTCGTCCGGGGATTAACAATTTCAACAATAATACTCGAAGCCGTGTCGGAATCGGTGTCTTCCATCAGTATGGTCTGTTGTAGCAATGCTCCCGCCATGAGATTGGCCCCTTCCCGTTCCACCATCTCCTTGATTTCATCCATAGGAGCTCCCTGAGCAGCATACGTTGCCGCGTTTTCCATGGCATGGTTCATGACGGAAACGTTATGAAAAAACGAACCCGCCTCATAAATCCCTACGCCAATCATGATACATATAAACATGATCCCGAGCAGTTCAATCATGGCTTGGCCGGATTCCGAACCAGCCTGAATTCTGTTCATTATCTCGATCTTGGATAAATCAGCCATGGAATTCGTTCCCCTCAAACGGCATTAATGTTCCTCGGGATCATCAAAGTCATCGTCGTATTTATCGATCCAGCCATCATTGTCACGGTCGTGTTCGGTTCGTAAGATCCTGATAACGTTAACAGAATCTAATCCCTTATTTGGTAGTTGACGCTCGTAAAGCCCGGGGAGGGCCTCACTATCGTCCTCCCAAATTTCAGGAGCATGATACCATCCGTCAACATCAATACCTTCGTCCCACCCTGAAATTTCCCGGTGGCCTAAACTACTAAAACTACAGGTAGAACCCACCGACGAGTTATGTGGACGGAAAATGTAATATCCTTCGTCACACGTCCCTGACGTTCCACTGGTGTAGCCGATTGCGATTGTGTCTTCTCCCCAATCCACACCATCGGAATCAGCGTCAAGATCGTTCCCTACGTTAAATCCATACGTATCGGACGAGTTATCGTTATCGTGATCGCTGGGAAACGTATTCGTAAAATTTTTATAACTGTCACAACTCACCCCGGAGCCCTCGAGATCATCTTTACACCCGTCACGGTCCTGGTCATTGCTCTGAGTAATCAGAGTACTGGCCCTTATCGGTAGATCAATCGTAATAGGGACCGCCTGAAACAAATAAAACCCAAAAGTCGAATCCATAACCACCTGAACTTCCTTCCCCCCACCCTGTTAATTT
>JBDGPJ010000130.1:0-2676 GCA_042219695.1 bacterium
TAATCATCCCCGTCCGAGCTCTCCGGGATGGACGAAATCGGCACCGTCCCCGCCCATACTTGATGCCCGTGTCCCTTCCGGTACAGCTCCGCTTCCGCTCCCCCGATCGATATACTTGCGTTCTTCACCGGCTCGGTGAACGTCACGGTAATCCCCGCGTCAAACTCCCCGTGCAGGGTCCCCTGGTAATCCCCTTTGCGCTTCAGGCCCGTGTCTCCCCCTCCCTCCGGCTGAAACGGTACCCACCGTTCCACGTACTTTGTCACCATCGGGATTTCTCCATCGATGTTGATGTTTCTTTGGCGGATCTTTATCTTTTTTACACCCACTCGGTAGTAATCGGTGGTGATCCACCGCGTGTCCGTCCCCGCCCAGTGCGGTAGGTTTCCATCCTTTTCTTCACTCCAATTCCCACTACCGTCGGATTTCCAGTACGGATCATAGTTCTTCCAGTGCCCCTTTTTGTTGTGCTGGAAGGCCATGGTCCCCGGTTCCGTATCCAGCCCCCAGATGCAGTTGTCGATGTCTTTGGAACCCTTAAACCCCACCGCCTCGTGGCAGGCCTGAACCGATACGGGAATATCCGTGTCCCCCACATTCCCCCCAAGCACTTTTTCTTTGGCCTCCTTTTCCTTCACCTTCAACGTCCAGATCTCCGGGGGAGCCTTGGATTCTCCCAGAAAATGATCGCTATCCTCATCAAATATATTGGCATCTTTCCACATCTCAAACTGCTTGTCTCCCTGACTGTTTATCAACAACTCCCCCACGCTGATTCGAAATCGATCCTCATGTTCATCGAGTCCCAGGTTGATGATCTCATTGAACGACAGATCCAGCTTGAATGATTCGTCAACCCGCGTATCTCCTTTGTCGCCTCCGTCATAAGTCTTCACCGTTCGGGTTCGCATGGGCACCTGGTTCTTCAGTTTGGTTCCGCTGGACCAGTTTTGTTTGTCGTTCCTCCAGTTATCCTTCACCCAGCTATCGGCGTAGGTCTCCTCGAAGGATCCTCCCCCCGTTTTTTCGTGAATCGTGATCCCTTTCCAGATCGGCGGAGCGGGGCCATAGTAGTGCTTGAGGATCTGCTTGTGGTCCCAGCGTTTGGACGCCTGGGACTTCGCGGCCAGCTTCAACGTTCCCTCCTGGCTTAACCCCACCATGTTTCCCACCTTTTTTGAATGGCATATTGGGGCCCCGGATTGTTCCGGGGACAGTGTTGAACGCATCGCCCCCGAATAAAACGCCGGTTCCTTATAACACGGGGATTGTTCCCGGTTGAACGTGAAATGGGTGGGAGTGGCATTGAAGAAATCCCCGGGGAATCGTTTCTTTTCGTCCGGGGAACCCGTCGTGTGTCCGCCCCTTTTTACCCCCACCGACTTCATGGCCTTGATGTGATCGGACCCGACAATGTCTTTGACCGCCTGCGAAATCCCCGTGATATCCGACGGGGAATCCCCGTCATCCGCCACCAGAAACGCCTGGTCGCTCGCCGTTCCTCCGATGCTGTAGGGTGGGGAACCATTGTTGCGTTTCGGGTCCGTCATCCACAAAAAGGCCTGGTTCGCTGCAATCCCCTGGGCTTTGAACATCTGGGTGGCTACTTGTTCTACATCTGAAACTCGCCTCCGAATGTCCGATACAAACCCACCAATTTCCGCGTCCAGTACCCCCATCAGGTATTGGTCGTAGGTGACCGTCTCTGTTCGGGTCGTGTCGGCTTCCCTGATTATCTTTGTCTTAGGAGGGCTGGACGTTGAATCAGTAACCACCTCTTTTCTTACCTCAACTCCATCAATCACGATTTCCGTACTCGTATCCACCTCTTTGATGTCTTTAATCGAAATTTCCGTCTGGTTGGCCTGGAGACTGGGTGGGACAATACATATCAAAAGCAATACTGATACCAGGCTGGCGATTTGAAAGCTTTTGTTAGCGTTCATTTTTTTAACGTGTATTTAAAAATATATGCATGCAATTGTGGAAGCATAAATGTTCCGCCAGTCACGTATATCGTCTCCGAATCCACGATCCGAATGTGCGTCATACCACCCCAGGGGGCGTGTCTCCATTGTTCTTCCATTGTAGAAGACGGTAGCACTTCAAATCCCGCCAGTAGTTCCCCTTCCGAACTGATCTTGCTGATGAACGTTCGTTCAGGGGAATAACCTGAGGTGATTCTTGCAAAGGGACTGGCTTTGCTTACATCTAATCCTTCTTCCTCATGAAGCACTGTATAAAAATTCGTATCATTATCTAATACGTCTAATACAATCCCATTCCATTGTGAAAATGTAGTGAACTTTTCAACTGCTGATAAAGGTAAAGGTGACTTCGTTCCATTTAACGCTGGTAAAGCTACCCTTATTGAATCATACGGCCCCTCGAACTTCTGGTTGCCGGGGTAGTAGATTTTTATTTTATTCCCCCACTCCTTGAATTTTGGATTACCTTTATAGGCTGTCCCTATATATTCACCTTGAGGATTATATTTACGAACAGAATTCCCGTTTTCAGACATAACGTATAAATTCCCCTGTTGATCTACACCATATATTAGAAATCGAAACGCTCTATTCGATTCATGGAGTTTTCCGTTCGGCTTAAACCACAAATACAGTGCCTTTTCAGTGTCCGAGGCGTTGTTGTATTCCGTATCGGTGGCCACTTTTT
>JBDGPJ010000130.1:2710-2961 GCA_042219695.1 bacterium
CACGCTGTGGAAGTTTCAGCACAATCTCCCGCTCGTAGTTCTGGGGAAACGAGTCCGACGGGATCAGCACGTCCTTCAGGTTGTGGCGTTCGTAGGTTTGCTGTAACGGTGTGTCCTGCTTGAAGGTGGTGTCTGCCACACGATCCGGGTCCAGTTCGTGGGCATGGAGCATGGTGCAGGGAGCGGGGAGTAAAATTAGGGCAAGGAAGATAAATATCATCGAGCGGGCTATCGTGGTTACCATCATGCTA
>JBDGPJ010000130.1:3041-4085 GCA_042219695.1 bacterium
TTCTTTCACTGATCTCCTTTACGGCCAGCAATCCTCACCAGATCACCGCGGTGGATAAGACATTATGGATATTTTTATCTGTCTCGTGGGATCCCATGAAACCACTCAACGCTTCGGCGATTCAGGAACTGTAATAGGAGTAGCTTCAAGACCAACTGAGAAATTCGTTCAAGGACAAACTTACGCTTGATACGGTGAGTCGTTGTCCGGATCGAGTTGCCGTAAAAACTCATCAACGGGTACACACAGAATTTCATCAATTTTTCGCTTTTCCTTCCCACCGTATAAACAGTATAGGTCGCTTTCCGGGTAATCCTCCCCGAATGATTTCAAATGTCGCAGGTCGTTTCGATGCAGGTTTGAGGACCGTTTCACCTCAAACCCCCAGAGCCCCCCGTCGCCGTAGACGACAAAGTCCACTTCGGAACCACCACGGGTCCGCCAAAAATACAGGGATTCTCCTTCATTTCTGTACCCAATCCATGCCTTCAAGTGCTGGGCAACGAGACCCTCCAGGCCAGGCCCTTCCATCTCCTCCGGTCGATCAAGCGGACCTCCCGGGCGCAGGGATCGATACACTCCCGTGTCGAAAATGTAGAGTTTCGGATGCTTGATCATTTCACGTTTGGCCCGTTTCCGGAACGTCTGTATCTTGAAACAAAGGTGAAGATCCCGCAAAATTTCAATATATCCCTCAACCGTCTTCCGGTTAACTTCACATTCCCGGGCCACGTTACTGACATTTAACACCTGACCGTGAGAAAAACTGATCGCCTCGAGAAACCGTGAGAAATCACCCAGGTTCCGAACCAGTCCCTACCAATGGGACCATGCCTAACTCCAGGGCCCGGGATAAATCAAACTGTTCCCCCAGTTCACAAGCCATGAAGGGGTGAAACGTTCGTTTGACGGCTCGCCCGGCCATGAGATCCACACCGCCCCGGCGAAGCTTTCGTGAACTTGATCCCGTTAATACGAAATCGATCTCGACGGTGTTATCTTCAATCAAATCGTGTACGACGTTAAGTAACACCGGAACTTTCT
>JBDGPJ010000130.1:4196-5062 GCA_042219695.1 bacterium
AGGTTTCAGGTTCTTCCCCCTTCACACGTTCACGAAGCCGTTCCGGTCGGGCCGAAAGCGACCGCTCCAGTTGGGGCTGAAGTAAGTCGATCACCATGGCATCGGGGTAATGGTTGGTAATGAACGTTGATTTTCCCGTACCGCGTGGCCCAAATAAATAGTAATGGGAGGCCGGAGGGTCAAATACTCGAGTTATGGGTTCCATATTGGGTCCTTTTTTGGAAATAACGATTCCAAATTTACATCACTTCGAGTATAGGGCAGGGAAATAGGACGTTCAAGAAGCGCTCGTACATAGCATATATGACACGTCCCGAACGCATGGGGTAAACAGCGAAAAACGATAACTACAAGCCTTCGTCGATGATCATCTCGGTTCCCGTGTCCGGCGTGCGGTGGGGTTCGTTATAATGAACTTAACGAAGAGAGGTAACCGTTACTATGCCTACTGATCAGCCTCGTATTAACGCCGTTATGAGGCCATTCAAACCCTGGCGGAAAAGGACGGTGGCACCCGGAGGCAACCGGTCAGTGAAACGGCTATCAAGACTGCTAAACTTACGAACCCCTGTAACACCATATACCGCTCACTTTTTATTGCTTGCCGTTCTCCAGTGGAAAAGAAAGTTTTCCGTCCTGTCTGAGCGAACGAAGTTTTTTCCGTTTTCGTTGAACATCTTCCGGTAAAGATAGTAGCAATTCACGCACTTCCACGAGCCAGCGGAGCCGTTCTTTTAGGGAATTCTCCAGAAACGACACTGTTTTCTCACGAAGTTCTTGTTCACGACTATTCAGGGTCTTGATCTCGCTCCGAACGAAGGATTTCGAGTTATTTTTAAATCGGACCATTTCTGATTCAGATCTTT
>JBDGPJ010000131.1:0-1662 GCA_042219695.1 bacterium
TTCGAATTCCATTTGATTGACATTTCCCTACCTATTACAACACCCCCCACCTGTTTTTATTCCATTTATTGTTGAAAATAAGTTTATGTCATTCTCATTGGTTAATACTTGATCATAAATAGGTACCAATACCGGAACGATTTTTTACTTTCGGTCAAAATAAATCACAAGTATTTTGGTGTTTATTTACCGTTGTAAATTGGAACAATCAATGAACTCCCGGTATGATCACCCGGGTGGATCGGGCTGGTGGAATGTATTCTTAATAAAAGCCTATACAAAGCTATCCTTGTTAATTTCCGCCAATCTGCCGAAGTTTGAATAAGGTTGTATGACTATTCATGAGTTCAGGAAAGGTGACCGGGATGAGTACTACGAGTGATAAGAAATTTTTACTCAAACACGCTATTGTATTTACGGGGACTAAGCTATCCCAACCGATCAATGACGGGGCGATCCTCGTTGAGGGGAATACTATTGAAGACGTTGGTGAAACCGATCGATTGGAACAGGAGTACGAGTCCTGTCCTCATCGTGACATGAATTACAAGCTACTTATGCCGGGATTAATTAATACTCATATTCACCTCAATATGTCTATTTTTAGAGGATTGGCCGAAGACCTCCCTTTGGAGGACTGGCTGAACGAAACGTACCGCTTTCGCAAGGAGTACATGGACCAGGAAACACAAAAATTGGGAGTCCGCCTCTCCCTGGCCGAGTCAATCAAAAATGGTGTAACAACAATTGGGGACATGAGTTTCTACCAGGATCGCTATTCTCCAATTGTGCAAAATTCCGGGATTCGTGCCATACTGTATGACACGATCATGAATGGATACCTCGAAACCGATCGTCCGGAAAAAATTCTTGATTTCCTCGATTCCAACCCCGGAGAGCGTATCACTCCCGGTGCCGCCATACACGCCCCCTATTCCGCCAACGATGAACTGATGGACTGGTTCGTGAAAAACATCGTCGAACAACGATCCGTTCCAACATCAATCCACCTGTGTGAAACTCGTGACGAGAAGAAAAATTCCTACGAAGAACGTGATATGTCCCCCACGGAATGGCTGGAAGACAGGGGCTTCTTACACGAGAAATTGTTGGCCGTTCACGGAGTGTGGTTGGACGATCACGAGTTAGAAATTCTCAAAGACCATGACGTAAGTCTCAGC
The DNA here is from genome assembly GCA_042219695.1 of bacterium. Classification (GTDB taxonomy): domain Bacteria; phylum T1Sed10-126; class T1Sed10-126; order T1Sed10-126; family JBDGPJ01; genus JBDGPJ01. The sequence goes on from JBDGPJ010000131.1 coordinate 1,182, forward strand.
CACAACCCGGAAAGTAACATGAAACTGGGAGCCGGTATCGCACCGGTTCTGTCTTTTCTATACCACGACATTCCAACCGGTCTGGGAACCGATAGTGCCGCATCCAATAATGACCTTGACCTATTTTCCGAAATGGACGCGGCCGGTAAATTACAAAAAGTCGATACTCACGATCCACAGGCCTTCCCGGCCCACGACATAGTGGCCATGGCCACTCGGAACGGGGCAAAGTCTATCGGTATGGACGATCAAATTGGTACGATTGAACCCGGCAAAAAAGCCGACTTAATCACAGTCGACCTTTCTCAGATTCATCTTCGCCCAATATACGATACCCGGTCACACCTGGTCTATTCCGTTTCGGGACAGGACGTGCGGGACGTCTGGGTGGACGGGGAACAATTAATGAAAGATCGGGAACTTACATGTTTCGACGAACGGAAGTTGTTCGAAGAAATCAATGAAGCCAATCACCGGATAA
>JBDGPJ010000131.1:1689-4406 GCA_042219695.1 bacterium
CTACCCGGTATAACTTCTTTCCACTTTTCACCAGGTAGTCGTTAAATCGCCCCCAAAATTCTTCACTGAATTGTTTGAGAATCGAATTGATTGTTTCAAATTTTTGACGTGAAATAACGAAGGTAACGATCTGTTGGAGGTGATCGGGTACTCTATAACCGGACGATTTTAGAATTAATCGTTCTATATTGCGGGGCTGAATAGAGGAAGTTTTTCCAATAACCTCTTCCCACCGATCCCGAGTATGCACCACCTCATCCCGCGCCTTTCTACCAATGGAGTTCAAATTGATTACCATGGTAACGGCATCGATCGGTTCCGGTATGACGGGTTCGAAGGAACGGTGAACTTTGAGTAAACGTCCCCGGGCTCCGTCTGCTTCAACAATAATTCGATCGTTTATCTCACGAAGAACTCTTGAAAGCACGGTCTCATCGGGATTGGTCAACTTCTTCTTATTTTTTTCGTCTTCCCTTGCGACCGTAACCACTCCGGAAAGATCCGCCGGGAAATCAGATTCAAGGGCTCCAATAACTTCGTGCTTTGCCAGGTGGGTCGTCGTGGTAAATACGACGTTGCGATGTTGATCAAGCTCGTCTTCGGCAAGGTCTTGTGCCAGGCTGGTCTTCCCCCCCGCTCCGATAATGGCTATCCGTCGAGTTTTTTCAATGGGATAACCGTTTTGCAGTGACGTTCTTGAGAGTGTTAGTTCCATTCTCCAATATCCTTTTAATGGCTAAAGAGTCATAACCGTTCATGAAGTCATTCACTTGATCAAACCAACGATAAAAATCACCAGTCCCACTAAAATAATCACTACTCCGGCTCCCATTAAACAGACCGACCAGACCCAACCCAGAGTAAATTCCGCAATGGAGTCGTAAACAATTACACGTCCATTGATAAACTGACTTCTAAACTTGCGATCGGGATTGATTTGCCCGGAAACCTGCACAGTTTTTAATGTTTCCGGTAAATGAAACCTCCGCAGTCGATGTTTAACAACCACTGTTCCTCCTTCCGATCCGTCAAAAACAATTTTGTCCACCATGTTCCCCCGGGTGTATTTTAAGGGCCGTGTCTGCTCCTGAAGTGTTTCATTCGAATTGGACTTTACCACGTATTCAAACGGATACTGATACTGGGGATGATGGATGGTGCGAACTTTTTCGGCTCCTGTCGTAGTGGATTTTACATCTCGTGTAAACAATCTCATTCGCACAACGACCTGTCCGCGGTCTCCTCCCCTTACGGGTATGGAATCCGAGCGGAAAGACTGTTTAAGTGATATTGGAAATGATTTCACTTTCCGATATTGATTCTGCCTCCAGATTAGTTTTCCAAACCAACCTGCACCACCAAGCCCAATAATAAGACCCAGAATGATCAAAATAACACCCCAGCGCTTCAATCGAATACCTCCACAATTTTCAGGGGTAGTAATCGAATCTCGTGCTGTTTATTTCGAATCGCTTGAAAAGACAGTTTATTCGATTGTTTTAGAAAGGAAAATCCAATTGTTTGAAACCCCTCCTATTACCTTATAGTATAATTCTGCAATTAATAATTTTCATCCGGGGGATGTTCTCAATGGAAGATAAACTGAAATGGCCTTCGATTGGGTTAATAGCCGTTGGCGCGTTGAACATATTATTTTACCTGTTATTCATTGTATTATTTGCAGTAGTGGGCATTGGAGAACCCTCCGGTCATTACGAAGGAACCGAACAAATCACATCCCGCTTACTAATGTCCGCGTTACTGTTCGTTTTCGCAATCCCCAGCGTGCTAATAATGTACGGTGCACGAAAAATGATGAACCTTGAGAGTTATTCGTGGTCCATCACGGCGGCCGGTTTGTCCGTTCTTCCCTGTGCAACGAATCCCATGGCCGTATTCATATTTCCCGTTGCAATCGGAGCGTGGTCCATTTATTTACTCCTCCAGGACTCCGTTAAAAACGAGTTCCCTTCGTAACTGATTATTTTGTAACGGAGTACCTCGAGAGATATAAACTGCCTTCAACCATTGCTCCCGTTTCCTCGATCCATTGAACCACTCTGGAATTACAGGTATGAAACAAGTGATAAGATTTCTCGTGTGGAACGTAGTTCATATTTGTGAAATACAATCCTTGCCGTGATTTATGTTTATACTTCCTAAATTTTTCAGAAAGCCGTTTCCTCAGCTGAACTGTTTTCCGCTTATCCACCTCTATCTTATACACCTGTTGAGCTCCCAGCGTTCTTAACAACTGCTTTCTCGTGGAGAATCGTTTACTTACAACCCTTCGACCGAGTGCCCCCCTTGTCGGTACAGACAACGTAAACAACCCGTACAGGTAGTTATCCTGGCCTTCCACCATATAACTCCAATCCCCGTACAAATATTCATACCACTGCTCATTTGATGGACCCGGGATCACGATACTGGAATGAGTTCCGTAATCTGCCAGATACATGGTTACTTTTTGGTGAGCCGGAAGTTCAGGAGGATGAATTTGAGCTAAACAGGCCAGTAGAGTAAAACAGGCTGTAAGGAAGGCCGTCTGTGCGGAGAACCGACCCCAACGGATTCCTTCTAACGATTATATCGGTTTGTTATCGATAAAAACGAGATTGACGGGTCCCTGTTAAATCGTTTATTGGTGAAATACCCAGTAAATTTAACCAGGAAACGCTAAACTAAAACCATAAAACAAGGTTTTTCCATTAACT
>JBDGPJ010000131.1:4416-4783 GCA_042219695.1 bacterium
GTTTTACTTGGATGAGTCACGCCACCACTTCGTCGGTGGACTGCTCCGGTTCCTCGGACGATTCACCGGCATCGTGTAAATACTGATGGATTTTTTCAGCTGTTATGGGCAATTCACGTATACGCTCACCAATTGCGTCGTAAACCGCGTTGGCAACGGCGGGTGCCGGGCCATTCATGGGGATTTCCGCAATAGCCTTGGCCCCAAACGGACCTTCGGGTTCGTGAGTTTCAACAAGTATGGATTCTATTTCAGGCATATCCCGTGAAGAGAGAATCTTGTAATCCTCGAAATTGGAGTTCTTCATACGACCTTTCTCGTCGAACTTCATTTCCTCACTGATAGCGTATCCCAGGGCCTGCTGAAT
>JBDGPJ010000131.1:4793-6471 GCA_042219695.1 bacterium
CTTCAACCTGACCGTGGCACGCCTGAGGGTTAATCGGTAATCCACAATCCGTAGCGGCCACGTACTTCTCAACGTCCAGTTCACCGGTTTCCTTGTCGATGGCCACCTGCGCAAAATGCGCGGCAAACGGCGGTGGCGATTCATAGGACATGAATGAACCGTCCCCCTGGATTTGACGCTGTTCGTTGACGTAAAGTGCATCCTTACAAATTTTACTGTAAGGCACTTGCTCCCCGGTTTCCGTGGAAACAACTTTCTTGTATTCCAGGACAAGGTGCTCCTCGGGCTCTTCCAGTAACAAGGATGCACGTTCCAGGATCTGTTTACGGACCTTTTTACAGGCTTCGGTCACGGCTCCCCCACTCACAAACGTTGTGCTTGAAGCGTAAGCGCCGGTATCAAACGGAGTGTGGTCGGTATCGGCCGAGTGAACGATAATATCGTCGGATTCCACGGCAAGCGTTTCCGCCGCCATCTGTGCAAGCACGGTATCGGCTCCCGTCCCCAGGTCGGTCGCTCCAAAATGAAGGTTAAAGGATCCGTCTTCGTTCATTTTTACCCGGGCGGAACCCATGTCGACCCCCGGTATACCCGTGGCCTGCATGATAATCGCCATTCCTACACCACGAACGACGGGACCGTCCTCCTTTTGTTGGTTGAAATAATTGTCCCAATCAATGGCTTCGAGTCCCTTGTCGATACATTCTTCCAGTCCACAGGATTTTACTACCTGGGGATGTCCTTCTCCCCCCTCACCGAGGGGAACGGCCATTACATTATCATCGTCCACGTCAATGTGGTTCTGACGTCGAAACTCGACCGGATCCATGTCAAGGGCCCGGGCTACTTCCTCCATGTGGGATTCCAGTGGAAAATAACCCTGTGGAGCACCGTATCCACGGTAAGCCCCGGAAGGAGGATGATTCGTGTAGGCAATCGTGGCATCAAACAGTACGTTATCGGCAAGGTACAACGGTATCGTTTTACTTCCCGTAACACTTGCCACGGTCAAACCGTGAGTACCATGGGCACCGGTATCACTAATGAGTTCCATGGAGTTTGCCGTAATATGACCGTCTTCGTTTACTCCGGTTTTCATCTTCACCCGGTAGGGATGTCGACTACGCGAAGCTTCAAATTCTTCCTGTCGGGTGAATTCAAGTTTACAGGGGCGATCGGTTCGCTTGGCCATCATCCCCACTAAGTCCTCGATAAGGATTTCCTGCTTGACTCCAAATCCTCCACCAATTCTCGGCTTATGAGCACGTATGTCCTTAATATCGAGATCCAGTACGGAGGACACAATTCGTCGTACGTGATACGGCACCTGGGTACTGGTTCGAAGGTTGAGTCGTCCGTCCTCATCCATCCAACCGATGGAAACGTGGGGTTCGATCGGAGTTTGCTGTACTTTAGTTACTTCGTATTCATTTTCAAATACGTGATCGGCTTCCTCGAAGCCTTCTTCGACGTCACCGTACTCGGCGTGCAGTTCGGCGGCCACGTTTCGTTCCGGACTCGCGATCCCCTGAGGGTCTTCCTCGTTATGGACCCGGGGGGCGTCGTCCTCGAGGGCTTCCTCGGGATCGAGAACCGGCTCACGTACTTCGTACTCAACGTCGATTTTTTCGAGGGCTTCTTCGACCGCCTCGGGAGTTTCCGCGGCCACGGCTGCAAC
>JBDGPJ010000131.1:6481-7192 GCA_042219695.1 bacterium
CCCACGAACCGTAAAATTCGATCGAACATAACCTGATCGTAGGGAGAGGGCTCCGGCCAGTTTTGACCGGCTGAAGTGTACTTGATACGGGGTACGTTTTCATGGGTGAGCACCTGCTTGACCTCTTCCATCTCACGGGCCCCGGAGACATCGATGCGCTCGATTTTTGCGTGGGCGTGAGGACTCCTGAGTACTTTTAAATGGAGAAGTTCGGGTTTGTGCATATCGTCCACAAAACCGCCACGTCCGGACACTAGTTTGCGACCATCAACCCGTTCCGTGGTAACACCAACTTTTTCGTACTGTTCCATAAACTCCTTATCGTTTTCGGACTCGCTCATAGTTAACCCTCTCCTCTAAGTTTTTGGGCGGATTCCATCATGGCGTCAACGGGACGTGTGTATCCGGTACACCGACATAAGTTACCATCAAGTACCGTCTCACATTCTTCGCGGGTGGGATCCTCGTTTTCATCGAGTAATGCTTTGGTAGTGAGAATCATCCCCGGAGTACAGAAACCACATTGTACGGCTCCGGTGTCGAGAAACGATTGCTGTATTGGATGCAGATCGTATATTGAACCAAGACTTTCAACCGTTTCAACTTCATGCCCATCCGCCTGAGCGGCAAGCATGATAACCGAGCTAACCGGTTCACCGTCCAGTAAAACAGTCGATGCGCCGGTTTCGCCGGCATCGTCTCCCTTTTTAA
>JBDGPJ010000131.1:7251-11364 GCA_042219695.1 bacterium
GGAGTTCACCGGGATCTACGTCAAACGTTTGTTGATCGCCGTTAATCGTTAGTGTGATTTCGATGATTCATCAACCTCCCAGGTTAAATAATCTGAAATGACCGGGTACCAAAACAGTCCCGCGTAATCCAAGAAAATAAAATCCCTTAATTTTATCCGTAACCATTCGATTCAAACGGAATGTCATCCGTTGAAACGAGTGCTCTTTCGAGAAACGTCTGAAGGACGTCCAGTCGATACTCGGCGGAAGCACGAAAATCATCGGGGGGTGAAAGTTCCTCGGCAAGCCGATCACGTATCGCGTCCAGGGTTTCTCGATCAAATTCTACGGTTTCTTTCACAAGGGCTTCCACTTTCTTCATTCGGCGGGGTGCGTCAGTCACGCCTCCGACAACCAGTCGGACATCTTCGTATCCTCCATTTTCAGGACGTCCCCAAAAAGCCAGATGCCCCAGCGATACATCGTTTTCGGTCCGACTCAGGCGATCGTAAAATAACTGATCCTCCTCCGCGGGAACGCTTAATTCAATTCGAGTGATTATTTCCGAGGAACCCAGCTTAGTTTCACCGTTGTCTCCGTATACATTTTTGAGGGAACATTCCCTGGAACCATTCTCATTCGTTAAAACTACGTTCGCTTCCAGTGCCAAAAACACGGCGGCAAGCTCGGAACCGGAACCGCCTCGACCGATTTCTCCTCCTACCGTGGCCTGGTTTCGTATAAGTTGGGAAGGTTTGTCCAGGGCAGCCTGCTGAACCACGTCCAAATTACTATCGGAGAGCAACTCCGATTTTTGTAACTGTGCGACCGTAACGAGTGCCCCAATTTCAACGGTTCTGTTAGAATGTGCCAGGTCGGACAGATCGAGGTCCTGTATGTCCACGACTTCCTCGTACTGCTCAATCTCCTCCGGTACAAGATGAGTCCCACCTGCGAGAACAACTCGCCCGGAAGGATCCTCCTCCAGCAAATCAATTGCATCACGAATCGTATCCGGTCGATGATAAGCGTTGATGTCTTTCTTCATGACTACCTCCCACACAAACTATTATGATGAAGTGACTTGGTTCACTTCCCGGTTATCCCGGGGAACACACACCAGAATTACGTTTACAGTTACTCGTTCACGAGATGACTAACTTGTCCCCGGCCCATTTTAGCAAACTCAAAATGAAGCGGGTTAGGTAAACCTACTACAAGTAATGCCAGATCGTACTCGATATTAACTCTATGATGAATGGTCCAACTCAATGAAAAAAGTTGTAACACAGCTCATTCAGCACGTCCACGTTATCAAATGTACGGGCAAAATTCAATTTGTGGATGTCGAAGAGTCATCGAGCTGAAACTCCTCGAGAATATTCTGTATCTCCTGTTTGGCTTCCTCTTCTTCCCCCGATTCAGCCGTGTCCTCGGTTTTATAACGCCGATCGCTAATTTCCTTCCTGAATTGATTACCCAGCATGGGGTTGTCCTCGTATTCCTGCAAAAACTCCCGGGTTATGGCTTCAATCAGGCGGGAAGTAGATACATTAATGTCATCGGCGACATCCCTGATCCTCTGTTTTACATCGGCATCAAGAGTAATATTTAAGCGAGGCCGATCACGATCGACCATGTTTATTCGTCTCCCGCGACTTCCCAGAAGTCCACGGATTGCTCCCGAATAAACTCCATGTCTTCCCTGGAGTCCTCGGGAGGATCGGTTAGCAGACTGACGACAAAAATTGCTATAAATGCGGACACAAAACCCGGTACCATCATGTAGATAGTGTCATTCAACGTGTTTAATGCCATAGGGTCAAAACCTAGCCAGGATACAAGGGATTGTATTCCGGGAATGTAATAAGCGTATCCGATTGGCATAAATTTCCACACGGAAACCACTACAAAAGCGGTAACCATCCCACTGATTGCTCCCCATTTCGTCATGCGTTCCCAGTACAGTGACAGTATAATTACGGGACAGAATGCGGAGGCAATACCAGCCCAACCTATCAAGATAAACCAGAATACCGCCGGAGTGGTTTCCATTTTCAGGGCGGACGTGGGATAAAAATCCCGAGCCTCTTGTGCCAGAGTTGTTAAGTCCTCCTGTACGCTACGAATTTCAACGGAAGTCAAACCTCGCATCACGTCTCCATTTTCGTTAAGAAGAGATCGAAACGAATCCTTCACGTTTCTTAATCGACTCAATAACGAATCGTATTCTCGTACGTGACGTTTGAGTATCTGCTTATGGTCCGAATTGAGTTTTTTCACGATCGCTTCATGGACAATATTCTGATACTGTCCAAACCACGTTTCCCATTGTTTCGTTTGGCTGGCTTCGGGTAAGTCCTTTTTGAGTTCCTTTAGTTCGGACTGGAACGTGGAATCGGGGTTATAATGAAAAATCTCACCAACCCTGGTTACCTGCTTATCGAGTTTCTTTTCGAGATCCCGGCGTGCCTTCATTTGAGAAGTCCGGCCACGAGCCGAATTGGTTAGAACGGGTTGGAACTCGGAGAGGTCCGTCTCCTTGATCCGTTTTATTTGACGTTTTTTGAGCTCGAACAACTTCTTTTTCTCGGAAAGAAGATTGTGTTTTAACTCCTTCAGTCCTGACCGTACCGAGGGAACCCAGCGTTTGTTTAAGCCCGTTTTATCCAATTGCGCAAATTGGGCCTTTGTATTATTGGGAAAGGAAGCTTTCCCGGCGTATTTTAGCTTATTTAAAGGCGAATTTCTTCGTTCGACGTTAAATTTTGGCGCCCCCTGCCAGAGAGCAAATGCCAGTGCCAGTAGAGACAGGGTGAGGGTCAGAAGCCGGCTCAGAACGGTAAGCCATTTCTGAGAAGCTTCGGGTCGAAATATTTTCTGGTAGATGTCACGAACTACAGCCGAAGCAGCTACTACGAGCAAGGAATCGGCCGTCGACATAATAGCAGCCAGTACAACGGCCAGAAAAAAGGCCGAAATCCATAAGGGGAACAAATCCTCCACCATCAATGGATAAACCATTTCACGGTCGACCATCCCGTAAAACATACCGATCCAGTCCAGGTTTTCGTATAACACCCGACCGCACATTCCCGTAACGACGGCGCCTGCATCGGTGAAAATCGTAAACAACACGGCAACAAGTGAACCGTTAACGAGCTCCTGATTATTCTTGACGGCTAAAAATCGCACGAAAAGCTGGGGGGATCCCAGAAATCCCCAACCAATGGATATTAATCCAAGTATGCTTAAAATCGTTTTAGCCCCCCACTCTTCCGGACTCCCGGAAATTGCTAAATACACGGGATCGACACTGCGAAGAGCATTAAACAAACCGGTCGGACCACCGAGGTAAAACAGGGCTGTTAATGGTACGAGGGTAAGCCCAAAGAACATCAGAATTCCCTGTATTAGGTCGGACCAAACAACGGCAACAAGACCCCCGGCAACACTGTAAAAGATCACAATCCCCATACCCACTACGATTCCCGTGGTCATGTCCATTCCCATGAATCCTTTAAAGGCTTTACCGGCGGCCACGTACTGGCCGGCCACGTACATCGTGACAAATACGGATAGCACAAGGGCGGAGATGACTCGAATGATGTTGTTTAAATCATGAAAGCGGTCTTCCAGGTAATCGGGAATCGTAATCGAGTCGTAACGGTCGGTGAACAACTTGAATCGCTGAACCAGGAACAACCAGGCAATGAGTACGCCCAGCACCTCCCCCAGAGTGATCCAGAAAGCGTGTAATCCAACGGCAAATCCCATCCCGGTAAGGCCCAGAATGAGCCAACCGGATTCACCGGAAGCCCGGGAGGAAAAACTTACAAGCCAATAACCCAGTCCTTTCCCGGCAGCAAAATAATCTTTTATATCCTCAATAAATCGGGACGTAATGACTCCAATCCCCATCAACAAAATAAAGTAAGCGGTAGTGACACCTACTTTTACACTCATTTCGTAACTCATGACTTATTCTCGTCCCCTCCTGCCACGGATTCCTCTGTTGGCTCTTCGCCCCCTGTTTTCTCTTCTTCATTCTCCGAGGTGATTTCAAATTCCTTTCGCTGAAATCGTTTTTTTAATCGGAGAAAATACCAGATTTCAATAATTAACCAGGGAGC
>JBDGPJ010000131.1:11374-15613 GCA_042219695.1 bacterium
TTTCATGGTTTCCATGATTGAGCCTCCGGAATATATAACAAATTAACGGCAAAAGTTACCGCGAAAGTTAAAAAAGTAGCCTAATCGTAGAAGTTATAATGTCAAATCGTTTACTACGTACAATCTCGTCACAGAACACGGACAAACCGCGAAAATCAAATTCAAATCAGGATCATCGTGGAAAATTAACCCGGTTCGACCTCGCCCCCGGATTTGCGATAAAATTGAAAAAATATCGCTTCCAGAACACCACCCGCGATGGCTAATGCTTTGTCGGAAATCGTAGGCACGTTTTTTAATTCGCCACGTGGATCCACATCACCAATTTTAACTCCTTCGGACACCGTTATACCGGGTTGTATTAGCCCACGAATACAGCCACTCACCCCGGCTTTTACCGGTTGCCCGTTTACCTGGCCGATACGATCCCCTTTTTCAACCGTATCGCCAGGAGTATGGGAAGTCTCGAACTGTCCTTCCCTGGGGGCTCGCAAAACCCTCGAATAAGTTTCGCCTGAAATTTCACCCGGCTCACCGGTAGGGTCCTCCGCGGACCCCTGCTCAATCACACGCCCTAAGTCGTGCCCCCGATTGGTTTCAATCACGTATTCTACGTCGTCACCGGCACGGAAGCCGGGACCCAATCCAATGGTGAGGGGAGCCATCGATCGATTGGACCTGACTTTGTCGGAGTATCGAGGCATCGTAGCATCCACCAGGATGTCCGGCTTCAAGTGGTTAAGTGAGGTTGCTTCCTCGTCAACTAAAACAGGAATTTCGGCAGTGAATTCGTCAACTTCATCAACGGTTTGAATTTGTTTCGCTTTGACACCCTGAACTGTGGTTGTGCCATCGTAAACTGCAGTTGCATAAGCCACCTGTCTACGTACGGTAACCGGCTGTTGACGTTCTAATACCAGCGGATTAAATCCTGTTCTCCACAAACGGTAAATTACACCACTACCGAGATCACCGGCGCCTCGAACGACAACAGTTTTATCAGAGGGCGTTATGGAATTCACGTTCAGCTTAGCGACCAGTGCTGTTTGAGGAACTCAACAGTAAGCCGTACTCCAAATCCCGTTCCTCCCTCGGGACGGTAGGATAACGATTTCATGCCCCAACCGGTTCCGGCAACATCCAGGTGAGCCCAGTGCTCGATGTCATCCTCATCCACGAATTCTCGCAAGAATGCCCCCGCCGTAATAGCCCCGGCCTTTCCGCCAAGATTTTTAACGTCGGCAACTTCACTGTCCATCTGTTCGGTATGTTCCTCCATAAGCGGCAACTGCCACACTCGTTCATCCGTTTCTTCACCTGCGTCCATGAGTTCTTCACAAAGATCATCATCATTGCCCATTAAACCGGCCGCTTCATGACCGAGTGCCGTAATACAAGCACCGGTCAATGTCGCGTAGTCCACCAACACATCCAGGTCATCGGCCAAGTTTTCACTGATATACCCGAGCGTATCTGCCAGTAACAAACGACCCTCTGCGTCCGTGTTCTTAATCTCAACGCTTTTATCGTAGTATCCAGAAATAATATCTCCGGGCTTGATGGCATTTTGACCGGGCATGTTTTCTGCCGACGGTACAAAGCCTGTCACCCGTACAGGTAAGTTAAGAAGGGAAACAGCCTTCATCACCCCAAGGACAGTAGCCGAACCACACATGTCAAATTTCATTTCGTCCATTTTTTCACTGGGTTTTATCGATATCCCCCCGGAATCAAAGGTAACTCCTTTACCGGCAAGCACTGTGTATCCCTTCGGGGAATCGGGCTCGTAATCCATCCGGATTAATCGAGAGGGTTGTTCACTGCCCTGTCCTACTCCCCGGATCAAATTCATCCCGTCTTCAATCAAATCTTCTTCATCCCATACCTCAACGGAAACACCCGTATCAGAGAATTCCTCCTCTGCTCGTTCAGCGAGCCTGGCCGGAGTTAATTCATTGGAGGGTTCATTAGCTAAATCCCGGGAAAATCCTACTGCATCGGACAGTTTGTTTCCCTCACTTATTCCATCACTAACAGTACTTTTGGAACGAGCGTCCCCCAGGTAAATCACCATCGATTCCAGTTCGACTTCCTCGTCTTGATCCTCTTCGGCGTCTTCATCGTTTTGATAGTGATCAAATTCGTAGCTGGCTAATTTCAACCCGGTAACCAGTTCCCGAGCCGAGGCTTCCCTTTCAATATTCCACCAGAGAGGGTACACCACGGCGGCGGATTTGATTTTCCGGTCGTCGAGTTCGTTGTGAACCCCCCCTGCTATTTCGGTTGCCTGTTGAATTGTCAAATCCTCGGGATCTCCACATCCGTACAGCAAGAGCCGATCCGCTTCGAATTCTCCGGACTCGACGACGGCTGTGGAATCCCGCTCCCCCTCAAATTCCCTGGGGAGTTCCTGATTGAACTCCGGGACGTTCCCATAAGGTTCCTCATTTTCCTCTTCTTTCGGTACAAAATAAACTACGCAATCCCCCTCGAACCGGTCCCCGTTCTCCACTTTTAAATCAATCTGCTCAATCATCTAAAACACCTCGGAATGTATTTATATTGGTTTGGTTTGCATATCACACGGCTTTTTATAACAGTTGATCAACCAGACTATTACAGTTCCATCCGTACTCCACTTTCAATTTTGGTGTTACCTCTCCCAAAACTTAATTGCAAACTCCTCAATTATGAAATGTATTTTTTAAAAAAAGATCTGAAAATTCCAAACTCCCTCGAAATAAAATCCCCCTTCCCTGAACTGAAGCTTAATTAAAAAACTTCATTACAGAGAACGGAGTTGGTACAGTTGATTTCACTCATTATTTATCAATTCGATGTCGTTCACGCTAACTTCACCAACAGTATAATGAGCTTGTTGATTATTTACACACGAGAACCAAAGTTATTCCCATATCGAGAATGTGCTTATGAAAGTATTCTTTTTCAGGGGACTTGCTAAAGATATATCCTGTGAATTCAAGCACGTACAAGGTAATTAATTGATTGAACGAAGTTTTATCCCGAGAAAAAGTAACTGATTCAAAGGGATTTGAACTTCCAAGGGATCCTTAAAAATGGGAAAACTTCGAATAATACATCAATATACGGGCTTATGCCCGTGGGTATTGGCTTCATCTCAGCCCAGTTTTTGCGGTAAAGGGCTGGAATGGATAAATCCCATGGAATTCACCCACGAGCTGATAGTCGTGGAATTCTTGTTTGAGGAGTTAAAGCAGCAAAAATAGGACGATAACCACCAATAAAAGACACACAAGCAGGATTAACACAAATAACTCATCATCAACCGGTTCCTCGTCTTCCTCGGGAGGATTGGCCAATTTTATCCGGTCTCCCTTAAACACCAATCCTTTTCCGTAAATACCGTCCTGTAATTCCACGGTTAATTCATAATATTCGGATGGATCCCCTTCAAGTCCTTCCGGAAGTTGATCGGCTTCCTCCATCGACGTAATCAGGGAATCCAGTGGTACCGATACTTCGTCCCCTTTTTCATTATCCACCAGATCGGGGGGGAGATATCCTACTCCTTCACCCGTAATTCGTGTTTTGATTTCGAGACCCTCATGAACTTCATCGACGGGAACGCCCTTCGTCGGACTGGTAATGATGTTTACGTCCAATCGTTTCTCCGTCGATTGATCGTCTCCCTCACCTGAGGCTGATTCGGGAATCCGTATATCTTCCGAACTGCGTTGTTCCCACTCGGCACGAGATAGCAGATTAGCTGCCGTTTGAAGTTCATAATCGCCCTGGCTTATAACAATGTCGCCCAAACCGGATAGGGTTTCCAGAAGCTCTTCCTCAGATTCACTTTGAATAACGTTGAATAATTCCTCAAATTCAGCCCCGGAGTTAAAAAAGGTGTCAAAGCCATCTTCAACTGTTTCATAGATGACATTCGGGACGGGCGTGTCCGAGACGCTATACTTGATTAACTGTTTTTCAAACCGCTTGGGGTCAAGTTTGGGATCAAATCTTGTAAGGGGTTCGGGAGAGCCAAACACGACCATCCGAAATGTATCGATTTCCTCGGCCCCTTCCTCCAGCAACAAGTAATAACCCACGGCGATTTCCTCCGCCGTCTGGGCGCCGATGTCGAGGCCGGCGGCGGTCGTGACCGCCTCGACCACGGTCTCTTGCTCGACGCCGAGGCGGTCGGCGACGGCGGCGGCGAGTTCGTCGCGCCGTTCGTCGCTGGCGACCAGGCCCACGTAC
>JBDGPJ010000131.1:15623-18448 GCA_042219695.1 bacterium
CTGTCCGATTCAACCTCATCGGATTCCCCGTTTCCCTCTCCCCCGCCTCTCTGATCATCCTCCTCTGACTCCTCAAGCGGATTTTGTTGGACGTCCTGGGTATCCGGAGCATCCTCCTCAGCATCGTCTTCAAGACGACCGAGAACATCGTCAATGGAATCCGTTTCCTCTTCCTCGGATTCTGATTCTTCTCCACCAGCGGGGGAAGACATCATTTAGCTTACACTCCTGATATTATATGGATACTTCATTTTGGGTTTATGAACGGGGCGATGTTTGCTGTTTCGATACAGTGACAATACATAGGCCATGGGAAAGCCTTCCGGGGAAAGACTAAAACAAGATACGAACGACGAGATTTGTGGAAATCCCGCCTGTATTGAAGCCATAGAAGAAAAATCCATAAGAAACGTTCCGCCATAACGTGAAATACGTTAAGCTAACCTATTTCTAAGAATAACCGCATCACATTAAAAATCAAAGTTTTTATATAACAACACATCTTTAACGCTTATGATTTTTGCTGACTTTTTTAAAAGCAACTTGAATTTTTTCCTTTGAATGGTTTCAATGGTAAATCCATAGGAGGGAATCGATGTCCCCTGACCAACTGGCAATAAATGGAGCATCCCCGGTTACCGAAGACTCAGTTCCTTTCCATCGTCCTTCCGTTGGGAAACAGGAGGCTGAATACGCCAAAAAATCGATTGAAAGTCGTTACGTCGTCGGCCCCGGTCCCTATTGCAAAAAGGTCGAGGAACACGTTGAAGATGAATGGAACATCCCCCGAGCACTCACGGTGACTTCCTGTACCCATGCAATGGAGCTGGCTTTGATTTGTGCTGAAGTCGAACAGGAGGATGAAATTATTGTCCCCTCCTTCACTTACGTATCCACGGCCCAGGCCGTGCTCCGGGCCGGTGCTACACCGGTGTTCGCCGACGTCGATCCCGAAACTCTCACGTTAACTCCGGAAACCTTAAACGACGCCCTTACGGACCGAACCCGTGGTGTAATCATGGTTCACTACGGTGGTTTCCCCGGGCCCGTGCAATCCATTCAGGAGTTCTGTGAGGACAACAATCTGTTCTGTGTCGAAGACGCCGCCCAGGTCTATGACACGAAACGTGACGGAAACATGGCCGGTACGGTGGGTCGATTCGGTTGCATCAGTTTTCACGGAACGAAAGCCATCACGAGTGGCGAAGGGGGACTACTCGTTATCAATAACGAGGAGGACGTCGCCCGCTGTGAAATGATCCGCGACAAGGGAACCGATCGATCCCAAACTCGCCTCGGGGACGTCGACCGCTACACCTGGAGAACGGTCGGCAGCAGTTACGTACTCTCCGACATCCTGGGCGCCGTACTCTGGAAACAAATCGAACGCTGGCCCAAGATCCGAAAACGACGCCGTGAAGTTCAGAATGTCATCCGATCGGGCCTGGAAAAAATAGACACGGACAATAAATACGATGTACTGTATCCTCCCGAAAACTGCCGAGAAAACGGCCTGCTTACGGCCCTTTTATTAGATGATAGCGATCGGCGTGACTGGCTTCTTGAAGCCCTGCAGGCGGAAGGAATCCAGGCCCGCGAACACTACCACCCACTCCATGAAACTCCGTATGCACAAGAAAACCTCGATGTACCGGATTCCTTACCGGGAACGGAAAGGATATCCTCGTCGATCACCCGAATCCCGGCCCATCCCGAGATGGACGACGACGATATCGAGAACACGCTTAAAGCTCTACGCAAGGTGTATACTCATATTTGAGTTTGAACTGGAAGTCTATTTTCTATTTGTTTAAAGGTGACTTATGATTCATGAGCGAAAAATACCATTCTGAGTTAATATCAGTTCTCAAGGACTGTATCGACCGACACGAAACGCAACCCGGTAATGAATTTTTACGGGAATGTATGCAGGATCCTACAGTACAAGACCTTCTACAAAAAATCGTCCAAGGTGAACAATCTACTGAAGAGATGGGATCAAGCCAGGAGCTGATCGAAGAACTTCAAGATCGAATCAAGGAAATTCAATCTTTATACAATAATTCCAATTCCTAAAAAATTTCGTACTTTTACGTTTTATTACTTGGAGTAGATGGAACTTCATCACTGGGGACGTCCAAAAATTCCTCTATCTGTCCCAGCACGTTTTCAGGTTTCCCGTAAGCATAAAAACCAAATTGATAATCCCCCTTACTAGCCTCAAAGATAGAGCTATATTCTTCATCAAGGAATTCCGCAATATCTTCAATTTTTTCTCGGGAATAGTTTAATAACACTAATGTCGATACATCGTATTTATCGGATTCGGCTTCTTCCACACTGAAATTGGAGTTTTCAATTAGTGTATCCGGTTTGCTGTCCGAACCCTTATCCTGGGTTGAACTGGGTGTAGAATGTTTAGTCTTATCATTACTTTGTAAAACATTCTCAATTTCATCCTGGAATTTATCTACAACGAGTTCTGGATCTTGATACACATAAAATCCATATTGAAAGCCGTCCGATTTCGTCTCAAATATAGAACTATTTCCACTATCAATTTGTTTGGCCACTGTAACAGCGTCCGAGCGTAAAGAATCTATTAAAACTAACGTTGAGTTTTCATATTGATCGGATTGGCCATTTTCTATTCGGTAATCTTGGTTATCAATGAGTACTTCATCAGTGGATTTCTTTTTTGAAGTCCCAGAAAAATCTGATTCATCCGCCTCCTTTTGAAGTTCATTTCGTATTTTTTTGTGGTCTTTTTCCAGAACCTTCCAACGTAATCTGAATCCTTCCTAAATATTCCGCCTATCGTATAA
>JBDGPJ010000132.1:0-1289 GCA_042219695.1 bacterium
TCGCTGTCACGCGTGAGCAAAATACGGTTTTCCTTACGAGCACGTTGACGAATGGTTTCGTCGCGTACCCCGGATTCATAAAAGGTGTTAAACCCTGCCAGAAGCAGATATTGAGCCAGGGATCCGAGCATCGCATCGGCGGCGAATTTCGGTTGTTTATCGTCTGTCACAATTGTTAACTTCCTGTTAAAGTGATTGACTTATTGTATCGCGTTTCAGTCGAAATTGATGAATTTCAACAACGCCTCCGTATTGTACAAACAGTGTCAGGAATGATTCCGAAGTTTGGCGTGCTTTACAAGTTATCCCGCTGGAGGACCGTTTCATGATTATAGCAACCGACCTGGAGGGTGTTATCATCCCTGAAATCTGGGTGGAAGTCGCCGAGGAGTACGATGTACCGGAGTTACGAAAAACCACCCGTGAGATGTCGGATTTCACGGAGCTCATGGAATACCGGATCGATATCCTGGATGAATACGACATCGATCTCTACGATCTGCAGGAAGTGGCCCGGGACGTGATGGCGTATTCGGGAAGTTACGAATTTTTGTCCTGGTGCCGTCGTCGAGGTCAGGTCATGATAATTTCGGATACGTTTCATGAACTTTCGGATGAGTTAATTTGGGAGATGGGAGGGTATAATCTTTTTGCCAATCGGTTCGAAGTAGAGGACGATGGAACGATTAGCGATTTTAAACTGCGGATCCGGGGCATGAAATGGAACGTACTTGAAAAACTAAGGGAGATTGGTTTTCCAATCGTGGCCATCGGTGATTCCTATAACGATGTGTCCATGCTCAAGGAGGCCGATCACCCCATGCTTTATAATCCCCCGGAGGCGCTGGTGGAAGAACATCCTGAGTTTGAGGTGTGTGATTCCTACCACGATTTACGAGATTCGATACGAGAATTCGAACGCACGGTAGAAGAAACACCGTAGTGGACCTGAAAGACAAGTTTCGGACCGGACCTAAAAAGCGCACCCTGAAAATCAACCGAACAAACCGGGAGTGATAGATTGATGATTGACGTAAACATGGCTGAGGATGCCTTTCGGACTTCCCGGGTGATGAAGGTCCTGGGAAATCCACTTCGATATCGCATGTACAATCTCATTCATGAACAAGAGCCCCTGAAAACCGGGGACCTGGCAGAGATCTTAAACCGAAAGAAAAATAGCATCAGCCAACACGTTTCGAAATTGAAAAAGCTGGACCTGATTTATTCCAAACGTGATGGGCGAAACGTGTATCATTATATTAAGCGGGATGACGTATACGAGATTG
>JBDGPJ010000132.1:1357-4100 GCA_042219695.1 bacterium
AGTCATAGCAATCAACCCGAAAATTTATGTAGTTCAATTATACGTCTGAAAGTCACTCTTATTTGACGAATGAACTGGGTTAACCCTGTCCATGCGCAGGGCAGGCCCGTCCGTTTACAGTTGAACTGAGGATCTAAAGTCTGAAATATGAACCGACTTGTAACGAATCCGGTTATGAACATGAGAAAGATTCGAAACACCTGATCTCTGAACGATTTATTCATTCACAGTTTGACTACAATAGTTCGAGCTAAACAATTCAATAATTCAACAGTTCATTAATTCATGAATTAATGAACTGTTGAACAGTGATATTGTTGTGGAAACGAGGTGAGATTGATGGGTGAAGAGGGGATTGATTATAAGCGCGACGTTCCCGCGTCCTGGGAACCGGTAAACGAGATGGGAAAGGACCAGGCCGAACAACAGGTGGAGGACCTGCGTGAGGCGCTTCATTATCACGACAAAAAATACTACATCGAAGCCGATCCGGTTATTTCGGATGCCGAGTACGACCGGCTTCTGGACCGGTTGCAGGAACTGGAGAATTCTTTTCCGGACCTGGATGATCCCAATTCACCCACCAAACGTGTTGGAGCTCCCCCCGTCGATGAATGGGAAACCATCGAACACATTGTCCCCATGCTCAGCCTGGATTCATCCCTTGAGGAGGACGAGATAAAGGATTTCGACCGATATTTAGAGGATCAGTTAGGCCACCATGACTTCACCTACTGGTGTGAATACAAGTTTGATGGTTTTTCCGTTGAACTCGTGTACGAGCAGGGAGAACTCGTAAGAGGAGCTACACGCGGAGATGGTTATGAGGGGGAGGATGTCACGGAGAACTTGCGGACGATACCTACGATTCCACTCACCATGGACGAACATTCCGAACACGGTCTTCCCGATCAACTGGTGTTGCGCGGGGAAGTATTTATGCCCCTGGATGAATTCACGGAGTTAAATGAACGAAGAGTCGAGGAGGGTAAGGACCTGTTTGCCAATCCCCGTAATGCCGCGGCGGGAACCGTTCGTCAGCTTGACCCGTCCGTGGTGGCCAGTCGTCCCCTGGATATCTTCGTGTTTGATGTATTGTCCGTGGACGGTATTTCATTCGGGACCCAGGAAGAAATCTTTGACGCTCTGCCTGAATGGGGTTTCAAGGTAAATGACCAAAATCTACATACGGAGGATATCGAGGACGTCATTGAATTTCGGCACGAGACCACCAATGTCCGCGATGATCTCAATTTTGAGATTGACGGTGTAGTCATCAAGGTCAATGAACTTAATATTCGTGAAGAACTTGGGGTTCGCCAGGCCAACCCCCGCTGGGCGATTGCCTATAAATTTGAGCCCCGGAAGGAAATTACAACCATTGAGAAAATTGGAATACAGGTGGGGCGTACCGGGAAGTTGACCCCCGTTGCATTCTTAAAACCCGTTGATGTGGGAGGAGTGACGATTAGCCGTGCTTCACTCCATAACTACGATCTGGTCGAGGAAAAGGATATACGAGACGGTGATACCGTGAGAGTTGAGCGTGCCGGTGACGTTATTCCGTACGTGACGGAACGTGTTGAGAAAGAGGAGGAGGATCGTAGTGTCCCCTTTGAAATGCCGGATGAATGTCCCGTCTGTGGTTCCGAGGTTGTTGTGGAGGGAGCCTACCACTTCTGCAGCGGGGGGGTACAGTGTCCCGCTCAGCGTCAGGGATTGCTTGAACATTTCGTCTCGCGGGATGCTATGGATATCGAGGGACTCGGAGAAAAAGAGGTGCGAAAGCTACGCGAAAACAACCTCGTAGAAACTCCGGCGGATTTATACACTCTCACGGAAGAAGATCTTTTGGAAGCCGGCCTGTTTAAAAACGAAACCTATTTAAAGCTTCGGGAAGAATCTGATTCCCCTAACCTTGCAGTGGCTTTATACGCGCTTGGATTGGATGAAGTAGGACCGGAAACCGCCATTCGCCTTGCCAATACTTTTAATGACGTTGAGACGTTGTCCGGGGCCTCCAACGAGGACCTACTGGAACTGTTTGATAATGAAACCTATCGAGCCTTACAACAATCCAATCACCCGGAGTTGGCCGTGGCATTATACGTTACCGACGTAGACGGAATTGGACCAAAAACGGCCATCGATTTAGCGGATGAGTTTGAGGACGTGGATTTGTTGATCAATGCCAACGAAGAACGCCTGCTGGAGGTTGAAGGCATTGGAAAAGTATCGGCCAGTACGTTATACGATCAACTGAGCCAAGACTACGTGAGGGAACAGTTGCTTTCCTACGCGAAAGCCCCCGAAAACGCTTATGCCGAGCTTATTGGTTCCGGCTACGAGGTGATTAACGAGATCGATTTCGATCGCTTGCGAGAGTTGGTTGAAAACCCTCAACAAGCTCGTTCTAAAGTCGGGAAATCGGTCCATAACCTGTTACGTGAAATCGAGCAAAGTAAACACACGACACTGGATCGCTTTATTTACGCGCTGGGAATCCACAACGTTGGCTCCCATATGGCTACCATTCTGGCCCAAAATTACAAAACCATTCGTGATTTATATGACGTAAGTCGTGATGAGCTCAAGGATATACATGAGATCGGGCCGGAAGTTGCTACATCAATTCGTGATTTCTTCACCGATCAGGACAACCGCGACATGATTGAACGGATGCTGGAAAACGGGGTTGAACCGGAACCTCTGGAGACGGACCAATCCACGGTACTGGAAGACT
>JBDGPJ010000132.1:4110-7582 GCA_042219695.1 bacterium
TTCGTCTTTACCGGGGGGTTGGAGAAGCTAACTCGGGACGAAGCCCAGGACCTCGTTGAATTACTTGGAGCTCGGGCGACATCCAGTGTATCGGGGAACACCGATTACCTGGTGGCGGGAAATAATCCCGGTTCCACAAAAATGTCCGACGCCGAGGAGCAAGGTACCCCGATCCTTCAGGAAGAGGATTTTTACGAATTCATAGAAGATGAAACCGGTCAATCGCTGGAAGAATTGGCATGATTGGGAAATAGTTCTTGGGAATTATTTTACCAAAACGTAATCATGCTGTACTCGCCGAACCTTACGGGACCGGCCCGATGTTTTGTACTTTGTGTTTAAATCGCACCATATCCGTCGCTTGAACGTGAACTCAAAATTTACGGAGGCACAAACCCAAAAAGACCAGACCTGTAGTTTGCTTCTCGATCCGTACGAGAACGTCAATCAACGGTTTGGGCCGGAGGAAGTTCCTGATGTTTTATGGGATCGATTTACGGACCTGCGGAATTATATTGAATACCCGTAAGTAATGAATTCGGGACTTGATCATATGAGGATGTTCGTGGGAAATAACTGGAACTTGATATAATTACGGAGAAGCCCACCAATTGTATGAAACCAATCGTATGAAGGAGGTTTAACCGTGGTCGACCGTCTTGATGATCTCGATGACGAGTACCAGGAGCTTCTGGATGAATCGGAAAAGGAAGAAATGCGTCCCAGCTTTGGTGAGTTAAACCTCGATGAGATTTTTTCGGATTCTTTCATGGAGGAACACACCGACTTCGAAGATTTCCAGGAATTTCTGGACCCGACTGATTTTTCGATTTCGGACATTGAAAAATCAGTTCTCGAGCGTAAAACGAACGATGAAATTGACGAATATACCTCGGAGAACACGGAATTTAATAACTGGCTTGAGATGGTGGAAGAAGCCCTGGACGGCGTGGGACCTGGGGCTATTGAATTATAGTTGAACCGGTTTTTTCTTACGTCTCTATGATGCCAAATGCTTCCAGCTGTTCGTCCCGATCAGTCCAGTCTTCCTCCACGGTGACAAATAGGTCCAGGTAAACGTCGGCGTCCAGTAATTCTTCCAGCTTGGGTCGAGCACGTTTACCAATTTCACGAATTTTTTGTCCACCTTTGCCGATGATAATACCTTTCTGCGATTGACGTTCGACGTGTATGGTTGCTTCAACAACCTTGTATCCGGGATCGTCACCATCCGCTATTCTGTCAATTGTGACGAAGGTAGAGTGGGGGACTTCCTCCTGTGTTAATTCCAGTATAGGTTGACGTATTCGTTCCGAGCACTGGAAGGAAAGCGGGCGTCCGATCGTGGTTTCTCGGTCGTAAAATTGGGGTCCCGGTGAAAGAAACTGAACAATTTTACGTTGAAGTTGGTCGAGGTTGGTGGACTGCCGAGCGGAAACCGGTAGTACTGTAAAACTGGTCATTTCCTCGTATTTACCAATCAGTTCCTCGCGGCGTTGTTTTGATACTGTGTCGGATTTGTTGGCGGCAACGATAACGTGTGTGTCCTGCTCTTGAAGTCGATCCGCAATGAATTCATCTCCCGGTCCGGGACCGGCTTTTAAATCAACTACAAAGAGAATAATGTCGGCGTCTTCCCATGACCGGTACGCGGAGCTGTTCATGGCCTCGCCAATTTTGCCTCTCGGGCGATGAATTCCCGGAGTATCGACATAAATGATCTGGCGATCGTTTTCCGTTCGTATACAGGGAATGGAATGAAGGGTTGTGCGTGCCTCATCGGAGACAATTGTGGCATTTTCATCGATTAATGCATTCACCAAACTTGACTTCCCCACGTTTGGCCGGCCACATACTGATACAAATCCCGATACAGTTTCGGGATTGATGTCTTTGTTTTCCGTATTCAAGTTCTTTCCTTTCATTTGAACGTTATTGTGGGCTCACGAAGTCCGGTATTAGTTGATCCCGGGACAGGATCAATCCATTTCAGTATTTCATGTTGCACAAACAAATTCTTTACGATCCCCGATCGAAAGATTGTGTTATTATACTGTCTTTAGCTATATGTTACACGGATAATGAGAGCTCCCGGAAGAATACAGCGCCGAGACGGGCCAATCATATAGGTATGATTCTTTGTGCCCAATCTGTTGAAAGTGAAGATTTCATCATTAATTCATACCATTTTGACTAATTTGGCTTCCCTTATACATGAACGGAAATCGATGTCAAAAATTTGGGTTGGGATTTTGAAATCACCAGGTTTGAGTTGTGGTTTAGGGAAAAAACAACAGAGAAGCATACTCTCGTAAATTTTTCTCATTATACTTCAGCAAAATTTCTGCTCGTAATCATTGATTTCGGTAAAACCTACAATATAGTCAATAAATAGAGAACGGGTCTTTTAGAATATTAACGAAATCAAAAAAGGAGATAACAAAATGTATATGCCACTAATGATCGACCTCGAGCGAGTGGTAGTATTTGGTGGAGAACGTGAAGAAGGTCTACAGAAAACGGAAAAATTAGCGGTGTTTGCCGATGAACTTATCGTAGTTCCTGAGTCAAACGAAGCTCCCGAAGAGATTGTGCTGGAACAGGGGCCACTGAATAGAGTACCTGAATCACTAGAATTAGCAGAGCGTCGAGTCATTCCTATTCATGAAGAACCCGTTGCTACTCAAAACATTCCTGAACTTATCGAGGGAGCTACGTTTGTCACGAGTGATCTTGAGGATGAGCAGTTAAATCAACGGATCGCGGAAGTCTGTGAGCGGAAAAATATTTTGTGCAATATTATTGATGTTAAGGAACTGTGCAACACGTGGTTAATGAGCGTCGTGGATACCCCCAACATCATTGCTGGTTTGTCCACCAAGGGTGGGTGTGCGTTTTATTCCCAGCGGACACGTGTAGAACTGGAAGAAGAATTTGAGCACCGTTCCGGTGTTTCTAAGATTTTCACGGAATTGAGGAACGGTCTTCGTGAAGACCAATGTAACCTTTGCACCCTTGATATTGTGTACAAAAATGAGGATATGAAAGAAATTCTTGAAAAGGAAGACTGGAAAAAAGCGTTAGAAGTAGGCCAACAGCTTGCGAAGTCCGTACCGGACGATCACCACGTAATGGATCATTCAGTGGAGACTTTATGAGAATTGACTAAACTCTACCTTCCAACCACGAGGGTGATGAATGGTGAAACAGAAAGTTGTAACGAGCTCGACGGAAGGGTTTTCCGACGTACAGGATCTTACCGATCCGATACAAAATTTTCTCTCCGAGGTGGGAGGGGATGGATTATTCAACGCAAGTATTCCCGGTTCGACCGCCGGAATAACCACGATTGAGTTTGAATCCGGCTGTGTTTCCGATTTACAGCGAGCCCTCAATGAGATTGCTCCGGAGGACCGTACTTACAAGTATAATGAAAAATGGGGGGACGTAAACGGCTTTTCTCATCTTCGAG
>JBDGPJ010000133.1:0-4102 GCA_042219695.1 bacterium
TAATTTTTCACCATCGAGGCGTACCGTAATTGATTGAGGGGGCGTTATTTTTACTTTAAGTTCTTTTTCCTCCAAGCGGGGATGATGAATCCTGTAACGGTTAACTCCGACCAATTCATATCCAAACCCTTGCTGTTTTGATTCTTCAAAACGATCGCTCCCGGCAACGTTCTTTTTCCACAGCATAATAGCCCCACCAACAAGCATTACGAGTACCAGTGCACCCGCTATGAAATAAAACAATTTTCTTCGAAATTTACGCCTTTCACTTCGCTCCAGGTTGGAAAGGTGCAAATACATTTCGTCTTCTATATTTCGAAAAGTTTCCCAATCTTCTCGGGAATATGTGGAGGTTTCACTATCGGCCCAGGTAACAACAACAGTATCCGCATTCGCCGAGTGAAGTTCGGTATCATAGAAATAACGCGCTTTACTCTCGCGAGCATTAACAGGAGAAAAGAAGATCAACAACAAGACAACGACGAACGTTAAGCCCCCCGAAAGATGTTTACGGTTCTCCCGGAAACAATGCTTTAACATATCTCAATCATCTCATCGTACATGCTCATTCCAATTATATAACCAATCAAAGTGCATTTCGTCCATTCAAACAAGTCGAACTAAAAACTGAATGACCGTAATTACCGACGTAGTAAAACCACAGCCTGGGCCTCAATAGCTTTTGCCTTGCCGATCGGTCCTAGTTCGTCCGCCGTCTTGAACTTAATGTTGATAACCGGATCGTTGGAAAAAACTCGCTCAATGTTCTTCTCCATTTCGTCCCTGTGAGAAGCAAGACGAACGGGCTCCAGTATTACTGATAAATCAGCGTTCACGAGCCTCCAGTCCAGGTCTTCAAATTTAACGATGGTTTTCTCCAGTAACTCCTTCGACGGAGCATCTCGCCAGCGTTCGTTACCGCTGGGGAAATGCTGACCTATATCTCCCATTCCACAGGCCCCAAGCAGGGCATCAATCAACGCATGAAGAAGCGGATCCCCGTCACTGAAGCCTTCCGGCCCACGGGGGGCATCGATTTCTATTCCGGCCAGTTTCATCAACTCTCCTTCCACAAGTCGATGGCGGTCCCATCCCTGACCAACTCTCATCTCACTCATTCCTTAATCCTCCTCACGGAATCGAATCAGTGATTCCAGAATAGTTAGGTCTTCAGGATACGTAATTTTCATATTGAAACGACTTCCTTTGACTGTGGAAACAGTTCCCCCCTCGAATTCAACCATCATGGCGTCATCCGTGACATTTGCATCGTTCTCGTTCCATTCACGGTGTATCCGATGTATGATCTTGTAACCAAACAACTGTGGTGTTTGAACCTGCCGTAAATGATCCCTGTTCAGTGTACGTTCGACGTCATCAATATCGTTTACCTGTTTGATTGTATTCCGAACGGGTAACACCGGTATAACTCCCTGAATGTCGGAACGTTCCCTGTATAAATTAAATAAACGATCGATGATTCCCTCCGTGACTCCCGGTCGAGCCGAATCATGTACAAGCACGGTTTCCGGGGACAGATCTTCCGCCCGGGTTAATCCCTTGCGAACCGAATCTCGTCGCGTTTCACCCCCTTCTTGTAAAAATTCCGGATCGTGGGGGAGGGAGGACAATAAATCTTCAATCCTGGACCGGTATTCCTCGCTGGTAACAACGGCGTATGAATCCACGTCTTGATGGCAGATAAACTGCTCGACGCTATGGAGAAGAACGGGTTTTCCCCGTAATTTGGTGAATTGCTTGGGAACTCCACTACCGAAACGTCGGCTTCGTCCGGCAGCGAGCACAAGTGCCAGATTCATATTGCTATATTCCTGTATACAAAATCATAGATGGGCTGGAAGTTACCCGTTAAACAAATCTCGGAAAATGAATCAAGCGAAAGGAATAATCCCTTCCCGGGAATGGGGAGGAACGTTCCGTATGACACGCTCCCCATTCCCTGTTTCACACCCATGCAAGTAGGAAAGACTAAGCTCACACCACTACGATATATCCGTTTTTTCTCCTTTTTCCGCAAAGATCATTCGCCCGGCACTGGTCTGAATAACACTCGTCACTGTAACGGGTACTTCCTCGTTGAGAAAGGATGATCCGTTTTCAACCACCACCATCGTACCATCCTCGAGGTAGCCCACTCCCTGGCCCTCCTCTTCTCCTTCTTTCACGAGCTCGATTTCAAAACTTTCGCCGGGAATATAAACCGGTTTAACGGCATTACTCAGTTCATTGATGTTAAGGACCTCAACGTCCTGTAAGCTGGCCACTTTGTTCAAATTAAAATCGTTGGTCAAAACCTTGGCATCCATTTCCTTGGCACAGGCCACTAACTTGGCATCGACTTCATCAATCTCGGGGAATTCCATTTCCACGATATCCACTTCAACCGGAAGATCATCACGGATCGTATTGAGAATATCGAGTCCTCTCCGGCCACGGTTCCGCTTCAACTTATTCCCGGAATCCGCCATGTTTTGTAGTTCTTTTAAAATAAACCGGGGAACTACAAAAACCCCCTCCAGGAATCCAATCTCGATAACCCCCGCGACCCGACCATCAATAATGACGCTGGTATCCAAAACTTTTCGTGGGAGTGAAACCGAACTCGATTGTGCGGGGGCTTGTGCCTGAGGTTGTGGAGTAACGGTCGGTGTGTCAGGCCATTTCTGAGCCACCGTTGAACCAATGTATACACCAAGGTAGCCAAAAACGCCCAGCAACGTTAACGCAAGGGGATTATTGGGTTCAACGGGCAGGTTTTCGAACACGGCAAGAATGATGTAAGCAACGAAAAGGCCACCAACACCCCCGAGGCTCCCTCCAAGAAGGGATTCAACCGAATACGTCTCAAGATGCCAGTCAAGTAAGGCCAGGTACGCGCCGAGAACGAGACCAAATACAACACATAAAACAAATGGCGTCGTCAAAAAATTGTAAGCAACGTACCCGTACAAAAATGAAAGTATCGTTATAAATGCAAACAGTAAGACGCGGCGGTACACCACGTTCACCTCGTATCTATAAGATATCGTACGTAAATATAAATTCCGCCGAAAATAATATAATGAGCAAACTTAACGAAATCACGTTCTAAAGAAGCGTCGTATCTACGCGAGGAATTGTATTATCCAACTCCTGATGTATGATTGAATATAATACGCTAATTAACAGGTGGCAAGCCCTAATTTTCCCCGCCGTTCGTTAGTCGTCGTCGTATTCTTCCTCTTCTTCTTCTTCGTCTTCTTCTTCTTCGTCTTCCTCGAGGTTCGGAATCGTGGACGGAAGATATTCGTAAAGTTTGTTCTTGGCTTCATTCTCATCGTAATCAAAAATTCCCATCAATTCACCGGTGCAAAATTCTTTTGCCAGATCATACACACGTTTTTCACCGATATTCATGTCCCGTTCGAGAAACTTGGCGTGAAGCCGGGCAAGGGCTTCAGCCGTGTCATCGAGGTCCCCGAGCTTGATGTTGTCCTCCATCTCTTCGAGGCGGTTTCGCGGAACCTTGGGAATTTCACCATCCTCGTATTCCTCCTCAAGAATGTGGCTCTCAATTTCTTCGAGTTTATCCATAATCGTGTCTTCATCCACAAGTCCTCGGAACTCCTCGATGTCTTCCTCGTCCTCGTCAATTTCCTCGCGATCCTTCGGGACCATAATTCGCAGATCTCGAAGAAAAATCTCAATGATAAAATACTCTTCTTCCTCTTCGTCTCGCTCGAGTGTTTCCTCCTCAACGATTTCTCCGGCTCCGTAGTGGGGATAGATAATTGTTTCGCCCACCTCTAATTCAGTATCCAAACTCGGCACCTCCAAAAAATATTAAACAGTTTATGTCATGTATTTTTGTTCGGTTCGATTTTGAAAAGTTTTTAACGATCACCTGACAAAAGCAATCACTGTATCAAACGGTCGGCTACCTCGGCAATAGATGACGCGCCCAGGATTTCATCCCCGTCTGATTGATCGCTTCCGCCACCAATCATAACCGGTCCGGTATCCAGTCGCTGGGTCTCCTTCAATCGATGTGTGAGTTGTCCCGGGGATCGTAACCGGCCCGTCAATCCAACTTCGCCGAGTC
>JBDGPJ010000133.1:4112-11538 GCA_042219695.1 bacterium
ACCGGAAAGGCAACGGGCGAGCGTTATAACTGCTCATAATGGCGGAGGCCGCCGCAAGATCCACGGCCGGATCGTCCAGACTCAAACCCCCTGCCACGTTCAAAAACACGTCCTGCCCTCCCAGGGGGAGACCCTGCTGTTTTTCCAGCACCGCTATCAGCATAAGAAGTCGCTTACGTGGAAACCCCGTCGCGGTTCTCTGGGGGGTTCCGTATTGACTCGGAGTCACCAGCGCTTGAATCTCTACCAACAGGGGCCGGCTCCCCTGCATGGAAACCGTCAGCATACAGCCGTTTTCACCGCGGTCCGGACTGCAAAAATGTTCACCGGGATCCTGGATGGGATCCAGTCCTTCCGCTGTCATTTCAAATATTCCCAGTTCACCCGTGGGACCAAACCGGTTCTTGGCACTCCGTATAAATCGATGACCCGAATCATTGTCGTCAAAATATAGAACGGTGTCGACCATGTGTTCCAATCGTCGCGGGCCGCCTATATCCCCTTCCTTGGTTACGTGTCCCACCAGAACAAAGGGGACGCTGTAACGTTTCGCCGCATCCACAACCGCCTGGGTAACGGCCCGTAATTGAGCCATACTCCCGGGCATACCGTTGGATTCCTCGCTGGTCACCGTTTGAATGGAATCAATGAATACCAGTGAAGGCTCAACGTCTTCCAGGTTCTGTACAAGGGCTTCGATCGTGGACTCGGATACCAGTTCAACCCGGTCTGACCGTGATTCAATACGATCCGAACGACGGGCAATCTGGGGACCGGACTCTTCACCATTCAGGTACAGCACAGGCCCCTCCGGGGGCTCCCACGTCGATCCCCACTGCAACAATAGGGTCGATTTACCGATACCGGGGGGACCTCCCAGCAACGTTACTCCCCCGGGAACGACTCCCCCGCCGAGAACACGGTCCAATTCGCTGATACCGGTAGACAACCGGGAGTAATCGTCGGTTTCTATGGAATTAAGCGGGGTTCGATTTATGGTAGCGGTCGAACTTGACGGGGAATTACCATTCTCAGGTGCGGGTGATTGTTGTTCCTCAACCGTCCCATATTCCCCACAGGAAGGACATCGACCGAGCCAGTCGGGGGTCTGATAACCACATTCTTCACATGCGTACAATAGGTTCACACTCTCTATTTTGGCTGTTTGCTCGTTAGCTTATTGGCTATTGGCTCACGGCTGCCCCATCCGTTAAAAGCGCCAAACACCTGACAGCCAAAAGGTAAATTAAATTTCCGGTGGCTCATCCCGCCTCGTCATTTCTTCAAAGGTCATGCGGTCCTCGATAAAACTAAGGTTAATCGTTCCCGTGGGACCGTTCCGCTGTTTTCCAATAATCAGCTCAGCGTGTCCACGATCCTCTTCCTTTTGGGTGTAGACGTAATCACGGTAAACAAACGAGACGATATCGGCGTCCTGTTCGATGGCACCGGAACCCCTCAAATCGGAAAGTTTGGGACGCTTGTCGTTGCGGTGCTCAAGCTGACGGTTTAACTGGGTCAACGCCATCACTGGAATTCCCAGTTCCATGGCCAACTCCTTGAGTCCTCGGCTAATTGTGGCCAGTTCCTGTTCACGACTTTCCGGAGATCCAACGTTATCCATCAGCTGAAGGTAGTCCACGATCGCCAGCCCGAGTCCATGCTCCGATTTAAGTCGTCTCGTTTTGGCTTTCATGTCAATTACGTTCAAGGAGGGCGTATCGTCCAGGTAAATGGGCGCCTCGTTGAGCCGAGCCATGGCATTACTGAGCCGTTTGAAATCGGAGTCGGATAGTTTCCCCGAACTGAGTTTCTTGTACGGTATCTTACTTTCACTCGATAACAGACGTTTCACGAGCGCACTTTTGCTCATTTCAAGGCTAAAAATGGCGACCGGTGCCTGATCACTCAACCCTATATTCC
Organism: bacterium; assembly: GCA_042219695.1. Classification (GTDB taxonomy): domain Bacteria; phylum T1Sed10-126; class T1Sed10-126; order T1Sed10-126; family JBDGPJ01; genus JBDGPJ01. Next base: position 6,036 of record JBDGPJ010000133.1, read on the forward strand.
GGGTCATGGTCAATGCCAGTGACGTTTTTCCCATTCCGGGCCGCGCCGCCATAATGACAAGCTGGTTCTCCTGAAACCCGGACGTCATGCTGTCGAAATTACTGAACCCGGTTTTCAGTCCGGTTATAACCCCATCCTGTTCGTGGGCTTCGTCCAGTTCCTCGACGGTTTCATCGATGATGTCCCCGACGGGACTTAACCCTTGCTCAACCTGGTCCTTTTTGATCTGAAAAATCATACCCTCTGACTCGTCCAGGAGTTCGTCGACCTCTTCCCGTTCTTCGTACGCTTTCTCGATAATTTCGGTGCAGGTCTCAATCAGGGCACGATTTACGTATTTTTCCTTAACAATTTCGGCATAGTGCTCCACGTTAGCGGCGTGGGGAACCGTGTTCATTAGCTCCGCCAGGTAGGACGCCCCACCGATCGTTTCCAGTTGATTGTTCTTTTCAAGTTCTTCCGCTACGGTTAATTCATCAACCTGTTGATCATCGTTGAACATCTCGAGGATGGTGTCATAGATCGTTCGGTGGGTATCACGGTAGAAATATTCAGAGGAAGGTATGGTTTCGATGGCACGGCCAATGGCCTTGCGGGACAACAACATGGAGCCGAGCACAGCCTGCTCGGCTTCCACGCTATGTGGAGAGGAACGCGTTATTGAAGACTGCTCAGCCGGGGACAACCTCGATTCTCACCTCGGCTTCCAGATCTTCAACAAAATTTACGCGCACCGTGTATTCCCCGAGTTCCCGGATGGGATTATCAATAATGACCTGACGATCATCGATCTCGTCAAATCCGTTGTTACGTACGGCTTCGGCCACGTCGGATTGATTGACCGAACCGTAAAGGTTGCCTTCTTCAGAAGCACTTTTTTCCAGGGTTAACGAGAGACCGTCCAGGTCGTCGGACATCTCCCGGGCCACTTCCACCTGTTTTTCACGACGTTGTTGTATCTGGTCCTGTTCGATTTTGTATTGCTTCTTATTACTCTCGTTCGCCGTTACGGCAAGCTGGTTGGGAAACAGGTAATTCCGTGCGTAGCCATCAGCTACCTCGACGAGTTCACCTTCCAGTCCCAGGTTTCGAACGTCCTCGGTTAAAATGATTTCCATGGTTCATGTACCTCCGTCTTTTGTTAGCTTAGGTCTCTTGATTAGTGTTCCGTGTACGGTAAAAGTGCCAGCTGACGGGCCCGTTTAATTTCCCGGGTCAACCGTCTCTGCTGGTTTGCGCTCAACCGTGTACGACGACGTGGCAGTACTTTGTACTCCTCATCCACGTAATCTTCCAGTAAATCCGGTCGCTTGTAGGTTACTTCCGGTGGTAATTCCTCGTTTTGATAACGTCCACCTTGATAAGACATCGTTGATTCCTCCAGTTCCTGTGCAAGTTTCAGTTTGTAACATCAGAATCTTGTTTAGCGTTCAGACGTCAGTCGTCAGCATTTAGCTTAATACCTCAGCAAAAAAACGAGGGAAAGCTCGTCTTACGTCGTTTTTGTTTTCAAGCTTGACCGCCGTGAGCTGAGTGCTGACAGCTGTATCTTGTTCTATGGTCCTCGATTACGATTGAACAGTCACGCTAACTCAAATGTTTACTTGAAGTTCGTCCAGCCAATAAAAATTCCCCATTATGGTCCGAATCCAGTGTTTCCCAATAAAACTTCTATAGCCAATGCTTTGACCTATGAGACGTAACGGTCTCCGAAACAACCAAAACCAACCGCTCAAACTGGCTGCCCATTGAAATCCATCCATCAAAACACAATATTCCGGTCCATTCAGTAAATCCAGTCCCCAAACAAAAAGAACCTGGTGAAAAGCTTTATCTCACCGTAAATGGGAACCGTCAATTCCCACTCCAACAATACAAAAATCCGAGACATCCGCTCAAATTCGCGTCCCGTTAAAACGGAATATCGTCCTCAGTTTCTCCGCCTTCGAAGTCTTCCAGGATGTCTTCCGGGGTATCTCCACCGGCTCCTGCTCCGGCACCACCGGCTACACCGGCTTCCACGTTTTCACCAGCGGCATCAAGGAATATTACGCGCTGAGCGGTGACTTCCAGCTTGGATCGATTCTGACCGTCATCGGTCTCCCAGGACTGAAAATCCAGCCGGCCTTCCAGAAAAACCCGGCTTCCTTTTTCCAGGTATTGACTGCAGTTTTCGGCCTGTCGAGCCCATACGTTTATGTCCACGTAGGATGTGTCTTCCTGCCATTCACCGGAATTGTCCTGGTAGTTACGGTTTACGGCCAATCCGAACTCACAAACCGCCGTGTTATTAGGGGTGTAGCGCAATTCGGGATCCCGTGTGAGGTTCCCAATTAAATATACTCGATTTAAATGTCGGGCCACTTAAAATCCTCCTTCATCGTGAGATGATGAATCAATCGTTACTCAAGGACGGCTCTATGCTTCGACGGCTTCTTCCTCTTCTTCGATTTCCTCGTCCGCGGCTTCCTCGGCGACTTCTTCTTCGTCTTCCACTTCTTCCTCGCCGGGTTCCTTGAACGGATTTTCCTCGTCCTGACGAATAATAAGGTACCTCAGGACATCATCACGAATATTCAACCGTTCCTGAAGATCTTCGTTTACGGGAGGATCGATGTAGTAGTGGATAATGTAGTAGTCGCCGCGTGTAACGTTATTAATGGTGTACGCGAGGTCACGTTCCTCGAAATGCTTCGATTTTTCAACCTCTCCGTCGAGATCGATAATCTCTCGCTCGACTTCGTTTACAATCTCACGGCGTTCGTCCTCGGGAAGGGCTGCATCCATTACAAACATTAACTCGTAGGGATTCATAACTCTAAACCTCCTTCGGTCCCGAACTCTACGATCCGGGGCCCGCTAATGCGAGCAGAAGTATATTCAATTCGATGCCCAATACAATATCAATGAATCGATCAATTTACAATTGGTTTGGTTGAAAAATCTTTGGCCATTGAATGTTCTATCGTAATATATTCCACGGTCTCCTTTATAAATAAAATTCACCGTTCCACAATTTTTTACAGGGCTGAGAGATCTATGGAATCCCCATCACCCGATTTTATACTTATTGGCGGTCAAAAATGTGGAACCTCTTCACTCTTTTTCCACCTGAAAAACCATCCTGGAATTTATGAACCGGATAACAAGGAAATTAACTATTTCACCGACAAGTACGCCCGCCCGGCCCAATGGTACCGGGACTATTTCACCAGTGATCCCGATCTATTGAATTTTGAAGCAACGACGTATTATTTGTTCCATCCGTTGGCCCCGAAAAGGATCAAACAGGATCTGCCCAACTGTAAATTTATTGTGCTGTTACGGAATCCCGTCGATCGCACTCAATCCCATTATCATCACAACATACGCAACGATCGGGAGGAACTCCCTTTTCCGGAAGCCATCAAAAAAGAATCGGAGCGAATCAAAGGAGAAGTCGAGCGTATCATTAAGGAAGACCATTACGTAAGTTTTTCACATCGGCATTATTCTTACCTCACGAGAAGTTTGTATGTAAAAAGCTTATCCAACTGGCTTGAATTTTTCCCCCGGGAACGATTTCTCATCATTCAGAGTGAGGAATTTTTCCAGCATCCGTGGAACGTTATGAAGTCCATAGAAAAGTTTTTGGGGATCAAGCAATGGACGGATGATTTTCAGGCCACGGGCCCGACGGGGGACTACGAAGAAATGAATCCAGAATTCAGAAAACACCTTTCCGACATCACACGCGAATACAACCAGAGATTGTACGATTTGATCAATATTGATTTTGAATGGGAGCAACTGAATGAAGAAAAAATCCAACAACAATTACGCGAAGAATGAAGCTTCGCAAAAGGGAATGATACGTTTAAAAACTAACAAACTCCTCATTCGAAACATACATCCCTGTAATGTGTACCGCTGAAACGTCCTCCAAATTAATCAACAGACCACCTGGATTTTGGCTGGATATATGGATGGGCTCCCCCCTGAAGAACACGAGCTTATATCCTATCGGTTTCATGCCGGTTTTTACGTTACCGATTAAAAACAGTTCCCCCCTGTGAATCAACCTTCCTTTTCAGAAACGACAACGTGGTATGGACTTTCCACGGCAATTGTGTGCTATATCGTCATGGGAGTTTCCGTTGTCTTTTCCCGGCTCTGGCCGATTGAGTTACTAACGCATTTCCGCTTGCAGGAAATGGCGGGTTTGCTTGTACTTTCCCTTCTATTTCTCTTTCTGAAACAATTCAGGGTTACCATTTCACTGTTAATTCTGACTATATTTTCCATGCTTCTGGTGCCCGGATTTCACAGCGAATCCCCCCGTGAATCCCCCGTGGAAACGGGTACTGTAGTGAAAATTCTACACCTCAATACGAGTGCGCGACAAAAACCCGTTATACGTGCTTTAAACCGTTCCCCATCCCAACCGGACCTGGTCCTTCTCAACGAAGCTCCGAAGCAAATAGAATCGTACTTACGCAAACATCAACGGGAGTACAAGAAGTTTTTTACGTTGTTCAAAGGCGAGGACGAGTTAGCCGTAATCAGTAAAAAACCATTAAAGAACAAAGACGTAGTTAAACTAAAAGGCATCAATCAACATTTGTTACAAATGACTGTTCCAGTACGGAATCGGGATATTACGATCTGGATGGGACACTCCGCTCCCCCGGTCTTCCCCTACCATTTTTACCGACGAAACCGTTTCCTAAGGAAATTACGTAGAAAGTTACACTCATTACATAAACCGGATGTTTTCGTCGGTGATATTAACGTGACCCCGGGATCACCTTATTTTCAGGATATCGTAAGCAATTCCCACTGGTCATACGCAGGCAAAGGAGATCCGTTTCTCTACACGTGGCACAGTCAAATTCCGATCTTGTCCACGGCCCTGGATCATGTACTGTACCGAAAACCGGTAACCGTAAAAAAACACCGCGTACTCCCCGGCGTCGGCTCGGAACATTATCCGGTCTATGCTGAACTGGGATTACAACATTAATCCCTCGACTCTTCGTGTGTAATATCAAACGTTCTATTTACGGTTGGTATTGGAGGCCAATCCTCCCATTCTACGTTTGAGTCCAACATAAATTTCGTTATCACGCTACCCATACAAATTGTTTTGGACTGATTGTGGCCAATGATATTTCCCAGGGCGAAACACAATTCCATGGCTTCATCCACTAATCCAACACCCTTCACCTTAAAGAAAACGGATAAGGATTCGCTATTATGTTGGGGCGATTTGTAATGGAATTCTAACACGAATGTGATTTTTTCGGGATTAATATCGATCGCGTAATTTCCACACGATTTATATTCTTCAGCGGGATCTCGTATTCTTTCCATCCCAAAAAGTACAAACCCGTCTTCGTCGCTTTCAACGTGGACCTATTCGAATCAACTTCCAATAGGGACCAATCTAAGAGCGACATGCTACATAAATAACTCAAATTCCGCACCCTTGATCAAATTTCATCGTTATTTTTCCCCTGATACG
>JBDGPJ010000134.1:0-2722 GCA_042219695.1 bacterium
ATCCCATCACCCGCTCCATTCTTGTTCTCCTTACCATTTTTGTTCTCAGAGCTTTCTATCCATCAAAAGAACACAAGGTCAAATCAAGGAGCATGAGCGTTTTCGTGTACAGGAACCCATAACGATAAACAATTTAATCGGACCTTCTCACGTTCTCGGAATTCCGAGAACGTGAGAAGGAGATTATTCTTCTCTTGTGAAGTAGGTGGTTAGATTCAGTGCTTGTTGGACAAGTTCTGGTTGTTTGAGCCAGTAATATCGCCGGCGTTCTTCGGTTTCGGATTCCACGATGTCCTGGTTTCGAAACACCCGGAAATGCCTTGAAATTGTCTTCTCGGAGCGATCCAGTTCTTCGGCAAGTTCCCGTACATAATATTTCCGCTCAAGAAGACGCTTGGCCATCTGTAGTCGAAGTCCATTTCCAAGCAATTTGAAGAACTTGCTCAAGCGATGTTCATTTTCATCCATACCTCATCACTCCCTCAATAAGTATGTTCTAAGGTTCTCGGAATTCCGAGAACGTGTCCAGGGTTTGGGATATGTTTTTTGTATAGGGTGTATTTTGATAGGGAATTGGATGTTGGGAATTTTGGAATACACACAGTATAAAATCCAGAATTCGTGGACCGGATTTATTAAAGCGTTTTTAAATCAGGGAATTTTGGAACTCAATGAATCCGGCAGGTCCTCGGTGATCGGATTCCGTAGGAAGGAAGTCGGGCAGAATTTTCTTCGGAGTCAGAGAGAAAACTTACTTTTCTAATAACTACGTGGGAAGAATGTCGATTGCCTGACTTTTCAATAGCAGGGTTATTGATTCTCCTTGAGTGAGATCCATATTGGTGACCGTTTTTTGGGTTACTCGCGAACGGAATGTCTGGTCCTCAACGTGTACCGACACTCTTTTTCCATCCGGTACGTCTTCGATGGATTGGATTTCTCCCGACCAGCGGTTTCGTGTTGATAATTGTCCCGTGACGTTCTTGGCCAGTACCGGTTCACTGGACGGGAAGGACAGCACAACGGTTTGATTGGATTCAAGGGGGGCCGGAGGACTGATAAAAAACTCCAAGCCGGTCTCCGTTTCGACGACGGCCCCGTTGTTTCCTTCCCCTGTTACCCTGGCTTTGAATACGTTTGAATCGGCCAGTCCCGCCCTGGTTCGGGTATCCTGGTTTTCAAATATTTGTTGTATCGGGAGGATCTCACTGGTGATTCCCCCCCGGATCGTAAGTCCCTTGTTACACAGCGCCCGTACAATTTCAGGTTCGTGTGAAATCACGATCAGGGGTTGCTGAACGGTGTCGAGTACTTTCCGAAGCCGTGGAACAATTGATCGTTTCATGGCTTCGTTTAAACCCACGACGGGTTCGTCCAGGATCAGAAGTTCCGGTTGGCTGAGCAGGACCTGTGCGAGAGCCGCGCGACGGCGTTCGCCCCCGGAGATTTCACGGGGGTTTTGATCCAACAAATCCGTTATACCCAGTATGTCCACGATCGGTCCCGCCGGCTTTGTGTCGAGCTCGGTTCGTGGAGGGTAGCGTAAATTTTCGCGGATGGATAAATGGGGAAGCAGAGGAGCGTCCTGTAATAGATAGCCCACGTTTCGCTCGTGCCGGGGAATAACGCGGTTGGTGTCCGGGTCCACAAAGGTTCGATCGTTGAACAGGATGGATCCATTGTCGGGGAACTGGTGTCCGGCAATCAGGTCGGCCAGCGTACTTTTGCCCGATCCCGATGGCCCGATTATGCCCAGTCGTTCAAATGTTGTTTCAAAGTGGGCATCGAGGGAAAATGAATCGTATTGTTTTTCGATGTCGACTTTCAGTGAATTCATCCCCGTTCCTCCCCAAACCAGCGTGATAGATAGACCAGTCCGGCGGTACCCAGGGCCGTTAATAAAGCAAGCCGGATGGCCCCGGTATCATTGCCCATCTGAAACCGGTGGAAGATGGCCAGGGAGAGTGTGCGAGTTCGACCGGGGATGTTCCCCGCCAGGATGATCGTGGCCCCGAACTCGCCGAGCGCACGAGCCCAGCCCAGGAACAAACCCGAAATCAACCCGGAGCGTGCCAGGGGCAGAGTGGTACGAAAAAACGTTTGTAGCGGTGAGTACCCAAAACCTTCGCTCATTTTGATGTAGCGGTGATCCAGTCGTTGAAACGTGGTGCGGGCCGGGCGGTAGATCAACGGGAATGACATGACACTCAGGGCCAGGACCACGGCCTTCCACGTGAAGGGGACCTCTAATCCAAGGGTGTATAGCCACTGGCCGGGAATGTATTGGGTGGATAAAAGTTGAAGCAGAAACAGGCCCACTGCCACGGGCGGTATGGCGAGGGGAAGAGTGGATAGTACGTCGACCAGCGACCACCATTTTGATTCTCCCCGGGCACTCCTATAAGCCAGTATAATGGCCGGTGGGGAGGCAAGCAGGATCGCCAGACAGGAGGTCCACACCGTAAATCCGAGAATGGCGAGGTCGCCGGTCGTGATCAACGGTTGGACACCGGTTTGAACCCGAATTCCTCGTACACGTTCTGGTTATCGGTGGACGTTAGCGCCTTGAACCACTTACGGGCATCGTTATCGGGATTAGAAACGAGGGCAATCGAGTAGTGAATGGGGGGCATGGCATTTTCCGGGAACGAATCCAGTACCTCTATGGAGCTTACCCGGCTGGCGTCCGTCCGGTACACGATACCGAGCGGGACGTGACCCG
>JBDGPJ010000134.1:2741-5630 GCA_042219695.1 bacterium
CACCCTATCACTCAGTGAATCCCATAGACCCATGTTTTCCAATGTTTTCCGGCCGTAAACGCCCGCGGGCACGGATTCGGGATTGCCCATGGCCACGCGATTATTCGCTTGCTGTAATAGTGTGATGGACTCATTCTCCCGGTTTTGGTTAGGCCCCCCGATTAAAACCAATGAATTGGATAGAAACAGTTCACGTGACCCGGGCTTCAGTCGATCGTTGTTTTCCAGGTAATTCATCCACCGGGTACTGGCCAGTGCCACGATGTCGGCTTTTTGTCCACGAGCAATTTGACGGGCCACTGTTTGACTGCCGGCGGAGCTTACCACTGCCGGGGGGAAGGCTTCCTTTTCAAACCGGGATTTCGCCGATTTCATTACGTCGGTGAGACTGGATGCCACGGCTATGTGGACGGGGTTGTCGGATACGTTTCCACAACCGCCGGTGACCATCATGATTAAAGTGGTAACCCCGGCGAAAACGACGGTTAGATATCGGTTGAAGTTCGTGGGCATGGTAACGTCCCTGTAACATGTGATTATCGAAACAATATATCCGGTTTGTTCATCATAATTCAATGATCGATGGAATGAAATTACACTGGAAAACGTTAAGTGTACTGTGTTGTCAGAATCGGGACAATCAGGCATACTCTTGTGCTCGTGAATGACGTTCTCTATGAAAAAGCTTTCGACGTAGCGGAGGCGTAGCCAAGTGGTTAGGCGAGGGACTGCAAATCCCTTATACGCGGGTTCAAATCCCGCCGCCTCCTCCATTCTTATTTCCCATAGTTTCCATTCCGTTGTTGATCATATCACTACCAAAAAAGTCTGGTAATCCATAAGCCCTATAAAAAAGGTTAGAGTGGTTGTATATTTCTTAATTATACTTTGATCGTGTAGACTACAATGCGAACGATTTGTAAGGAATTCTCCATGAAAAAGCCGGTTACGCCGTGCTTCGCGTTGTGATGGGTATTAACATGTTTACGCACGGAGCAGTACGATTGTTTGGTGATTACAGTGGATTTGTAGGGTGGGTGGAAAAGACGTTCTCCGGTACGATCCTACCCGGAATACTGGTGACCGGTGTGGGCTGGGCAATTCCTCCCATCGAGTTTGTGATTGGGATTCTATTGGTCACGGGGACTTTGACATTCTCGGCTCTGCTGGCTTCGGGTGGGTTGATGAGTGTGCTCGTGTTTGGAATGTGTTTGAAACAGAACTGGGGTACCGTGGCCGATCAAATGATCTACACAGGGTTGTTTTCGGCTTTGCTTTTTGGGTTGCGATTTAATGAATGTTCCGTGGATGGTTTACTAATGAAGAAATACGAAGATTAGTTCCGTATATGAGTGTGCTCTGGCAGAGGTTTTTTCTCAGATTACTCCCGAATAGAAGAGGTTGATGCGAAATTTAGGATTTTGTTGAAATTTTCCAGTTTGATGTCCTTTGGAGTTTTGTTCATTATAGGCCAGCTTGTATGCTGGCTCCGAGGGGCAAAATTTCGAGCATGCTCCATCCAGGGGCCCGAATTTTTGAAATACCACAAACCAGAACCTCCAAAGAACATTTTTTCCTGTAAGAACCATCAAAAATGTTTCAAAAGAGTTAGCTTTAGCTATTAACTTCAAGCTGATCACTAATACAAACAGGTTTTTTGATCCAAATTTTTTCATACATAAAAGATTGGCCTGAGGCTCAGAAAATATCACTTATTAAAAGCCACTTATCTTTTTAGTGAATTACCGTATGTAGACATATTAAGGATAAAATCAGGAAAGGTTGTGAAGAATGTTAGAAATCCGACGCCGTGAAGATATGTACCACGAACGTCGACCGTGGTTGGATACGGACTGGCATTTTTCCTTTGGTTCCTACCACGATCCTGAGCGCATGGGCGTCGGGGCCCTGAGAGTCTTGAACAACGATCGGATTGCTCCCGAGGGTGGGTTCCCGGAACATTCACATTCCGATATGGAAGTGATCACCTGGGTTATATCGGGCCAGCTCAAACACGAAGATTCAACCGGGGGATCGAGTGTGATGAGTCGAAATGAAATTCAACGAATGAGTGCCGGTACCGGTATTTCCCACAGTGAGTACAATCCTTCGGACGAGGATGAGCTTCACCTGATACAGATTTGGATTGAACCGGAAGAAGTTGGTATAGATCCGGAATACGAAGAAGCATCGTTTGACGAGGAGGTCCTCCGGGATACTCTGCACCCGGTCGCCTCCGGTATAGAGGAATCAGGGGTCTCCATTCATCAACAGGCCAGGATCAGTGTGGGCCATTTTTCGGAACGAGAATATTATGCCCACGAGATGGATTGCTTTCATCGTGGTTACATGCTTGTCATTGACGGGGAAGTCGAGTGTTTCGATCACCGGCTTTCCACCGGTGATGCACTACGTGTGGAAGAGGAATCGCAGATTGAAATGGCTAACCAAGCCGATTCGGAAGTTATGCTTATAGAAGTTCAATAGAATCTCGTTGTACAAGCGAACCTTCAATCAAAAAAACATACAGCAGGGTAAGTGCGGTAGATAATCCATGCATAAAGCCCATGTTGAGTTCAGTCAATCAACGTTGATGACAAATTGGACGGCGTAAAATTTCCACACCACTGAAGTAAGGGTCGTGTTATGAGTTTTTATCGCTGGATGAAGATCCGTCGATGGTCAATCGTCTCTTCCAAGTACGTCCTCGCGGTCATTTTGAGTTTACACGTGGCGTATTTTTTGGGAGTGATGGATTATCTATCGACCGTGTTTGTTTCGGTCCTGACCTTGCAACCCAATTTGTACCGTGGGTTGCAGTTTTCCCTGGAACAGCTTAAAGGAACGGTTCTCGGAGCGGGGATAACCCTTTTAATTATTGGACTTTCG
>JBDGPJ010000135.1:0-3050 GCA_042219695.1 bacterium
TATCAATTCTTCAATACATTTGGGACCCTGATGGGACTTTTTGCAGGGGACTCATTTTAAACTGAGTGGAATTTGCTCATAGCGAAACCGCAATTAATGGAAGGGACGCTGTAGTCATGCCTGAGGTCCAAAGAATGAGTCAGGAGATAAAACAATTCTTTGTCGCCCGAATCCCCTATCCTGAACCATCCACGATAGCATTACCATTGTGAAAAGTTCCCCCTCGGGACCGCCTTTTAGCCCCAATACCACCAATCCCCGAATTGTGATGTTTGAGATACAAACACAATATGCACGATAACATCACTAAGGGAGCGGACGGGTTGAACCATTCAATTTACAAAAGGGCTACCTTTCAGGTGATTCATTCATGGGAGGCCTGAATGAATTAGACGAAAACTCGAAAATTCAATTCAGAACCAAGTTGATTAATCCTGTAATGGATTTTCAAGGGACTGGCTCAGTTCCTCTATTTTCTCCCGGGTTTCATCGTCACCGGGCCGGTTGTTTTTCCCTTCATCCCGTGTCGTCCACTCCCAGGCAAGCCAGTAGGCTCCGGCCAGCATAAATCCAATCATTAGGTAGGGAAGTCCAAAACTTAAGCGCTGAAGGTATGATTCCCGAGGAACGGCTATTAAACCATCACGAAACTGATCCGAAATAAATCGATTGAGCTCCTCGCGGGAGGGGTTCTGGTTGATAAATCGCCGGACACGCTGACGCAACCCGGGTCCAAAATGTCGTTCGATCCGTCGATAATACTTTTCGCTTTGACCGGGATTATTCCGGATTTTACGAATATTGTTCTTCAGCTTTGAATCAAGGGATTTGATGTAAGCATATATTTGATCATTGGATTGATCCGACTCAACCATCCGACGAATGGTCTCCTGCAGGGCCTGTGAAACTCCGGCATTCGAGGCCGCTACAGTTTCACCCTGTCATATTGGACACCATATACTTTGAATAAGGTACTCGTATCGCTGTTCCGGGGTTTGAAAATACCGGGGCCAGTTCGGCACAATTCCTAATCCCAACACGGAGAATAACAGGATGATTCCGATAAAAATCGTCCAGAAGGTAACTCTGTTTTTCATTTCGACAACTCCTCACCATCGGAGCCGAACCTGGTATCCAATCAACGGATGTGAATAGACTCCCATCAACGTTCAACGATCAATGCTAATCCATTACATTAAAAATGTAGTCAACCAATAATCCTTCTATAACTATATACCATCACACAAAAATCAGACACTTCCCCGTCACCAGATAGTTTCAGCCTTTATGAATACAGTCAGTAGCCCGATCAACTGTTCTACCGAAATAACTCGAAACCGTGAACGTCAAGTGGACAACTCAATTCCTTTGCAAGGTAACTTAATCACGTGATATTGTGCGAATGTTTTTAACACTATTCATCCGAGCGACAGTTTGTTGTTACGCGACCGGTCGACTGAATTCCCTTTAATCTTTGATGTATCATCAACCTTTTACAACGGATGTGCCAAATAGATGAAAGTAACGTTCTGGGGGTGCCGGGGTTCGATGCCCTGTCCCGGGCCGAACACGGTTAAATACGGTGGTAATACCACGTGTATTGAAATCCGCAACGATTCCAATGACCTATTGATTCTGGACGCCGGCTCCGGCATCCGGGAACTCGCATCTACCTTAATGGATGAATGCCCCTTAAAAGCCACTATCTTGATCTCACATACCCACTGGGACCATATACAGGGTTTCCCCTTCTTCACCCCAAACATTATTCCGGGAAACGAAATCAAAGTATTTGGCCCTCGTGACATGGTCAACAATAAATCACTGAAAGAAGTCCTATCCCATCAAATGAACTACGCTTATTTTCCCATCGAATCCCGGGAACTGAAGGCGGACATCGAATACATCAACCAGGGAGCGGGACCAGTTGCCGTCGAGGCGTTTGACATTACGTGTCGCAACGTTAACCACCCGGTCCACTGTTTGGGAAGTAAAATTCAGGCGGATGGACAAACGGTTGTTTACACGGGGGATCACGAGCCGTACCGGGACATGATGCACTCCCCGGATGATGACAGCCAGGAGGCCATGAATGCCCGTGCAATTGCAAACAAACAGAACAGGGAAATGGAGGAGTTTTGTGAGGATGCGGATCTCCTGATTGCGGACTGCCAGTACACGGACGAGGAATACGAACACAAAGTAGGTTGGGGCCACTCTTCCCTCGACCACTGCATCAATTTAGCCAAACGGGCCGATGTCGATCGGGTCGCCTTAACACATCATGAGCCAACACGCACCGACGAAGAATTCGACGAACTGGAACAGCTGGCCAAGAAAAAAATGGCTGAAACCACCGAGCAGGAAGATCAAAATATCGAGGTTTTTTACGCCCGGGAAAAAATGACAATCAATTTATAACCCCCCCCTTCTTACCTCATTCTTCCCCGTATTTCAAAATACGAATCCATATCCACTATTCCTTATTGAAAGGAGCCAAAGCGTACTGCCCAAAAAGAATATGAACAAGTATTACTGCGCTCCGATTCCAGCAGGCGATCGCATGTGATCATCCCTAACAAACCAAACCTACTCGAAGGCACTCGGATAACTTCGACGACGAAACGTCTTTTATGAATTGCCCCGGACCATTTACCGGTTTTAATCGGAAACGTTTACTACGCCGGGAAAATTTTTTTCATCTTTGCTTCGAAACAGGTTCATGAATCACGAAGTAAATACGTAGAAATTTTGCACGAGGAAACTTGTTGACACATTTCAATGCAAAATTCTATAGATTAGAGTCACTCATTCACGTTCGCTTCATCCACAAAATTAATCAATCTTTGGGTACACTTTGTTTTTCGCTCTATGACCTTGTATCATCGTATGAATCATAGATACACTAATCGTTACTCAATTGAAGGCGCGTAGCTCAGGGGCAGAGCGCTACGTTGACACCGTAGAGGTCGGCGGTTCGATCCCGCCCGCGCCTACCATTTACTTTCTCCGTGCTTAAAACACGGAAGTTGTTGTTTACACGAACATGG
>JBDGPJ010000136.1:0-1570 GCA_042219695.1 bacterium
TCACCTCGACATACACGAAGGTTGTGACCTGTACCTGCCGGACTTTCCTATTGATGCTATGCCTCCCCGTTTGACCATGAAACGAATACGATCCGAGCGTGAAATTGATGTTCGGGACGATCTGTACCAGCAAATGGATGAAACTCGGAGACGTTTGTATGGTCACGTGGATCTGTTCTCCGACGAAATGAAATCCCTTTACAACAGTCTCAAGTATTCGGTGGATAAAGTTCGGAAGGATCGAAAATTTTACGAAGTTTTGATGGCCCGGGAATATTCGGGGATATTCAACAGTTACAGTGAACTCGTCAAAAAAGAAGGGGAAGGTTCCGAGGTTATTGAAGCGTTGTCCCGGTACTTACACGGAGAAGAATTTGACAACCTGAAGAAAAAGGTCAAGAAGACCCTGGACACGCATCTCAAGCGGGATATCGTCGATGACCTTGCCCAGTCAAAAGTCAGACAGCGCCTGATGCTGGATGACTCGGCCCGGTTTGACTACGGGTGTATGTTTCGTCTTCGACGTGCCGATCAACTGTTAAGTGTGCTGGTTGAGGCTGCTTCCGTTATCGTCAGTACGTTCTTTCTGATTGATAATCTGAAAGAGGATCTCCCCGATTCGGCTCATCAAGATTTATTGGACTGGATTGATTCTATCCGATCGCCCATCCAGGATTTTTTACAGGAGTTTACGGGATTACTTGACCAGGTGGCTGAGGCCAGTTCTTCCAACCCGTACCTTGATCAACTGGTGGAATATACCAATCGAGCGCGTGATCACTGGGAATCTCTCACATTAGAAGACGTCGTGGAATCTTACGAGCATAAACCCTCACCCCTCCGCGTTCAGGTAACGGAAGAGGATTCCGGTCGACCCGTGGAGAATATAGAGGTCGTATTTAACGTGACGGAGGGGATGGTCCATCTTAGTCCCACCGATGCCCCTGATCGAGACGTACAAAGCTTGTCCCTGATGACGGATGAACAAGGAGCGGCACGAGTACAGTACGATCATGAAGGTGAAGGTACGGATTTTGGGATTACGGCCACGTTTAACGAATTACATTTCTTAACGTTTCCCAAGGAACATACCCTGTCCGAGGACTATTACGAGGATCATCCCGATCCTGACTCCATTGAACTACGATTCGTGGAGTACCTTTCCGGTGAGGAGTCCGTGGAGGAAGACGACACAAACGTTGACCTCGTTGAAAGCGGTGACGTCGTTGAGTCGGACCGGGCTATGGAAGTACAGTGCCAGCTAATTGAAAACGACATTCGATACCTTGCCGAAAACGATGTGCGACTTATTCGAATTGATGATCATCATCCGTACGACCCGGAAATGCTGGAAACGTTGGAACAATTAAAGGAAGAAGGACTGATCGTGGAAGATATTCGGCTTTCCAGTTTGCCCGCCGGAGAACATCAACCCAAGGAAAAACAGCTCTGCGGGGCCGACCTGATCTATTCCGGTTTCATTAAAGACACCGGGGCCGACAATCCCGGTATGGAAGGACTTCGTGAGGAAGCTCATTTACAGGATCTCCATATTGAGGAATCCGAGCTG
>JBDGPJ010000136.1:1585-1926 GCA_042219695.1 bacterium
TATCGGCTCCAAGTACTACAAAATAGAGATGGCTCGCGGACTCATGGAGATACAGAGTGGTGCTGAACTGGAAAATGTTATGGAAGAAAACGGCTGGGACGAGGCCGTCCAGGAATACGAGGAAGGTCTTGATAAAGTGTTACCTCGTATTGAAAAGACACTCCATGAAATTAAATTCGTTGTTCCACCCGAGGACGGGGACTTTTCTTCTCGCGTGGGTTTTAAACGGTTTTTACATCCCGTGGAAATGTTGTTCGGTAGTGAATCACAGCAGGAACAACTTGTTAAAGAACTCTACGCCGAAGGAGAGGGGGACCTAGTCCGGTTGTTTAGTGCCGTTT
>JBDGPJ010000136.1:1959-3805 GCA_042219695.1 bacterium
ACGTGGCTTCGGCCCTTAACTACCTCACACGTCGGTACACTATTGATTATTTCTTTTATGCCTATGGATCTTTTCTGCTAACGACTCGCCGGGTTAATGAGGACGCCCATGAAATCAATTTGAGTACCATGGTTAAGAAAATTGGTAGCCCCGCCGACGGAGGTCATCCTTCGGCGGCAACCGGTTCTCCTGAAACCAATCCGGCTTTTCCCGAGAAACGTTTTGAAAGTATTAACGATCGAAATTTTGCGGAATACCTTTATTACATAACCGACATCGTCGAAGAGAACACGGATTTAGAGCGCATCGCCATCGAGGAACAATACCCTGATGAATGTGAACCCGGAGCGCGGGCGGTACTGGAACGGCTTGAGAAAAACGTGTTTAACCTCAAGTTAAGGGGCACTGAGGGGGTTGCCAATGTTTGTGTGGCCAAGGGAGTTTATACGGAGGACGACGAGCCTTCAATTACCGTGCCCATGGCATTTGCTTACCTGCACGATGTCTATCCCATGGACTATTTCTTCTACGTCGGTTCTCCGTCCCAACTCGTTATGAGGAATATTAACGACAACAGTGAAACGCTGGACCTGGATGAGGTCGCCCGTATTCTCGGAACGTTTCGGGATGGGGGTCATCCACGCGCCGCTACCTGTCAGCCGCGGTTCAATCCGGAGTTTAACGAGAATAAATTTAAGTACGTGAACGACAAAAACATCTCCGAGTTTGTTAAGTACCTCGGGAAACGGATATGGGAGGAACTTGATTTCGACGACGTGGATTGTTCACGCTATTAATTAGGATGGTGTGCGTTTTTAGGCCGAGTATTATTCCTACCTTATCCTGGTTGCCGCACGGAGGATTTTGAATTATGAGTACCGACACCGATCTTTCCCCGGATCTCGA
Source organism: bacterium (assembly GCA_042219695.1). Taxonomy (GTDB): domain Bacteria; phylum T1Sed10-126; class T1Sed10-126; order T1Sed10-126; family JBDGPJ01; genus JBDGPJ01. The sequence goes on from JBDGPJ010000136.1 coordinate 2,866, forward strand.
GACCGTACGGGATGACGTTGAGGAAGACCATCTCAATCTCATTTCTGATATTGTCAATATTAGTCAGATTCCAGCTCCCACGGGAGACGAAGAAGAGCGAGCCGAGTTTATGGGGGATCGTTTTCACGAGCTGGGCGTCGATAAAATCGGACGGGACAATGCCGGTAACGTGATAGCCCAGGTAAAGGAGCGTGATGTTCCCGCTATTTGTCTCGTGGCTCACCTCGATACCGTCTTTGATCGTTCGGTGGATCATACGGCGTACGTGGACGATCGTACGATTCGCGGACCAAGCGTGGGGGATGATAGTTTGGGATTGGCAACGCTCTTATCAATGCTTCGAATACTGGACCGTGAACAGCTCGGCCACGTCCTACTTGTGGCGACCACGGGAACGGAAGGGGAGGGTAATTTAAGAGGCAGTCGACATTTTCTGGATAAGTTAAGAACGGAAGTACAGTTTGCCCTCTGTCTGGAGGGCCATCGGCTCGGTCGATTGGACCACTGGTCACTTGGGACGGATCGATTTCGGATTTCGGTTCGTGACGAGGGCGGACACGTCTGGCGTGATTCAACTGGAGTGAATCCGATTGGAGTCATGGGAGAACTCATTTCTCGGTTACAAGCTGTCAGTAATAACCTCGCCGAGCAACAGAGTTCCACGGTTCTTAATTTAGCAGAAATAGAGGGAGGCAGCGCCTATAATACAGTGCCCTATGATTGTGATCTTAAGGTTGAAGCCCGGGCCGAGGATGAGCAATCCCTTGAAGAGATTGTAGACATTGTAAATAAGGAGGTTGATGCCGTAGGTGCCGAGTACCCGTCCCATGTTTCGATCGAAGAATTATCGCGTCGCCCGGCCGCACCGGCGCGGTGAAGTCCCAGTCGACGCTCATGAACACCGACCCCGGGCCGGGTAGGTCCTCCGCCACGACGGCGT
>JBDGPJ010000137.1:0-3730 GCA_042219695.1 bacterium
GCAAAAACACCAGGAAAGGCTCGTTTAGAGCCGTTTCTCGCTTCATACATGACCGCTGAAAGCCGAGTGCTGACAGCTGTATGTTTTAAACTGTTTGAGGTCATCTGACTCTCCCCTGGCGAGTTGTAAATCTTTGTTCTTCTGAGATGAAATTGTTAATGTAATAACAAAATTCACCTGGGAGGTTTCACGATGAAGTTAAAGAATTATAGATTTGGTCACGTTGAGTCCGAGCAAGGAGATCAATTCGATACTGATTTAATTGTGATGGGGGACTGGGTCCATGATAACTGGTGGAGAAACGACGGCCACCGACTCGTACCGGATGATTTAGAACAACTCATGCCCAAACAACCCGCCAAGCTCATTATCGGTCAGGGGGCCAGTAGTCGAATGTCGTTATCTCCTCGGGTGAAGAATTTTCTCGAAGAAAAAGGGATCGATTACGAAGCATTACCGACGGAACGAGCCGTTAAACGGTACAATGAACTTGCCGAGGAAGACGAACAAGTGGCAGGAGCGTTTCACCTTACCTGCTAACGGTGTGGAACAGGGACTGGTAATTTAATCTCCAGAATTGGTCGACCATCTATCCCCCTGAGGCTTCTGCACCACGAGTAAAACACTCAGGAACCCGGAGTCACTCACTACAATTAGCCCTTTTATTGGGCCAAAATTGGTCTTTACATTTATTACGCTATGAGTCCACTCTAAAAAGGTTGTCATTGCCTGTTGTACGCAGGATCGTGTACTGAGCTTGACCCGTTAATCCAACGTTAAATGGCTCGTTGATATGCGCTGATGGACGTAGTTCCGGCGCCAGTAGCGTCCTTTTCGTTACCCTTCCTGTTTGTTTTTCGAGGTTCCCACTCCATGAAGTTACTGCTTATTATCTACAACTTACTGTATTTTCTCTGCGCCTCTGAGTCCCTGCGTTAAATTACTAATTTCTTTATTTATACCTGCGTTAAAAGAACAATTTCGTTATCCATACAAGGGATTTCAACGACGCCAGATAAAGCTATTTTACATTGTTTGTTGCAATTACTCGTTGGATGGATGGGTTGAATTTAAATTAAAGGAAGGGGGTTAAAAATTTCGGTTTACGACGTAGTCACACATATTTTGTAAGGATTGCTTGGCCGGTGATTCAGGGAAAACATCGATGGAATCCTTTGCTTTTTCCGCGTATTGAGCGGCAACCTCAGCCGATCGCTTGAATCCGTTGTTCTCTTTAATAATGGGCAAAAGTTCATTGCGTCGTTCAGCCAATGTACTTGTATTATCAAGCACGCCCTCGATTCGGGCTCGGGCTCCGTTTTGATTGACGGATATAGCCTCAATCAACGGAAGGGTGAGTTTTCCCTTTTCCAGGTCCTTGAATGCATTCTTTCCGGCCGTATCGGATTCGGATAGCAAATCTATGATATCGTCAAAAATTTGAAACGCTAGCCCAAAATTCTCACCGTATACCCGTGCAGCACCTTGTTTCTGTTCGTCGCCGGCCGCGCCGGCAAAACACGCGGCGGACATTAAACTCGCCGTCTTGTGTTCAATGATTTCAAAGTATTTTTCCCGGGAAATATCCACGTCAATTTGATCGTTCAAACTAATTAATTCCCCCCGACTCATGGAACGGGTAGCCTTTGTTAACTCGGCTACGATCTCCCAGTTGCCTAGTTGGGTGATCTCATCGAGGGCTCTGCTATAAAGATAATCCCCGATTAATACCGCCGTCTTGTTATCCCATTTCTCATTGACACTTCGGACTCCACGGCGTAATTCCGCTTCATCCACCACGTCATCGTGAATCAAAGTAGCGTTATGGATGTATTCTACGGAGGCGGCGGCTCGGGGGTGATCGTAGGAATTTGTGATATTCCCCGATGCTTTGGCAAATAACAGAACGAGTGCAGGGCGGATCCTCTTCCCTCCTGCTCCGGCCAGGTACTGGCTCGCACTGCGAATAAGTTCGCGAGGTTCATCATCAAAAAACGACTGAATGATCTGCTCGGTGTCATTGAGCTCGGACTGGACCGGTTCATAAATTTCTTCGATCTGCTTGTGAATCCAATCCTTGCTGAGTGAGGCCCACTGTTCAATCATGTTAAACTATACCCTCCGTTAACCGAGCAATAGCTCCTATCATATCGTAAATTTTTCCCGGAATCACACCAAGTACTATTAAGTATATCATGCATGCCACGGAAAGCGATCTTGCTATCCATCCAGGTTGGGATTTGGATTCTTGATTAAGATTTGCTTCTTTTAAATATGAATGAACAATTACCTTAAAATAAAAAGCTACGGAAATAAGGGAGCCGGCCACGGCTACCAAGGCAAGCCAGGTATATCCTTCACCCACGACGGAATAAAATAACATAAGCTTGCCCATAAAACCGGCCGTGGGTGGTAACCCCGAAAGGGAAATCATGCAAACGGCCAGCGCAATCGCGAGTCCCGGGTGCTCCATACTTAATCCATGGAACCGTTCGTACGAATAATTTCCACTCTCACCGGCCACGGACTCAATAATACCAAACGCCGCCAAATTCATTACAAGGTAAATCGCAAGGTAGAAAAGAATGGCCGAATAACCCTCTACTGTGCCTGCTACAAGCCCGAGACTTAGGTACCCTGCATGAGCAATACTGCTGTAAGCCAACATTCTTTTAACACTTTCCTGTACGAGGGCAAGCATATTCCCTCCGATGATTGTAAGAGTGGCAAGAACCGCAATTAGTGTGCTCCAGGAAAAAGATTCCGGTGAACTAACATGGGATAAGAACCGAATAAATACTGTAAGAACCGCAAGTTTCACGGCCACGGACATAAATCCCGTAATTGGAGTGGGTGCTCCTTCGTACACGTCCGGGACCCAGAGATGAAACGGTATCAATGATAATTTGAAGGCCAGGCTCGCTACAACGACAAGAAGACTTATCCAGTACGTGACGGAGGGCACTTCGGGCACAAAGGTGGCTTGATTGATTACGAGAGTCTGCTGGTGCGCAAATAAAAGTCCCAGTCCCAGTAAGAAAACGGCCGACCCAACCGATCCTTGAATAAAATATTTCAACGAAGATTCAAGGCTTTGACGGGAATTCCTGTAATAACCACACAACACGTAGAGCGCCAATGAAGCCATTTCAAGGCCGAGAAATAACATTAGAAGGTGATAGGTACTTGCCATCACGGAAAGCCCGATAGTCGCAAGCAAAAGGAGTACGATCCATTCCGTACAGTCTCCCGAGCGACGCTTGAACGTTTCCAGCGAATAACAGATTGTGGCAAAAGCCGTGACGTATAAAAGGAACGTTGAAAACATACCGAGCCAATCCACGGTAAAACCCGACACAGTTTGTCCCGGATTAATGAGACCAAAGGCTCCCATACTTAGTAAAATACCGATTAACGCCACGTAGGCAAATTCTACCTGGTCTCTCGTTATAATTTTAACCGACAAAATAAACAGCGTCGTTAAGATCAATAAAATCTGGGGCAAAAGTGCTCCGTATAAACTCATGATTCATCACCTTCCCCCGGGTCGGTGAAGGGGTATTGAATGATTGGATTGACCTCGGTCCCTTCCTTAACCACGGACTCTTTTAAAAGGGTCTTTACCGTCGGTTCGATACGATCGATTACGGGTTGAGGATATATACCCACCCAGAACACGATCAATAAAAGGGGGATTAAACAGGCAATCTCAAGGCCATTCAAAGAAGTT
>JBDGPJ010000137.1:3740-5652 GCA_042219695.1 bacterium
GAAGGGGAACCAGGCAAGAAATTTCGAGACTACTCAGTGAGCTTATGCCTTCCACGGAGTCCGTGAGTTCACTGAAGACACATCGCCGGAGCAAATAAAGCATATAAATAGCGGAAATAATAACCCCACTGGCCCCCAGAATGGTCAATAATGAGTAGGTCCCGAAAGAGCTACTCAGAATGAGAAATTCTCCCACAAACCCATTCGTGGCAGGCAGACCAATTGAAGCAAGGGAAAAAACCACAAAAAATACGCTCCACACGGGCATTTCATCGGCTAATCCACCGACTTCCCGGATAGACCGGTTATGCGTTCGTTCGTAAACCATCCCCACCATCAAAAACAAAGCTCCCGTGTTAATTCCATGTATTGCTCCTTGTAAAAGTCCACCGGTTACGCTGGTCTGCTCCAGCGCAAATAATCCAAGTATTACAAATCCAAGGTGACTAATACTGCTGTACGCAACTAACTTCTTAATATCTTGCTGTGCCCAGGCAAGTAATCCACCGTAAATAATGCCAAGGACCCCAAGACAGGCAAACGTTGCCCCCCATGCCACGGATTGGAGGGGGAAAATCGGGATTAAAAGACGAATAAACCCGTATATTCCAACCTTAAGTAATATCCCGGCCAGAATAACGGAGCCCGTGGTTGGTGCTTCCACGTGAGCATCCGGTAACCACGTATGAACGGGAAATAAGGGAGTTTTAATGGCAAATGCCAGCGAGAAGGACAAAAACAGCAACGTCCCAACCGGTACGGGAAACCCAAAATACAGTAGATGAACCGAGGTATCAGGAATAGAAATCCGGTAAAAATCAGTTATCAACATACTGGCATTTTGAAACTGATGAGCCTGGTAGGAGTATAGCACCACGATCGACACCAGCATTAACAGACTTCCCACAAGGGTAAAAAGTACGAATTTTAAGGAAGCATAAACTCGTCGATTTCCACCCCATATACCGATTAAGAAGTACATCGGTATTAATATAGATTCCCAGAACAAGTAAAACAGCACCATGTCACGAGCTAAAAATACTCCCAGCATGGCAGTTAGTAACAGTAGCTGACAGATGAAGTAATCGCGCTCGTGTTCGTGTTCGTGAACAATGCTGTATCCAACGGAAAGTAACGCAAGGAGACTCGTAAGAGTGGCAAACACAACGGAAATCCCATCGACACCGAGTGCAAAACGAGCTTGAAAAGGGCTGGTGAACCACGTCCAGCTCAGTGAGAAGAATTCACCGTCCATGTAACCGGACTGCCCCGCCGGATAATGAATCCATACGTATAAACTGCAAATAAATACCGTTGATACGGAAAGAGTTACGATAAACCGGTTGAACCCTCGGTTGTTAAACGGAAAAATTCCCAAAATAAGGGCACCCATCAAGGGAAATGTAAGCATCAATAACAAAATCATCTCACGCTACACTCCCCCTAAAAACAGATACAAACCGAGGATTGTTATCAATCCCACGAGAAATCCACCCGTGGCAACCAGGTAATGGCGTATGTACCCGGTCTGGAAGAATCGAAGGGCGACGGAAAAAATATTGACGGACGTGGCCGATAAATTCACACCAAGCCCATCAATAACAAGATCATCAATCCATTTCCAGAGAAATTCAGCCGTACCTCGAAGGGGTTTCACGATGATACGATCGTAAATTTCATTGATGTAAAACTGATTGGACGCCATTGTATGGACGCCTTTTGTCACCCTGTAAAGAAGCTCCGATTTAATAATACCCAGTTGATAAACAAGGTACGCACCAATTGCACCGCCGAGGCTGGCAATCCATGAACTTACTATAACTACTGTGTGGGAGGCATGGTGCTCCGAATGGCCACCGACGTAATGTGTCCAACCAAAATACCCGGCAAGGACAGTACCGGCTGCGAGTAC
>JBDGPJ010000138.1:0-4994 GCA_042219695.1 bacterium
TCCGAGTGATCCTCCGTTCGCAAAAACTCACTTAACGGCGCCTGGTTATCCCGCGTGATATGCACAAATTCCGGTGAAGCCCTTAACACAACTTCGGCATCACCATCACCATCACCGTCAGCCTGCGGATGCGTTACACGAACAATTCGACTGAAGGTGTCAAAATCCTGACTGAATTCACCGTCAACAAATGAATTCTTCGTGGCATCCCCTTCGACAATAAATGTATCCGCCACTTCGGATCCATTAAGTGCCCCCACGACTTGATAGACCGTGGTAGCCGTATCCGGAGGTGTGGAGACAAACAACGAAGCTTCGGATTCACGAGGTAAATCCAAAAATGACGTATCATCAAACGTTCCTTGATCGGGAGCCGGTGTCCCGGAATTAAAGGTCGCCTTACTTCCGGACGGATTCGACGTATTTTCAACGGCGTCGGAAGCATCGGCACGGATGATGTTAAATCCCTGTTCAATACTGATTCCGGACACGGAAAACTGGCCCGTCGATTGATCAGCATCCACGGGTTCCCCAACCGCCTGATCATTCACGTATATTTGTACGGAAGCTCCGGGCTCAGTTATCCCCGTAATATCTACCTGATCACTCGTCGTTTTACGGTTGGCCTCCGTAATACGAGGTTGATCCGGCGGTGTATTATCAACTTCTATATCGTCTTTACGGGTGTCTACATTACCATTATCCGGATTTTCCACACGTACGCGCAGATCATAATTATCATCACTCACAAAATTACCGTTATCGTTGGTACCGTCCCATTCAAACGTATAGTTATCAGCCGGACGGGCGGAGGTGTCATCTACAATCGTTTTAATGGTATTTCCATTATCGGGATCCTGGATTTTCACGGACACGAGCGCGTCCTTGTTGATGTCGAACGAAATAAATGACTGATCAAAGTTAAAATCTTGATTTTCCGGCGAAAACGGGTCATTCGTTATGGACAGATTGTCGATCTCCAGACGAGATTTATCAACAACAAACTTATGACGGAGTGTTTTCTTGTTGTCGGCATCATCCTCAGCAATAAATTCGGCAATCCATTCACCGTTGGCCATTTCCGATGATGCATTTAGTAGAAATCCGCCCTTATCACCGAATATTTCCTGTGAACGTTGTGTAAGAAATGACTGATCATCATTTTTACCGGATGCGTAGTAAAGGGTCGTGTCACTACCGTCTAACGTCCTACCAATATAATCGCCGGATATGTCTTCAGTACCATCATTCCAGAGCGTAGAGGTTACACGTTCACCATCCGGATTAATCACACTCACCGTCAGAATTTGAGCATTGTTTACATCCAACTCCATGTCATGGAACTCATTAACGAAGTCTCCGTTGGGAGAAATGGGATCGGGACCGGACTTCGTAATACTTAGCTGTGGTGGGGTAATATCAATGGTCACAAAATTCGAGGCCTGATCCGACGAAGCGTTTCCGGCCTCTACTTTAATCTTATAGCGATATTCTCCCTCACCAAAAAAGTTGCCCTTCTCATCAAATCCATCCCAGGTAAAACTGTTCACCCCCGAAGTAAGGTTTTGTGTATCGGTAATCGTTCGAATGCGTGAGTCGGATGGAGTGAAAATTTTCACAGTGGCCGTATCGGCCGAGCGGTTCAAGGAATATGAAAGTGTTGTCTTATCATTCTGACCGTTGCCATCCGGGCTAAACGGATTGGGCGAGGCCGATAAATTGGATATTTGAACTTCCTTGGTATCGGATTCATCCAACCGTACCTTATAAACTTTTGTGTCACCGTATCCAAACAGATTCCCCGCACGATCCGCCGCTTGAACGGACACGAAATAGTCGCCGGAAGTGTCAATCGCATCGTCCAGCTGAAAGGTCCATTCGGCGAACGACTCCTGTTCGCCACTCGAAGCATCCGTGGCGGATTCATCCACAAGGATCGTACGGTGTGTACCATCGGTATCGGCTTCCACCGTGACCTGAACGAACTGAATACCGGAATTTTGTACATCGGTGAGATTATCATTACCATCGGGGTCACTGGAGTTACCCACAATATTTATTGGAGTATCGACAAACAGATCTCCCGTATCGGGCTTATCTATGGAGGCATTAGGTTCAGTTGTATCCAGCGTAGCTAAAGCAGTGTCAGAAAACAGACGTTCATTTCCTTCGAGGTCGACCAGGGTAAACGGGATCGCAACCGATTCTCCGTCGTCCTTGGGAGAACTTATCGTATGTACCTGCTTGAAGTTTTCATTATTAATTTTTTCAAAACTACCCGTGTCGTTGGTGTCGTCTATATTCGTATAGTCAACTCGGGTCGCCGGTGAATCAATACGATCCGAAATAGGAACTTCATTCGGATTAATTTCGAGAGTAATTTGATCTTTCCTCTTGAAGTAACCATCGAAACCGGAAACTCCGATCTGGTTATTGGTGTTCAGAACGGAAACGGCGTCAAGACCTGGCGCTATGTTGTCGAGCACAATCGTGCGTGTGTCCGAGGGGGTGGCATCAATGTTGGCCGAGGTATTAGCATTGTCATTAAAGACGTAAGCCGGCGTATCTTTGGCCGAATCGAAGGTATTTGCGGTAGAAATAGTATAGGACACTGATACTGTTTCCGAACCATTCCCCACGTTAAATGGATCACTGACTTCAGCATCACCATCCGTATATTCCGAATCAAATTTTGAAAAGTCAGGAATAACGTCTACGTTTCCAGTATCCCCACTCGTCTTATATTTGACAATCGCGTTGATAGTATCTCCGTTTACGTAAACCGTATCTGAATTGGTATAGCGAGTATTCACCCACGTTGGAGGATTGTTATCCAGTTCAACAACAGTTCTCTGAACACCGGTGTTATCGACGTCATCTCCTGTCCTGAATTTCAAATTCACATTCGGGGAATCATAACCATTTGAATCACTGGCTATGTAATGGACCCTAAATGTACGATCCCCCTGGGGATTAATAATAATTGTATCGCCATTTTCCGTTCTAAATTTATCGGTTGAAACCCCTCCCGACCAGCCAAAGGTATCAAAGTCATTGAAATCAACAGCGTATGAAGTGACATTGTCGGTGGCATTGGGCTCGTCAAAAGTAGTCTCAATAAAAAGGTTGTCATCGTCGCTGTACTTCGTGGTTCTCGTGTCATTGAAGTCGGACGTTTTGTAAAACGTGAAGTCTTCAATATTCGGTTCACGAGTATCGGCCGTGATCGTCGTGCGATCGCCCACGTCCTGATTAAGTGACTTATCCGAAGCAAACTCGGTACTTCCCGACGGTGCGTTTTCATCCTCAGAATAGACTATTCCACCCTCGTTTACACGATAGCTAAAAGCATCATTGGTACCACTGTTACGATCGACGGCATTTCCTTTCCATTCTGTGGGAGAATCCATCCTAACGGCCACGTAAAAATCAGGGCTGCCAAACGAATCATCATTTGGTACAAGAGCCGTGCTATCGGTTTCAGTTGAATCAACGCTTAGCTTAACGTTTAACCCACTCGGATTTGTGGCTTTTACCTCCACAAAAGAATCCACCGGATTCCCTCCAAAGTGTAACTCCCGAATCAGGTCCATTTGTCGATCCGCTGAATTCAACAAAGTCTCCGAGGTCGAAACCTTTTTCATTCACGAATTCAACCGTCACCGACTGTAAATTGGCCGTGTCATTGGCCGACTCATCAGCGCGTGCATTTATCCCAATGATTGAGGTTGTATCCGAAAAAGCAGGAAGGAAACTTCTGTCATTGACCTGAGCCCGATCGGAAATCTTGGTAGGCACACCTGCCACAAAGGAATTGGTTTCCTTTACTTGATCGGCTTCGTTTTTACTGTAGGAAATACCGTCCTGGGGAATCTTAAATTTGAAATCATCGAGGTATTCTAACGAGCTGCCGTAACCGGCCGTTTTTGTCGTAACAAAGAAATCACTGCCATTATTGTCATTACTGTTATCGTCGGGTAAATCCACGTCGGAAGCCAGGGTGAGGTCAACCTCGAAACCATTGCTTATCGACGTCCATGACTCCGAACCACTTAGGGAAAGTTTCAAGTCCTGATCTGGATCGAACTGACCATTACCATTTTGATCTCGATAGATGGCTAAGCCACCCGAATCAAAACTATCGAGGTGGCTCGTTTCAATTTCCCCGTCTCCCACATCAAGAAACTGGACAGTTACAACATCAAGAGTGACTGATCCACCTTTGTCCTGAACATCAATACCTAGCACCTCAGTAGCAGGACTTGAGACTTCAATACGTTGCTGGTCGGAGACGAGATTCTGCATTACGGTATTATTTATATCATCACCAATGATGGCTCGAGTTGTTATTGATTTAAGACTCTCCCGAGTAGTGGTCTTAATTCCACCCTCGGGTATACCGGCAACGAAGTCGTCACCGAAACCAATCGTGTTACTCGGCTTAAGCACCACGAAAAAGTCCTGGGTGTTGTCCAGCTTATCGGGCATGGCCGTATCGTCATTTGTACCGGAAAGCGTGAACTTGACGCGATTATTCGAAAAATCACTAATTGATGTTGGTTCTATGTAGGTGTCCGTATTCTGTTCAAACACTCCGTTGTCGTTAGCGTCCTTCCAAATAGAGACACCACTTGTAGAATCGCTTTTAATATCAGCAATGTCGTTGATCGAAAAGTCATCGTCTCCCGTATCCGATAATGTCACGGTAACTTCTTCCATAAATTCACCGTTTTCAGTATCCCCGGCGTTTATCCCAATTACATCAAGGGGGGAATTACTTTCGGAAAAGGCCTGATCGGGTTTATCAGTGAGATCGGTGAGAAGAATCGGTATTCCGGCTTTAATCGTATGAGTTATAGCGGTGTCATCCGCGGCCGATTTTTCTACGCTGAACGTGAGATCCCCCCCACGTATTTCTACGGTGAATGTATCGCCAAATTCAATTTGTTCGCTGGTTCGTACCGCGAAATGAAAATCATTTTCGTCATCGTTTG
>JBDGPJ010000138.1:5004-9105 GCA_042219695.1 bacterium
AAAACACTTCCCAACTCGGATCCAGAATGGGTAAAAATTCGTCCTCATTTGCTTCAAACACACCGTCACCGTCATCCTTGTACACGGATGCACCACTCTGCTCAGTAGCCGTCAGTTCCGCTATATCACCTGTATCCGTAGAGTTCGTGAAATCGAACGTTAGTGTAGCTTTGTCAAATGTCTGGTCACCCCCGGTACCATCCGAACCATTAAATGCAAGTACTCCCTTTGGCGGGCTGACTACATCGATGGACTCATTGGGATTGGTTAAGTCATTCACGGAAAGAGCCGTTAACGTGTTAATTGTAATTGTATGTGTATAAAACCTGTTAGCGTTCGATTTATCCTCCGTGTGAAATATCCGATCCACAACATTGGACATGTTTCCTTTCTCGACGTACTCCACGTGTGGATCAATACCGTCTTCAATCACACGGTCTCCAAGAGTGACTCGGAACTGATCACTGTTATCGGCCTGGTCACTCGTATTCACGACGACAAAGAAATCTATTCCTTCGCTATCACCGGTATCGGTGGCCGGTACATCCGGGGTATCCGGTGAATCCGTGACGGCTCCCGTTTCTCCGCCAATCCCCGTTAACTCAATACGGGCAAACGGATCATCCGTTCCTCCCGGGGCTGACTTCGAGGAGTTGGTAAGGTCCAGCTGGAGTCGTCGGTCAATTTCAGGATCAAATACCCCGTTGTTGTTCTCGGGATGTTCATCATTGTCCATGTATACCGCGATACCGCTTGTATCGGTATTATTAAGTGGATTCAAATCGTCAGCCGTAAAATTACTGCCCCCTTCTTCAAAATGCATATTAATTTCCTTGAGAATGGCATCGTCACGATACGACCGGGGTGATTTATTGCTGTCATCGACTGCGTTTATACCAAATACCGGGCTGGGATCACTTGGAGCCCCAATTTTCTGACCGCTATTGGTCAAGTCCGAGAATTTCGTCTTGAGAACCTGGGGGCGTGTACCCGACTGGACGGAGTGAGAGTCGGGAGCTACAACGGTTTGAATGGGTGAATTTAATTCACCGGTCGTGGACGTTGGACCGGTGTCATCCACACTGTTGCCCTGATCGAAATGTAACCCTCCGAGAGGTATTTCGGCGACAAACGTGTCATTGTCGAGTGCTGAATCGTCCGTGAGAAACAGCAACCAATGTGTAGGTTGAATACTGCTGGACAATAACCCTACGTTACTTTCGAGATTGGGATCAGGGTTGCTTAACGCGTCCGAAACGGAGGGTAACGTGTAACCTTCCTGGAGCTGAATACGAACCTTGGTATCACTTAACCAAGTTGAATTGGCCGGGGACAACGGAAGGTTTTTGTCGTTATTCACCTCAACTGTGGGATTGAAATTCTGCACATTCTCCCAAATCTGAATACCACTTTTCCGGTTATTAGAGATTTTTCGTAAATCTTCCCGCGGATTAAACGAGTCGGAAGACCGGGGAAAGGTAATCGTAACCGCATTTAGGTCCGTGTTTATATCCCCCTTACTCGAAGCTCCGAAAGCGGTAAACCAGAACACCACGTCCGGGGAGAAATCGAGACCCGTTTGATCCTGTAACCCGTTTACGGGACTCCCAAAATAATGTCCCAACTTTGGAGCGTGCTTGGAGTTTGCATTTCCAAGAAATCCCGAAGCAAATTGATCCACGGAATGATGGATCGCTCCCTGGGTCGCATTGGTGGGACTTATATTTGTATCACCGTTGGTAAGTGCAATATTACCCGTATCAATCCACGCGTCCCAGGCGTCACCGTATCCGGAATACTGGGCAAACGACGTTTCCGTGGACGTGTCCCAACCCTGATTGGTAGCAACCGTAATGAAGTAATGGGACTGATCCGTGGTATTTGTAAACTCAATGGTTGGTGAGTCTATAGTGCCGTCGGCGTTTTCGTCGGCGGCACCACATCCCCCACTCCCAAGACTATTACTTCCACTACCGATGAAATCCGCATAATAGGTATCGGAAGCCATGGCGTCATTGGGATCGTTATTCGGTAAACTTGTACGACTTATATTACAAATGACCGTCTCCTGGCCCTGGCCAAAGACTTCACTCGTGGAACGGACCAGTTGTACGGTACTGAAATCACCGTAATTGTCGTTACTATCTCGTCCACCGGGAATAAATTCACCGATCAACTCCCGGAATCGTGGGCGAAACCGATTGAATCCAAGGGTACCACCACGATTCTGCCCCGCCATATCGATGTGAGCGATCGGAAAGGTATCGCTTTCCGAAACCAAGATGGCAGGAATATCTCCGTTCCCCTCATTCACCATATGGTACGACTCAATAAGGTTTTTGACCGTGATAAGATCCGACGTCCAGCCCGCGTTGTCAATGTTATCCACATTCTGAACTTTGACGGAATCGAGGGTAAACGTGAAGTCCTCGTCGTGATCGGCACCTTTGTCGGAAATGATGTCGATGGAGAACAGGAACGGACTGTTTGGCCCCGCACAACTGGAACCACAACTCGACGTGGTTAACGTGAAGTTCCGGCTCGTAACACTCACTTCATCTTCGAGCGATAACGAAGCACTACTGTTATTCATCAGACGGGCAGTATCAATATCATCCAAAGCCGCGGCGTCACTAATTGTAAAACTAAATTCCAGCGGTCCCGTGTTTTCGTCGTTATCGCTCACACTACCGCTAAACACCTCAAGTATGTGCTGGGGAGCGAACGCCTGGTTCTGTTCCGTTTCAATGTCGACGGCGGCATCAAGGGTTGCAAATGCCTGACCGGTGACACCAAACAACAAAACCAGAACAAGTAAAAAACCGCTTATCCATTTACTGTAATTCATACGATACTAAGCCTCATCGATGATTAATATCCTGATGCACTAACATCGTACTCACTTTTATCCTTGTCCTCGGGCACAATAAATACCGTAACAAGCTTCGGTTCGACTCCGTCCGCATTGGGAAATTCCAGCTTGAAATAGGTAAAATATTCTTCTTTGTCTCCGGCGCGAAAATCAACGGACGTGACTCCGTTAGAATTCGTCGCCGTCTCAATTACGGTATCCGACGAATTCACAAATGTTCCCGGCCCGCCATGTTGGGTCCAAACAACTTTCTGATTGCCCCATGGATTGCCATCCAAATCTTCTAAGTACACTTCCACGGAGCTCTGTTCCCCCGGGTACAGCTTATAAACCGTGTCCGGTGACATGTCGAGGACCGGCTGGAAGTTCTCCGTACGTTTAATATGCAAGTTCTGTTCCTGCCAGTTTTCACGGTTGGCACGATCGACCGCCGTGATGTTCATGGCATAGTTTTTGTCGGAATTGACCGCTATATTCGCGGACGACGTACTTTGATCACTCATATTTGAGTTGTTGTTTTTATCAACATATGTCCATTTTTCGGCTGTACTTTGTTTATAGCGTATCCGGTACGTCTTGAAATCACTCAGGTTGGATGAATTCCAGTAGAGGCGAATTTCATCACTGCGATCCCAGGTACTAACTCCTCCCAATTCAGAAACCGGAGAATAATCTAAATTAAAGCGATAGTATAATTGTGAATTATTAAACTTTAAGCCGTTTGCTTCAACAAAGTACGCAATCTTATCGGCGGTACTCACTCCCGAAGCATCCTTCGGCAGAACCGTTTCCCATAATAATCCCTCGTGATGGGTCATTTTAAGAACGCCAAACTCCCCCTGGCCGGAAAATGGTTTTTGGCCGTCCTGCAGGGCATTGTAATGAAGCTTTACGGAATCGTCATTCGGATGGGTAGTAAATTTAAACCGAATTAAATAGTCCTGCTTCCCCCGTAAATACTCCGTGCCATCCAGTTTACGTGCCCAGCTATTGCCGTCCCAGACAGGATCTTTCGCCTTGGCTCCGCCGAGGGTTGCTGTATCAAATGTATCACCCACGACACTCTTATGTCCCAGGTCATCAACCCAGCGTATCCCAAACGCATAAGTGTCATTCACATTAAGTCCCTTCAAGGTGACATGACTCGTTATACTGTCCGACAACAACTCATTTTTGCTGGCACTTACAATTTCCTCTCCCCCATCGGTGACATTCATGTCATTGTCGTA
>JBDGPJ010000138.1:9179-9496 GCA_042219695.1 bacterium
GGCGTGGCCGATTGATCTACTTTATACCGGTAATCATTTCCATCCTTATCAAAATTAATGCCATCCGTTTGAATGGCAAGACCGACCGTCGTTCCGCCTCCCACGGCCGGTAAATCCGCTTCGTACGTCTTGGGTTCGATCATCGTCATGGTGGTTTCGGAGTCGGCGTCCGTGGTGGAATCCGGATTTACTGACGTATACGGTGCACTCCAGTGAACGATCGCCGTGTCGGTTTCTCGATTGAATTTTGCGTGAATGGTAACCGTATCATTTTTCAATTTTCCTATCTCCGTCAACCGTAAATTCCTTGAATTGGA
>JBDGPJ010000139.1:0-5819 GCA_042219695.1 bacterium
GTCCGGAGGGTTCCCGGACTGTTTAGCCCTCCCGTAAGAGAATTGGCTGTTCTCCAATGTTTGTTGTTCCTGGCGCAGGGACTCTTCGTCCTGGTAAGATGACCAGGAGAGTCGTAAAATTTTCATTATTCAGCTTACTCCTTCCAAATTAAATAGTTGAAATCATTATAACAACTGTACAGTGAGTAAAAATTAGGAAAAAAGAGTCGATTTTTTTCTTATTTTTGATTAAATGCTAAGCAGTAACCGATAATACACTTACATGGAGGGATGAAATATGGCACAAAAAGCACCCGAGAAGAAGGATACGGAATCCGATTCTTCGTTTGACTACCACATCGATCAGTTCCTGGAAATGATGGTGGAAAACCGGGCTTCTGATTTGATTATCAAGGTGGGTTCTCCGCCGTCATTTCGAATAGATGGAAATATACAGAAAGCCGATATGGATCCTCTCACTCCGGAACAGACGGAAAAGTTGGCACGTGATTTTATACCGGAAGACGAGATGGAAGCCCTGCTTAACAGGCAGGAGTACGACGGTTCCTACGGAATTCCCGACGTCGGTCGATTTCGCGTTAACGCCTTTTTACAGCGGGAAAGTGTCGGAATCGTTTTTCGCCACATTGAGGACGAGATCTTTTCTTTTGATGAATTGAACCTTCCCGAAAGTGTGGAAAAGCTCCCCTACATCGAACGGGGGATGGTTCTTGTCACGGGTACGACCAGTAGTGGTAAATCAACCACGCTCGCTTCCGTGATCGATTACATTAACGAGCACATGTCAAAGCACGTGGTGACCATTGAAGATCCCATTGAATACGTTCACGATGATAAAAAAAGTGTCATTACTCAACGTGAAGTCGGGCTTGATACGGACAGTTTTGCGGATGGCGTGAAATTTGTTCTCCGTCAGGACCCGGATATCATTCTGCTTGGTGAGATGCGAGATCAGGTGACGGTGGAAGCGGCGATCGAGGCCGCCCAGACGGGGCACCTTGTATTTTCCACGTTGCACACCAACACCACGGCACAAACGATCGATCGACTGGTGGAATTTTTCCCCAACGAAGAGCAGGAACGGATTCGTCTGGTTCTTTCCGAGTATTTGATGGCGGTGTTGGGACAACGTCTGTTATCCCGGTGTGACAAGGATGGTATGGTGCCCGCCGTTGAAGTGATGTTCAACACGCCCATCGTTCAGAAACTCATCGCCGAAGATCGGGTTTCAAAATTACACTCTGCCATTCATCAGGGTACCAACGATGGTATGCAGACTTTCGATCAATCCCTGCTGGCACTTCATGAAGCCGGAATGATCGATGATGACGAAGCCCGAAAGAACTGTTCCAAGCCGGATAACTGGCCGATGTACAAGAAGGGACACTTCCCGGACATCGATACCGGTGTGCTCGGTGGAATGGGTGGATAAAAGGAGTAGGGTCTTTAACGGGACATTTTTAATTTAAGTAACCTAACCCCTTCAACTTCCGACGTGTTTCCTTCGACATTTTTGCCCGGGAATCCGTCCCGCGCCGACTCGTGGTGGATTGTTTCCAATTTCGAAGCAAATGTTTCATTCTCTTTCCCACTTCGGGATTTTGTTTGAAAACATTGGTCGATTCACCGGGGTCTTCCTTTACGTTGTATAACTGGGGCAACGTGTCGGCCGGGTCCAGAATCAATTTCCAGTCTCCCTTGCGAACTGTGCGCAGTGTTCCCCTGTCGCGAGTAAGCGTGGCATAAATTGGACGTTGTTTCGTCGAGACGTTCTTATCTTTCGTGAGCAGTGATTTGCCATCTACCGGATAGGGGAGCTCGCCGGTGATTTGACGCACCAGCGTGGGAAACACGTCATTGATACTTACGTTTTTTGATATACGTCGACCTTCTCGTGATCCAGGCCGCTTAATGATCAGGGGGACGTGGATGAGTTCCTGGTACAGGGTATGACGGTGGCCCTTGCCACCGTGTTCGAGAAACTCGTCCCCATGATCTCCTACTACAATAATCCAGCTTTCCTCGTAAAGACCTTGTTTTTGTAAGAAATCGAATAAGCGCCCGAGCTGGTAGTCGGTCCAGCGAATCTCCCCGTCGTACAGTGATACGATCTGGCGCAGGTCATCTTCCGGCATGCCCGGGTGGATCTTGTTACTTCGTTCAATGTTGAGTCCGTTTACGTCACCGTCGTACTCCGGATAGAACACCCTGTCGTAAGACTCCGGGGGAATGTAATCGTAGTGGGGATCCCAGTAATGTAAAAACAGGAAAAAGGGTGAGTTGGATCGATTCCTCAGCCAAAAGCGCGCTTTGTTCGTTAAACGCCGTGAGGTAATGTTCCGGTGTGAACCGATGTTGGTTCCCGTCGATAGGGATTCGTCATAGTAGTCAAACCCCTGTTCGAATCCGAACGTGTCCTCAAGGTACGGCGCCGATATAAACCCCGCGGTTTGATACCCTTCGTTGTTAACTAATTCCGCCAGGGTAGTATAAGCGGGGGACAGGGCATCGTTTGTGGTCCGTACGCGGTGGTTCTTGGGGGACAAGCCGGTCATCAGTGAATGAAAGGCCGGTAATGTCCAGGAAGTTGTTGAATGCGCCCGCTCGTAAACAAGGGATTCCCGGGCCAACCTGTCCAGGTTTGGACTCGTGTTTCGTGTGTATCCCAGGTAACCCAGGTGGTCGGCACGTAGCGTATCAATTCCAATCAAAATGACGTTAGGACCTGATTGCCCCGTGAAATGTTTTTTTGTGTACCACACGGCCCCAGCCAGCATTAAGACCAGTACACCTACACAGGCAAATCCTAAGCATGCTTGAATGAACGTTTTATATTGTTGGATGGTTGACTGTTTCGGAGGACAAATCACGAAATAGACGATCAAAACGAGTCCACTGTAAAGAATCCGGTACAGTATTGAGTCCGTCATGATCTCGTGACAAAAATGACAGAGCCAAAACGTAAAGCTCATACCCGGCCATGGATAGCAGCGCCATCAGGGGAATCCAGTACAGGGAAGTGAATTCCCGTTTCGTGTACTCCAGTAAGTTTTCAAAACAGATTTTCACGGCTGCGTACGCAAGGTGGACCAACGTTAGTACCAGGATGGTTTTGAGAGCGTGAGTTAGAATGATTTGTAAACTGAGGGAATATAATCCGTCCCCCGGATAATGATTTAGAAAAACCTGTTGTAGGGTGATCGGCAGACTTAAAAAGGGGACGGCCAGTATGGAAAGGAATACCACGAAGCGTGTGAGGGTTTTTCGGTTCACGTTCGTACCTTGCCTTTCATTCAGAGGATCAACTGGAGTCATAATCATTTCAATGGTAGTGTAACGAACCCGATTTATACCACGAAGGAATACTTGGAGGTCTCGGGTTATAATTATGGACGTCCCCAAAGGAAAACTGTCGGAACAACTGGGAATAGAACTGGGAGAGGTATCCGCGGATCGGGTCATCGCCCATATTGACGTCGACGAATCTCACCATCAGCCTTACGGTATCATGCATGGTGGTGTTAGCCTGGTGCTGGCCGAGTCCGTTGCCAGTATCGGTGCCAACGTCGCCGCACCCGAAGGCAAGCAGGCGGTGGGACTGGAGATTAACGCCAACCATATTCGAAAGGTCCGCAATGACACGTTGACCGCCGAGGCCGAACCCATCCACCGTGGTTCCTCAACCCAGGTATGGTCAATCGAGATAACCAATTCGGACGGTGAAATCGTCTGTGAGTCCCGTTGTACGGTATCCAACGTGGACGCCGACCGAAGCAACCTGGAATTACGGGATTGATTATGACTGGTTTTCCTGGGGGTTGTCGGTTAAGGATTCACGACTTGAATAATTCTGAAACAGTCGAGACAATGCTTGGTTCCCATTGGTTGTTAACAGTACACAAAACCGGAAATCAGGAGCCAGAAACTAATAACTATTAACTCGCAACTCAAAACTCGAAACTAGAAACTGATAACTCGCAACTCGAAACTAGTAACTCGAAACTCGCAACTCATAACTAACAAACCGGGGCCTTAGCTCAGTGGCAGAGCGCCACCCTTACAAGGTGGATGTCGTTGGTTCGAATCCAGCAGGCCCCATTCCTCTCATTTATTTAAATCAATCTCTCCAGGCGATGTACTTTCCGGAGTTATTCCACGGAAAATTCATTTCCCTGCCCTGGTACCCTGATTCAATCGATTCTTTACAGCTTGTGTGGATCCGTTTGATCGAGTTCCTCAACAAATCATACTTTGTTTCAGGTGAATCAATCAAAAAGGGAACACACGGTTCCGTAAGAAAGATGTTCATGTTGAGGAACTGAAGTTATTTCATGATTACTGTATGGTTGAAGGAACTGAACTGGTAGAACATCATGTGTTGTTCCCGATCAGGGAGTAGGGGATTCGGCTGCATTTCTCACCTGTTTTTTCAATTGTTTGGCGGCGCGTGCATATCCTCCGTTTCCTCCGTCGACAAAGTGTAGATGACCGCTCTGTTCCAGGTTTTCCAGGTAGCATGTCATCAGGGTTTCATCGGACTCCTGTACCCCGTAAAAAAGCTCTTCGGATTGGTAGGATGACTGTAAAAACTCCTCAATTTCCTTCCGTTCTTTGTCATTGCAATCGATAATCAACCTCAGCATGTCATCAAATTTTCGATAATCGGAGTGTGTGCGAAGTTGACGAGAATATTCCTTGGGATCAAAAAATAGTGGATCCATTCCCAGTCGGAATATAATTACGGCAAGTAGTATTTCAAATACACGCTTTAAGAAAGAGATCGATACCTTCGATTCGTGATAACGGATTTCGTCTTTTAGAATTGCGCTCAGTGTTTTATAAGACATATCAGATGTATTGATGGGATTGGATTGACCGAGTTGATCGTCCAGTATGGAATTTAAGGTGTTAATTACACGATCGTAAATTTTGTCGGGAGGGGTTTTACGGGCCTGAATCAAAATTGATAGTACGTGTCCACGTTTCGAGGGGATGGGTTCCCAGCGACAAGAAAGCCCTGTTAATTCCAGGTTATCAACGGCTTGTCCTTCCACTTTGTAGTTTGAGTATTCACGTTTAATCAGGTTATCGGCCAGGGTCAGTCCCCCTCCACGAAAAATGGTGATTGACCTTCCCGAGGTAATTTCCAGTTTTGCAACCTCGAGAGAAACATCGGGTTGCTGAATTTCCGCGACCTCCATTGAGCCGACCCGTAATTTGAGATCAAAATTTTTACGCGCAAGGTTTTTCAGGGCTAATAGGTGTCGACTTGTAGTTTGTTTATGTTGGGGAGGAATTACGATGGTAGCTCCGTCACCACCAAATACAAATGGAAATTCGAGTCCGTCAAGTGCTTCACGAACGACTGTAATGGTTGCTGCACCGATCTTGTTAACGTCACGGTAGCTTCCGTTTTCAATAGCTTCCGTAGAATTCCGGATATCCGTAATAAAAAGATGCCATTCCGACGGTACGGCCTCGTAATATCGATCGAGGGTTACGTCCTCGAAATTACGGAAAGAATTCAACGATTCGTAAAAATTTTGTTCGCTCATTGGATAATCCTTAAAACAAAGATTGGAAATATTCCAAAATCGGAGTTAAGTTCTTATAGGGTATCAGGAACATGCATATTTGAACTACACAAAAGAAATAGCCAGTTTTGTTAATCTCTTCGGTATTGTAAGTTTAACGGAGTAATAATATGGTCCGTAGAATGAGTATTTTAGTTCCTTTTCGACTCAATTATGATAATCAGAACTTTAATTTTACGGTTTGATGTAATACATTAGAAAGCGTAGAAAAATCGAAACTTGATT
>JBDGPJ010000139.1:5829-9073 GCA_042219695.1 bacterium
TCGCTCCGACGTATTTGCATCGAATGTGAATGGGGTTTTTAGTGATGTCGGAAGCAAGTGCGGACGTTGCCGAAGATATTGCCGAAACGATTGATTCCATACCGAGTCTACCCGAAGTCACCAACCGAATCATCTCCCTTGTGAATGACGATAGTACACCGATTGAGGATATAGAAAGAGCCATCCGAATGGACCAGTCGTTATCAGCGGCCGTCCTGAGATTTGCCAACAACAGTACCCCCGATCAAAAGGGACAGATATCCGACCTGGAGCAGGCCATTCAAATGCTCGGGCTCAATAAAATCCGAAGTATCGCTCTTTCTTACGGGATGGATCAGCATTACTCCACGTCTGAATCGAGGTTGTTTCCCCGGGAGGAGTTTTGGAATTATTCATTAGCGGTAGGAATCTGTAGTGAACTTATAGCGGAGAAAATTGGTTTCACGTCCAACCGCAAAAAACAGGCGTTCAGTGCAGGGCATTTGCACTGCGGTGGGAAAGCCATACTGGACCAGCACATGCACACGGAGTTCGAGAAAATTTTACAGACGGCACGCAAGAATGAGATTCCCATGATTAAGGCCGAACGAGAAGTCCTTGGTACAACGCACTGTGAAATTGGTGCTCGCGTGCTCGACAATTGGAATTTGCCCCAGGCCCTGGTTAAGACCTGTCGTTACTACATTGAGCCCGAGAAGGCCGACGATAAACTGGTTACCGTCGTTCATCTGGCCAGTGTGTTGACGAAGTCCAAGGATTACGGGCAAAGTGGTGACGAGTTTTTCGATTACTTAAACGAACGGGAAGTCGACAAGCTGAGATTAGACGACGATCAGTTACGCAGACTTTTGCATTCGGAGTTCCCCCATCGTTACGAGAAATTTAAGGATTAACCAGATGATTCATGAACGTTATGAATTCATCACCGAATGGAAGCCCATTTATGAAATGGCTGAGTTAACCCGGACGTTTACATTGGCAATGTTTCCGGACAACAGTTTGTATTTTCCCGTGAGTATCCTAAAAACGTATTTGGTTCGCCTCAAATCCTAAAAACGGTATACTATTTATCAAAGTGTTACTGTTGTGAATAGGAGAGGGGGAGGGAACGTTCCCGTAGTACTCGGAGGAGAATGGCGTTGTAAATGAGTTTACATTTGATTGTGGGTTTTTCTTACGCAACATTTGAAATTTATCGTTCGATCTCTTACATTAAATAGTGCAAATGGAGTTACGCGAAGATTTACCCCAAGGAGGGTTTACTAATGCCACTACAGGGCGTAAGTGCTGGAGCCCAACAAGGCTCTTTGTTTAATTCGCAGTCTGGTACACAGGCTGCTCAGCAGAGTGCCAAGTCCGGTGAGTCCGAAGGTGGTGGTGGAGTACAGCAGAAAATAGCCACCAAGGTAGCCGCGGACGCCCAGGAACAACAGGGACAGAAGGCACTTCAGCTGATTAAGAGTTCCCAGGGGCTCGGTCAGAACGTAGATATAACGGCCTAACGGGAACA
This sequence comes from bacterium, assembly GCA_042219695.1. GTDB lineage: Bacteria > T1Sed10-126 > T1Sed10-126 > T1Sed10-126 > JBDGPJ01 > JBDGPJ01. The sequence goes on from JBDGPJ010000139.1 coordinate 7,340, forward strand.
AGTTCTCTTTCGTTAGTTTAGGGCGAGTTTTTTATTTCATTGGTGTGTCAATTTTTTCCAACTTTATTTTAGTGGTTAAGTGTACCTCAACCATTTCAAATGATTGAATCTCCTATTCTTCCTTTGATTTTCTCTTCTCGAACAGTTTTTACCCTCTATTGTTAAGGAATCGCTGTACCTTTTGATGGATAAATTAGGTTTCAAGTGAAAGGGGTAAGCACAATATGAAATCAGAATTGATTGAACCAATTCGGGAGGTCCGGTACAGAGAGGACTGTGTAGGCCCGCCGGATTCGAGCCTGAAGGATTGGTTACGGGCTAACGACTGGAAGTACAATGTCTGGACGGATTCTCCGTCTACAACTCATGCTCCCCACGATCATCCCTATAGTCACCGTGTGTTGGTTCGAACAGGCTGGATCGAGTTTGGTGTTCAGGGTGAACGTTATCGTCTAACCCCGGGCGATGCACTGGATTTACCCAAACGGGTCACCCATGAGGCTACTTCCGCGCCGGACACGTCCACCGAGTACTGGTTACTCCAAAATAATCGATAACTTACTTTAACCCCTCCAGGAGTATTCCACGGCTGTTAGGCCGTGGATGCATCCCATGGGGTCTTTATAGCGGGGGATAACGATTATTTTGGTTAAAAATTGTGAAGCGACGTTTCAAGTTGGATTGTAGTGAATAATGAATGGGCTGGGTTGAAGCCGATACCACGGGCCTAAGCCCGTGGAGTGGCTTCATGATTTGGTGGACAAAATAACGTTTTGAGATGTGCTGATTATTGATTTAAGTAACCAGCTGGCATTTTGGAATCCTGGCTACGTTACTGAGGGGGGAAGAGGGGAGTTATTGGATACATTCTAATCTTCTTCGGCGTGTCGTCTTCGCCGTCGAATATAAGAGATCAGATCCTCCTTCTCCTGGTCGTCCAGTCCGCTTAATAGGCCGAGTTCTTCGCTTTTCGGTTCTTCTTTTAGGATGACCTCGTCGTCTTCCACTTCAAATACCCATTTGCCCAGGTCCGTTTCTATATTAAGGCGTGCATCATAGTGTTGCAGAAGCTTGATGAGAATTTTGAATGGGGGGATACGTTCCCCATTTTCGTAGAAGGATAAAGACGGTGGTGGAATTTCGACGGCGTCCGCGACCTGCTTTTGGTTCTGTGAAACAATGTCGCGAAACCGGAGCAGTAGCTCGGATAGTTCAATGGACTCAGACACTGGGTTTTCTCCCCGCTAAAGAGCTACCACCCACAAGTGAGAACAGGGATTGTACGTTAAAAATTCACAAATTGAAAAGACAAATTTTCATTTCCATGAATCAAATTAACGATAGTACAATTTTTTTGCAAGGATTACGTACGATAAGGGGTGGGAATCTTTCACAAATGAAGATAACGTGACGATAATAATAAAGAGATATAGTCAAGAAACCGTTTTCGCCTTACGATTAATTATGTGTTCACAGGGGCACTAAAAAAGTAACTGTTGATTTGTCACGGAGGACTTTGAAATTCCCATGGCCTATGCTTCTAAGAAAGATCTCCTCAAACAACATCCATTGTTTGAATCCCTTGGCTGGTGGCAGTTACGTACTGTGACCAAGAAAACAAAAATGGTCGAAGTGTCCAAGGGGGAAGTCATAATTCACGAGGATGACCCGGGTGATGCTTTTTACCTCGTTGCCAGTGGACGATGCGAGGCCTATACACGGTTAAAAAGCGGT
>JBDGPJ010000139.1:9083-9392 GCA_042219695.1 bacterium
CAAAACAGGGTGTTTGAGCATTACTTCAATGGGGATAGTTTTGGCGAAATGGCCCTTTTGTCCGGGGAAACACATTGGTGCAGTGTCCGGGCACTCAACGATACTCTTCTTTTGAAAATAGACAAACCCGTGTTTGACGACATCATTAATAAAAACCCCGATATCAGTCGGGAACTCTCCTCCAACTTAGCCCGGCGTATTAAGGACCTTCGCGAAGAAAAAGAAGAAGCGAAGTGGAGCCAGATTATTGCTATCGGAAGCACGGTGGAAAAAATCGGTAAAAGCTTGTTCGGTGTGAACGTAGCCACT
>JBDGPJ010000014.1:0-6668 GCA_042219695.1 bacterium
GGATTCAAAAAATCCTTCAACTCCAGTAGGTTTGACGGAATGCTCCGGGTCTTCCACACGGCGAGCAATATGCTGAATACACTGGCTTACTTTAGAATCGGGAAACTTCTCCAGAAAAGGACTGCGAGAACGGACGGCACGGTTCACGGCCTGATCTTCCACCATGAAACCGAGAATATCGAGGTCGACGTTTATAAATTCCTTCCCCACCCGACTCATTTTTTCCGCAACTTTCGTGGTCGACCGATTAACGAGAATTTGGAAATTGGGGCGGGGGCGTTTTCTCAATGAACTCTTCACAAGCGCGTATGCATCCGTAATCGCCGTCGGTTCGGGTGTCGTAACCAAAATCGTTCGATCGGCCGCACGAACGAAGTGAAGAACATGGGTTGAAATCCCGGCAGACGTATCAACGATAATTACGTCAAACATACGGTCCAGCTCGGCCAGTTCCTCCAGAAATACCTGACATTGCTCGGATCCGAGGTTCGCCAACTGATCCTTGCCGGACGCACCAGCAGCAATTTTGATGCCCCCGGGACCGTCCACAAGGACGTCACGAACGGAATGTCTCTCCTGATAAACGTCAAATAAATCCAGGGCCGGGGAGACGTTGGTTAAAACATTTACGTTAGCCATACCAAGATCCATATCGACGACGGCAACTTTCTTGCCTGTTTGTTGTAGTGCCAGTCCGATATTAACGGCTACATTCGTCTTACCTACACCACCTTTACCACTGGTGACCGTGAGAACTTCGGCTCGTGAAACTGGTTGGACCCGGGAACGCCGGGAGGGACTCGTAAGATCGACCGAGTCATTTTCCCCGTCTTTCTGATCGACCATGTCCCGCAGTTTTTGGGCTTGGTCGGCCATGATTAGGATTCACCTTCCAGGAGTAAATCGGCGAGGTGTTCTCCATCAGCAATCCAAAGATCGTCCGGAACGTCCTGACCGTCCGTGAAGTACGCCAGGGGCTGATCGGCCATTTCCAGTAAATTGTAAATTGATCCATGACAACGTGTTTCGTCCAACTTCGTCACCACTAACCGATCAATATCCACTCCTGAAAATCCGGAAAGAACGGATTCCAGATCGGAACTTCGAGACGTTGCACTGAGAACGAGGTGAGTTTCTACATCGTATTCGGAGGGAAACACGTCCTGTAAATCACTGATCTTTTCACTATCAAATTGACTGCGTCCGGCGGTATCCATAAACACCATTTCAACCTGATTATCGACGAGGTTGTCCACGGCGTTCTTTAACTGATGTTCATCAACAACATCCTTAACGGGCACCTGTATAATTTCGGCGTATTTACGCAACTGTTCGACTGCAGCCAGTCGGTACTGATCAAGCGTTACGAAACCCACCTTACGATTTTCTTCCAGTGAAAAATGGGCTGCCAATTTAGCGAGAGTCGTTGTCTTACCAACGCCGGTCGGTCCAACAAACGGAACAAGAATCGGAGCATCCAAATCCGTGTCCAGAGGTTCAGCTTCCGTGAAATCATTTCGTATTTCTCTCCGGAGTTCCTCTTCCACGGCTTCGCGATCATCCAGTTGATCGGCTTCAAGATTTCGTCGTATCCGACTTATTAAATCCCGGCTATGCTTCTTATTAATATCCTCCTGTAATAGTTCTACGTACAGGTCGGATAACACGCCCGGGTAATTCGGTTCCATATTGTCGGAGCGTTGTTGCTCGTCGTGATCGATGGAATCCATTAAATGGTCCACTTTTTCCACGAGTAAATCCGTGTTTTCCAAGAGTTCGTTAAACCGTTCCTCATCGACATCAGAATTGTTATCGAGCCCCGGTTTGGTGCCATTCGAAGTTCCCGACGAGCCCCCTGTTGTCATCGGTCCATTAGTATTCCTCTTGCCTGAACTGTTATTTTCCTGCGCGGAAGTACGATTTGACCGGGGGCGGTCATAAGTCTGATTACCGCTTACCCCCTCCTCGCTCTCCCGGGACTTCTCTTCAATCAATTTCGCAGCCTGTTCGATTGACGAGAATGACGGCATGGCCGGTTCATCCACGTTCCATTCATTATTTCCAGCCTGTGTCTCCTTTTTCCCGTTCGAGGAATTCCTGCGATTCGTACCGTTCCCGTTGTTGAACGTCGATTGTCTACTCCGGGTAGAGGATTGTTGATTATTGGTCGTTGTCCGAGTCCCGTTTTTGGATTGAGGCGGTCGATAGGCATCCACTTCGTAAACCTGTTCCCCAAAAAACCCTAAAAAACCACCTTTCGTAACTTCCCGGGATTCAATGATTTTCGCCTCGGTCCCGAGATCCTGCTTTACCTTCATCAGGGCCTTCTGATGGGTATCCCCCGAATACGTCTTGTAATCATTCTTCTGAGCCATGCTTTTACCTCCGTATTTTTATAGTGTGAACGGTCATTATGGTTCTGCCGGCGCCTGCTGGGACAGGTTAATCTGTCCCACGGCCTCCAGTTGGATGTCGTCGTTTACTTCGTTATAAGAAAGTACGGGTAAATTGTCGATTTGACGTGACGTGAAATTGTACATGGGTCGACGAATCATGCCCGGAACGAGCATCACCGGTTCGTATCCTGCTTCCTGTTGTTGCTGGTAGGTTGATTCTATTTCATCCATGAGGGCCTGAGCCTCTCCCGGATCCAGTTGAAAGTTTTTCTCGGCCTCGTTGACCTGTGATTGCAAATACTGCTCCAATTCGGGATCCAGGGTCATCACGTGCAATTTATCGTCATCGGTGGCATAGCCCGAAGAAATTTCACGTGAAAGGGCCATCCGGCAGTACTCGGCTAACATTTCAGGATCCTGGACTCCCTGCTGTAACTGTTCCGCCAGCGTCTCCACAATGGTAACGAGATTTCGAATGGAAACCCGTTCCTCAAGCAATAATTTAAGAACTTGTTGAAGCATTCCCGGGGAAACGGGTTCAGGATACACGTCGTCAACTAACGCGGGATAATCCTGTTCCAGGCGTTGAATCATCGTCTGCACCTGATCACGTCCAAGAATCTCGGCGGCGTTGTCCTTAATGACTTCGGTGAGATGCGTAGCAACCACGGACGAGGGATCGACAACCGTATACCCCGCCTGTTCGGCGCGTTCACGCTGATCTTCGCTGATCCAGATGGCGGGCAAACCAAAAGCGGGTTCGGTGGTATGCTCCCCTTCGAGTTCCTCCGAAACATCACCGGGATTCATGGCGAGAAACATATCCGGGTATACCTCGCCATCGGCGACGTCGGCATTGCGAATTTTGATGATGTATTTATTGGGATCCAACTGCATATTATCCCGTATACGGATGGGGGGAACAATCAGCCCCATATCCAGGGCCATGCGTCGTCGAATAACCGTAATACGATCCAGGAGATCCCCACCTTGGTCGGGATCGACTAACGGAATCAAGGCATACCCGGTCTCAAGCTCCATCGGATCCACCCGGAGAATCTGTGAAACGTCCTCCGGCTCCTCGGCTTCTTCCTCTTCCTCCCGTTCGGCTTCCTCCCGTTCGGCTTCCCTGACAGCCTGTTCTTCCATCATTTCAATGGAACGACCAATGGCTATGATACCTCCCCCGATTACACACATCGACAAAAACGGCATCGGAGTTACGGTTCCGAGAGTAATTAAGCTTCCTCCCGTGATGTATAGGGCCACCGGGAACCGGGTTAATTGATCGGCGAGGTTTTGTCCCATGTCCCCTTCGTCGGAAGCCTGCGTTACAATGAGTCCCGTTGCCACATTCACCATAAGTTGAGGGATCTGTGACTGGAGTCCATCCCCCACAGTTAATATCACGTACGCTGAAAGAGCTTCGATTACTCCCATTCCCATCCGAAAATAACCGATCAGCCAACCCCCAATACTGTTAATTAAAATGATGATGATCCCCGCCGTTAAATCACCCTTTATAAACTTACTTGCCCCATCCATTGCCCCGTAGAAATCGGCCTCTTCCTGGAGCTGATCACGTCGTTCCTTGGCTTCCTGTTGATCGATCAGTCCCGCGTTGAGATCAGCGTCGATTGCCATCTGTTTACCGGGCATGGAATCGAGTACAAAGCGTGCGGCCACTTCGGAAATTCTGGTCGTACCATTAATAATGACCATGTATTGAATGAGCATGATAATGGTGAAAATAATGACCCCGACAATGAGATCGCCTCCCACCACGAAATTTCCAAACGCCGTGATAACTCCTTCTACTTCGGACGGTCCACCCAGTAGAATTTTCCGGGTTGTCGTCACATTTACGGCCAGTCCATACACCGTGTACGAAAGTAAAAGGGATGGGAAAACGGAAAATTCAACGGGATCTTCCATGAACAATACGGTCAGGATGATGATAAGCCCCAGTGCGATGTTGATGATGATCAACAGATTCATAATGAAGGTGGGAACCGGTATGATTACAATCGTAACGAGACAAACGATCACGGCCGGCAAAATGAAATCCATATTCATAAAATCCGGAAGGGCCCGATCAAGCTTTGAACCGTTAGCCAACGTCAAACCCCTCCTCCATTACCGTTTGCTCTACCATAGCCGCTTCTTCGCGTGAAACCTCGTCACGATTTTCGTGTACCCAGGCGAGAACGGTGGCGACGGCTTCGTACAACGGCTGTGGAATTTCAGCTTCCAGTTCGAACTGATGCAGGGCCCGGGCTAGCATGGGAATTTCGTAAATGGGCACTCCGTGTTCGCGAGCAACTTTAATTATCCGCTGAGCCGTCAGGTCTTTCCCTTTAGCCACGATTTTCGGTGCTTGCATAGATGCTTCCTCAAACTGAAGAGCCACGGCAAAATGGGTCGGGTTAGTAATGACTACGTCGGCTTCGGGAACCTCTTCCATCATGCGACGTTCAGCAGCTTCCTGCATTTTTTCCTGTTGTTTTTCCTTAACCTGGGGATCTCCTTGCTGTTGTTTTTTCTCGTCCTCCACCTGTTCAGGAGTCATCTTTAGTTGGTCGTACCATTGATAATATTGCCAGTAATAATCGATTGGAGAGAGTATGAGAAGAAAAATAATTGCCTTTAAAAGGATTTCGAAACCAAGCTGTAACACCATGATAACTCCCGGCATCAAGGCCATATCAACCAATAACAAAAGGTTTTCGAACTCGGTATATATGACCTCGAGGGCCGCTCCGCCCACGACAATGATCTTTGTAAACGCAACTCCCAAATTCCACAGAGTATCCTTATCAAGTCCAGCAGAAAGAAAACTGGAGAAATCAATACTCATTACACTAAAATCCAACTTCAGGGGTTCGAACGTAAACAGGAGTCCAAATTGTGAAACATTAGCCACGATGGTTGCGCACATTGATGCAACGGCAACGGGAATCATCACTTTTCCCACAATCCAGATCACCTGAAGGAATAAATTAAACAAATTCCCCCGGTTGATTTCGGAAAATCGTTCCATTCCCATCATTTCTTCCGCAAACGTTTTGATTTCGTGAAACATCCAGCCCCCAAAAAGCCATATTGTCAAAAACCCAACGCCCATAATTAATGCGGAGGGAAACTCTTCCGTCCGAGCTACATTCCCTTCATTGATTGCCTTGTTCTTCTGACGGGCCGTGGGATCCTCCGTACGGCCCTCGTCTTCCGCGGCAAAAAACTGTAAATCAAGTTCCGACCGGGAAACGGGTAAACCCGGGGAGGAATGCTTTTTTGTTACAGAAGGTGTACAGCCCCGAGAAGGTTGTTCTTTGCTTGCCTTACAACATGGGAACATATCCAATTCACATAGCCCCCATTAGGCGGTACAAATCCCTGTAAATCCCGCCAAATAGTTGAACGGCCACGCGAAGGAACGCCGGGACCAAATACACAAATGTCAAAATTCCCACCATGACTTTCAAAGCAAACCCCACGACCATTACGTTCATTTGAGGGGCAAGTTTGGACAATAATCCCAGGGTCAACGTCATGAGAAAGACGATCCCAATTAAGGGAAGACCAATCAAAAATCCCAGCTTAAAAATTTTGTCGAACTGTTTTATCAATATTGCCGCCATAACGTTAAAGTTCGATCCGTAGATCGTCGGCAACATCTCGTAACTCTTAAAAACTGCGTCAAGCAGGTGATGGTGCGCTTCAATTGAAAGGAACACGATGATCATCAATAAATTTTTGAACTGAGAAATAATCGGAACGCTCGACTGGGCCAGTGGATCGAAGACGTTAATGATTCCAAATCCCATCTGGATACTGTAAAACTGACCCGAAATTTGGAACAGAGTAATGATGAGCTCGGCCATGAAACCAATTAATGTTCCGATAATGATCTCACTTATTCCCACCTTTACAATCTGAGGAAACGTCTCCGGTGACGGCAAAACACCTTTGGCAGCTAACGGAGGGAAGGCAACAAGAGCAATAATTAGCGCAATACTCCCCCTGAACTTAAAAGGTATTTGTTGGCTGCTGAAGATCGGGGCCAGGACAAAAATTCCGGTCACCCGCATCAGTACAACGAGGAACTCGGAAAACGACCCCAGGAGGAACTTAACGGCAAGCACTCTGCTATATTCCCCCAACCTTGACCATCAGATCCCACATCCGATAGGTAAAACTAACAAGACGCTGTAAAATCCACGGCCCCAGGAACAATAAAACAACAATTAAACCCACAATTTTCGGTACAAACGT
>JBDGPJ010000014.1:6678-7961 GCA_042219695.1 bacterium
GGTCAGCATAACTGCTATTATCTTGGGAACAAACGTCAGTGTTTGCTCCTGAATTTGGGTGGCCGTTTGAAGAATACTGATGGCCATACCAATAACCATCCCGGCTCCGAGTGGAGCCAGGGAAATCATCAGGGCATTCCACAACGCTATACGGGCGATATCGATGGCAAACTGCATTTCCATGACCTAACTCACCCCGTAGGTTTCCACAATGGATTGGGTGATAAGAGTCCAGCCATCAACGATGACAAACAGTAGAATTTTGAACGGAAGAGATATCATTACGGGAGGAAGCATCATCATCCCCATCGACATCAATACGCTGGCTACCACCATGTCGATAACGACAAAGGGCATAAAAATCAAAACCCCCATGACAAATGCCTTTTTAACTTCACTTAACATGAACGCGGGAAGTAACACCCAGAAGGGGACGTCCGCCCTCGTTTCCGGTTTTGGAATATCAGCGGTCTTTAGAAAGAACGCCAACTCCGGTTTGCTCATGTTCTTCATCATAAAAGCACGAATTGGTTTAGAAGCTTCCTTAACCGCTTCTAATTGAGTGAGTTCCCCGTTCATGTAGGGCTGTAATGCCTGTTTGTTGATTTCCGACATGGTGGGGGCCATGATGAAGATTGTCAGAAAAATCGCCAGACTGGCCAAAATTTGTTTGGGCGGCATTCCCTGCAAGGAAAGAGCTCGGCCTACAAATGAAAATACGATAAATATACGCGTAAAACATGTCATCATTAATACGATACTTGGAGCCAATCCCAGGATCGTCACGAGAAATATGAGTTGCAATGCAAGACTCATATCCTGAGGGCCCTCGGATTCCTTCACCCCGAATTCTACAGTGGGTAATCCAAAATCAGTTTGTGCTACCACAGTGCTAAACGCTCCTGAAATAACCAGGAAGATCGCGGACAAGAGAACGACAGTCATGAACTTACTTACGTACGTTCCCGAACGAGTATTCACGTATTTACCGAGCAAAGAAGTCATGAAGACGATCCCTCCGATTCACGCAGTTCGTCAAGCTGGTTTTGAAGTTGATCGAATGGGTCGGACTGTTCACTGGACGATTCGTTGAAGTCATGATTGTCCGTACCAATCACTCTGTTTAAAATTCCAGAAAACGTATTGCTTGAATCGCCCGAATTTGTACTGCTTTTTTCGTCCTCAAGTTGCATATTACGTATCGTTTCGCTGTCGTTGAGTGTGATAATGGCTTAATTTAATTACTTCGACTTACCGTTTAGTCATCAATGGATAAATCGCAC
>JBDGPJ010000014.1:7971-8960 GCA_042219695.1 bacterium
AAACTGTTTCCCGACCTGAACGATTTGAAGGTACTGATTCTGTCCGAGGGGAAGGGTCGATCGAATATTCATGAGTTCACTATCCCCCGAACCAAAACCGGTCTTTTTGAGGAACTTCGATACAAGCCAGATTACACCACTCAAAACCGCGAGGGCTATAACTGTCTTGAATATGAACCAGGAAATTGAGGTATTGGTTTGCTCGGCGTGATTGGACAGTTCTTCGGCATCCTGGCTATCTAAAGCCCCTCCGGAGGTCGTGTCGTAATCACCGATGGATTTTTTTAAGTATTTTTCGGAACGGGTCATTGATTGGTTCTCTTTTTTTTGGGAATCCTTCTGTGCTCTCAACGGGGAGGCAAGGAGAATTAAAAATAAAGAAAGACCACATGCCAATATTACTGAATGAGTTAACGTACCAAACTGCTTATATTCGGTACGATCGGCGGTACGAAATAATTTATTATCAAAAACGTGATCAGGAAATTCACCGAAGAAAGAATCAATGAATAATTTTAAACCCCTTACAAAATCGAGGATTGACCGGGACATCCGCTTCGGTGTTGTAAGGGTATTAGAAGGAGGAAAGTCGGGTTGATTATGAAAAAATATGGGGGATAAATTCCCCATACTGCAAGAATCCATCGGTAGCACCATGCTGTTTCCCCTTTCCATCCACAATCACAGAAAAACCCATTCCCGGAACTTTCGAAGGTCCCATTCCAGCCTTCGAAAACCGATTCCCGTCGTTATTTTTGGATAACAAGTCTTAACAGCATGTTAATATAAAAGCATCTTTCAAACATTGCAAATGGTTTTTTGAATATGTTCCCGATTGTTCGGGGAAAGTAGGTTTCACACCGCCAACATGATTTACATCGGAAATTGTATTAATTTTAAATGCTTTTGTTCAATGTCTTTACTTTTGCGTTATTTTCCGCGAGGCAACCGTGAATCGATGTCATCATTCTTGAGCTTCATCCATGGAG
>JBDGPJ010000140.1:0-4139 GCA_042219695.1 bacterium
TCCCGAGGGATTCAAACGAACGCACCGCGGCTTCACGCCCACTACCGGGCCCTTTCACCTTTACGTCCAGTGATTCAATCCCGTACTCCTGAGCTTCCTCCCCACAGGTTTCCGCGGCCATCTGTGCGGCGTAGGGAGTCCCTTTACGGGTTCCCTTAAATCCTTCGGTTCCACCGGATGCCCAGGAAACCGTGTTACCGCGACTATCGGTAACAGTAACGATCGTATTGTTATACGTCGACTTGATCGTGGCAATTCCTTTCGAACCCACGGATCGTTTTTCATCAGCCATAACTCAACAATCCTCCATGTGAATTACTAACGAATTATCGAACAATTGTCCGGGAAACGATTAACCGGGCGTCGGTGCTTCCTTCTTACCGGCCACCGTTTTACGGGGACCTTTACGCGTACGTGCATTGGACCGTGTACGCTGTCCTCGTACCGGTAAACCCTCCTTATGGCGCTTCCCTCGATAACAATCAATGTCTTTGAGTCGCTGTATATTCCGTTTGATGCGGTTGCGCAATTCACCTTCAATGGTGTAATCCGATTCAATGAGATTTCTCAATCGCGTAACTTCATCGGAGGTTAATTCATGAACCTTCTTGTCCTTATCGACCTGTGATTTTTCCAGGATTTCGTTGGACAATGAACGCCCGATCCCAAATATATACGTAAGTCCAATTTCGACTCGTTTATCGTTGGGTAAATCAACACCACCAATTCGCATAAGAACATCCTCCGTTTGTTTGGAAGTTAGAGTTCGTTAGGTGAATTAAGGCGAGTGCGGTAATTGAAATTGAACAACGTTCAACTCAATTACTCGTGTTCCCTAATCAACCAGTTACCCCTGTCGCTGCTTGTGTCTGGGGTTGGAACAAATCACGAGAAGTTCACCATTACGGCGTATAATTTTGCAGTCTTCACAACGTTTTTGAATCGACGAACTAACCTTCATGATCAACACTCCTTACCACTTTAATAAGCAGGTAAGTATAGCAATTATATAGATGGATTCAAGCCCCTGTACGGGGAATTTCCAACTGATACTGTCTTTTGATTGAACTCAAACCGATAGTTGGTGCTATACGAAACGCTTTTGTTTTTATGATCCGGCGGACCGTGAAGAGTAATCGATAATTTTAGTACCGATAGACAATCCGGCCTTTTTCGAGGTCGTAGGGAGATAACTCCACTTTCACCTTATCCCCGGGGAGTATTTCGATGTAACACATCCTCATTTTACCCGATACATGGGCCAGTATTTCGTGGCCGTTATCCAGCTCAACTTTAAATTTTGCGTTGGGAAGCGTATCGGTAACTTCCCCCTCTACTTCTATTACATCTCCACTATCATTTCCATTTCCATTTTCATTTTCAGTTTCATTTTCAGTTTCTTCGTTTGACATCGTTTTTAAAACACCTCATCTTCCCGTCTCGAAAGAACGCGAGGACCATCTTCAGTAACCGCGACCGTATGTTCAAAATGGGCACTTAAACTACCGTCCGTGGTAACAACTGTCCAGTCATCTTCAAGAACACGCGTCTCGTAGGTCCCCAGGTTAATCATAGGCTCAATAGCCAGAAACATCCCTTCCTGCAACGTTGGACCACGATCGGCCGGACCGTAATTGGGAACCCGGGGCTCCAGGTGCATTTCGTGTCCGATGAAATGACCGGCCCAATCTCGAACGATACCAAAGCCGTGGGGCTGAACGTGATCCTGTATAGCTTGACCCACTTCACCAAGCCGATTCCCGACCTGGACCCGTTCGATCCCCTTGCATAACGCATCGTAGGTCACGTCGAGTAGTTTTTCGGATGAAGCGGACGTGGATTCACCGGCGATCACGGTTAACGCTGAATCACCGTAACAATTCCGCTTGAAGGCTCCCACATCGAGGGACACGATATCACCTGACTCAATGATTTGATCTTCGTCAGGGATTCCGTGAACGATCTGATCGTTTACCGATGCGGTAATTGTGTTTGGATACCCCTGGTATCCCTTGAACGCGGGTCGGGCACCATGATCTCGAATATATTCCTCGGCCAGGCGATCCAGTTCAAGCGTATCAATACCGGGTTCGAGACGCTCTTTAAGAAGACGGAGGACACCGGCAACAATCGCATTGGGTTCTTTCATCTGGTCAACAGTAACCGGAGTAACTTCAATATCCGGAACGTTCGTCATAGCCATAGTATCCTCCGTTGAGTGAACTACACGCTGTTGTTGAAAATGTTCTATCTCCGGTAACGCGGCCGGTGGCAGAACACTTAAAAACTACTTTATTGCGGCCTCGCTGAACTCTTGTTCGATCGATTCGGCCACGTCCTCGATCGGTTGTTCACCGTCAACCTCAACCAAAAGATCGCGAGAACGATAAAAATTCAGTAGAGGCTTTGTTTTTTCGCGGTACACTTCCAAGCGACGCTGAATTGATTCACGGGTATCATCCTCACGACGTGCCAGGTCATTACCACAATCATCACAACGTTCATCGTTGGACGGGGGCTTAACCTCCAGGTGATACGTCTTGCCACAGTCCGTGCAAACGCGCCTGTTTTCAAGTCGTTGAAATATGATTTCATCGGATACATCGAGAAATACCACGGCGTCTAACTCAAGGTTCCATTCCTCGAACCCCTGTTCAAGAGCTTCGGCCTGCGGAACGGTGCGAGGAAAACCATCCAGGATAAATCCATTAACACAATCCGGTTCCTCCAGACGTTCATGTACGATTTTCACCATAATGTCATCCGGAACGAGATCCCCGTTCGTAATATACCGGGAAGCTTTCCGACCAAGTGTAGTGTCCTCCTGGATTGCATTTCGTAACATATCCCCTGTTTCAATATGGGGAATATCGTAACGGCGGGCCAGTATACGGGATTGTGTACCCTTTCCGGCTCCGGGCGGAGCAAGCAGTATTAGTCGCATCGGTATCATCCAAATTCTACCAAAATGACGGGTTCGGTGTTACAAGTAGCTATCAGCATTCAGCAATCGGCGGTCAGCTAATCCCAACGGCGGACAAAAACATCCCGTATAAACTGAAGGCTGATTGCTGACAATATCAAGTTTTATGTTCTTAAGTTTATATCAGGGATCCCTGATAACCGCCGGCTTTACCCCATACTGCGGCCTTTAACCCGGCCCGTTTCGAGAAAACCTTCGTAGTGACGCATTAACAGTTGACTTTCAAGCTTCTGTACGAAGTCCAGTCCTACCCCGACAAGAATCAATAGCGAAGTCCCACCAAAATACAGTTGAACACCATACCAATCGGACATCCAGATGGGAAAGATCGCAATCGCGGCAACCACCACGGCCCCCACGAGAGTAATTCGAGTTAGAATCTTGTCGATGTATTCGGCGGTGTTTTTACCGGGACGACGTCCGGGTATAAATCCACCGGATTCCTGCAAGTTTTCCGCAACGTCCGTTGGATTAAAAGTAATTGCCGTGTAGAAGTAACAGAAAAAGATAATGAGTCCCGTATAAATTAATGCCCAAAGGGGACCTCCCTGGGAAAACCAGGACACAATTTCGCCAAACCATCCCCCGGGTTGCACACCCCCGGTGAAGAACTGAAAAATCATGGCGGGAAACAGCATGACACTGGAGGCAAAAATTACGGCAATAACACCGCTGTAATCAACCTTAAGGGGGAGGTGGCTCCCCTGACCGCCGTACACTTTTCGTCCTCGTACCTGGCGGGCGTACTTGACGGGGACACGTCGTTCCGCGCTCTGTAACCACACACAAACAACGAACAGTAAACCCAGAAGTACAAACAATGAAATAGCAACAAGAGGATTGCTGAATCCACCAACAACGCCCCGTCGTATAACATTCATTACAAACTTGTTAATTCCCGAAATAATGGCCACGTAAATCAGTAAGCTAATGCCGTTTCCGATACCGTATTCGGAAATCTGTTCACCAAGCCACATCACGAACACGGCCCCGGTTGTCAACGTAAGTGCGGCCACGATACGAAAACTCCAGGTGTTCGGAGCTACCGTTAGACCCTGTTGCACCTGAATTTTGCTGGCCTGAACGGCAAGTCCAAACCCCTGCAATGCACTGAGTGCCACCGTCAGGTACCGTGTGTATTTATTGATTTTTTTCT
>JBDGPJ010000141.1:0-7144 GCA_042219695.1 bacterium
GGGTTTTTAGAGTGGACTCATTTATGTTTTTTATTAACTGTAGAGGCTGTCGCACGATATCACGTGACTGAGTTTTATCAAAAATGAGTCGAGATTCAAGGCGCAGGTTCTCGACCTTAGCCGGAAGTTAAGTAGTGGGTTCAAAAAACCTGTTTTTATTGGCAGTCAGCGTTCAGCAATCAGCCTTCTGCATACATAAGCTATTTTATGATGCTCTTTTGCTTTAGCTGACCGCGGATTGCCGAATGCTATAGTTACTTAGCGAGTAGGGTACTGAGCCATTTTCCGTGTGAGCACACTGGCCCGGTCAGCTTCCATGTTGGAAAGGATAATACTGGCGGCACCATTCTCCATTTTTTGTAAAATCGATATAACAACCGGGTCCCGCTTAATATTCTGAAGACGTTCCGCCGCGTCCGCCGGACGCATCGAACCGTAGAGGTTTGCTAAGTACTGATAACGTTCATCCCGACTACCGTGTTCACTTCGACGATCGAGGAGGGCACGTTCACGGCTGGCAAGTTGCTGTTTCCGGCGCTGTAAATCCTTTTGCTTTTCCTTCAACTGCCGCGCGCGCTTTTTAAGAGATTTCTTACGCTTGTCGAGCCGTTCCTTCTGTTTCTGCAACTGATTCTCCAAACGGCGTAACCGTTCCGATTGGTAATCTTCCTTGGAAAGAGGACCCGGGGATACGTAGTCCCCGACGTAAGGAATGGGTTCCACTGCGGAATAAGCCTTTGATTGAACGTCGACCAGGCCGAGCCGGTCGATCATCCACATACCGCCACCAATAAGACCAAGCAACACAATCAAAAGGAACGTAACGAGGGCTCCCTGCCCACGCTCGGATCGCAACAAGTCCATCGGAGTCTCCCTCCCGGTGAAGAACCCTGATGTTGTACTACTTCGACAAATCTGAAAGACTCTGGTTCTTCCCTGTTCCCTTTAATTGTCGGTATATATCCTTGACTTGTTTAACGTAATTTTCCGTTTCAGGGAAGGGAGGAATACCTCCGTATTGTTCCACGGCACCCGGCCCGGCGTTGTAGGCGGATAATGCTTTGTCGAGATTACCGAACCGGTCCATCATTTTTCCGAGGTACCTGACACCTCCTTTAATATTCTGGGTGGGATCGTCCGGGTTAATTTGTAACTGTTTGGCCGTTTCCGGCATTATTTGCATAAGACCTCGAGCACCGTCTTCACTGACCACCGACTGGTCAAACCCCGATTCAACTTCGATAACAGCCTTCACGAGGTCCGGGGGCACTCCCTCACGCTTACTCACATTCTCAATAGTCTGGTGAAGATCCCCACCTCCGGTAGCTTTCTTCCGATTTAATACCTGGGCAAAGTCCGGGAGCGATTCATTAACGTCTTTTTGTACTTCGCCGGACACTTTTTCATCGAGGTTTTTGATGTTGTTAATTTGATCGTGTAAATCGGATACCTTTTTCAGCATTCCGTTGATGCGCTGGATCATGACTCCTCGTCCTCTTCTTGCTGGCGCTGATACATTCGAATCGCCATTTCATTGTTCTCCCGGCGCTCTTCTTCGAGCACTTCCTCTCGAAACTCCTCAAAATCCCGCTGTTTCAACGTTTCCATAACCTGTTTTTTCTGGGAGGCCTCAACGAGCTCTTCGCGTTCCTCCTCCAGTTTCTCCTTCCATTGCTCAATCTCCTTCTGCTTTTCCTGGATTTCACCAAGCAGATATTGAGTATGCTGGGTAACCTGTTCGAGCTGTTGGGGATTCCGAGTTTGTTTACGGATTCTCCGGGCTTTTTCGTAATGGTTATCCAGTTTGTCCTTTAGTTCTTCCAATTCATTTTCACGACGACGCAGTTCTTTCTGAACCTCGGCAAACTCGACGCGTTTTTGGTCCTCCTCCAGTTCTCGGACGTCAAGGACACGCTGGTAACGAAACTGAAAGGACATTATTGAAAGATCGAAATAAGTTGATTAACGGTTTCATCGTAGGTCGAGGACTCGTTAATTCCCTGTTGAAGGAAGTCGTTTATATCCTCTATATGATCCAGGGCATAATCGATGTTTGGATTACTACCTTCCTCGTAAGCTCCGATGTTAATCAGGTCCTCGGCATCGCGGTAGGTGGCCACCACTTCTTTTAGTTCACCGGCGACCTCCGCGTGTTCATCTTCAATTACGTCATCCATTACACGACTTACACTCTCCATTACATCGATCGCCGGGTAATGATTGCGTGCCGCAAGATCACGATCCAGGGCAATGTGACCGTCAAGGATCCCGCGTGCCGTGTCGGAAATGGGTTCATTCAGGTCATCCCCCTCAACAAGTATCGTGTAAATAGCCGTGATTGTCCCCACTTCACCCGCACCACTCCGCTCGAGCAACTGGGGCATCATGGCAAACACGGAGGGGGGATACCCGCGGTTGGCAGCCGGTTCTCCGGCAGCCAGTCCAATTTCTCGTTGAGCACGCGCAACTCGAGTAACCGAGTCCATCAATAGCATGACGTCGGCTCCCTCGTCCCGGAAATACTCGGCAATCGTCGTGGCGAGAAAAGCTGCTCGCAAACGGACGAGCGGAGGCTGATCGCTGGTCGCGGCAACCATTACGGTTCGTTTTTTGGCTTCCTGTGTTAGATTTTTATCGATGAAATCACGCACCTCACGCCGGCGCTCACCCACCAGGGCTATCACGTTCACATCGGCTTCGGTAAACCGCGCAATCATCCCCATCAATGTACTTTTCCCCACTCCACTACCGCTAAAAATACCAATACGCTGGCCGCGACCTAACGTTAGACAACCATCAATGGCTCGAACACCGGTTGCAATGGGAGACTCGATTCTCTGGCGGTGTAAACTACTGGGAGGTTCACGATAAATGGGCATGGGAGTTCCCTGCGTAAGGGGAGGACCGGCATCCATGGGTTCCCCCCGGCCATCCAATACCCGGCCAAGAAGATGGTCACCGACTTTTATTCGATAGGGATCACCGGTGGAAATCACACGGCTATCGGAACTGATTCCCTGCATTTCCCCGACCGGCATCAGCTTTAAAATATTGTCCTCGAACCCCACCACTTCGGCCGGTATCCGCTCCCCGTCCTCCTGGGTTACGTAACAGAGGTCTCCCCGGGCCGCCTGTGGTCCCACCGATTCTATAATTATTCCGCTGGACTCACGTATTCGACCGATTGTCCGACAGGACGGGGAATCGTCCCATAAGTCTTCCGCCCGTTCAGTTAGTTTCGGGGTCACTGTCCATCCCGTCCTCCGATGAAGTCTCGGTTTGCTCCAATGATTCCGTGTTCGACTCGTTTTTGCCGGGGTCCGTTTGTTCCTGTTGTTGCAAGGGTGGCTCCGTATCATTTTCCTGTTGCTCTGAATCGTCCGAGTCCGATTCGAAGCGCTCTCGGGCGGCATCCTCCGTTTGTTCGACGAATGATTCATCTACCACTCCCAGCGACTCTTCTATCAATTGATCCGCCAGGAATTCCAACGTCCCACCCACCGTAGCTTCAAGATCCCCAAAGTTCGTCCGGATCCGACAACCACCCCGGCTCATTTTTGATTCTTCAACCAGGTTGATTTCCTCGAGACTTGGATGATTGTCACGGTAGCGATCGATGACTTCTTGTACGGAATCATAATCGTCGGGATGGAGAATAATCGTAATTTCCTGAACGTCACGAACTTCTTCCAGCGTTTCCTGAACGACTCGACGGGCGACCTCGTCGTCGATACTAACCACTTCACGAACCACTCGTTCAGCCATGCGGCGGGCCAGTTGTACAATTTGGTCCTCGTATGACTCCACGAACGCATCCCGCTCACGGCGGGCTTCCTCGAGGATGTACTCACTCAGACGGATATTGTCGGCCATCTCGGACTGGGCGTCTTCCATCCCGTCCTCGTACCCGTCGTCGTACCCTTCCTGGCGTGCTTCGTCTACAACTTCTTGCTGGGAAGATATTATTTCCTCGGCCTCGGCCTCCGCTTCCTCAATAATCTGCTCGGCCTCTGATTCGGCCTGCTCCAGCATCTCCTGTTTTTGTTGTTCCCCCTCTTCGAGGAGCTGATTTTTTTCCTCGCGCACACTTTCCAGTTCGTTCCTGGCATCGGAAATTTTTTCCTTTAAATTTTTTAGTACTTTCCCGGCAAGCTTTTCCTCGGGCCCCATCTGGTGGATCGTCATGCGAGTTTCCTCGTCCACCACCTCGTTCTGTTTATAAACATTCGGGGAGAGATCCTCGTCGTCAGGCAATTATCTCGTCCTCTCCGCCCCGGGCCACAACGACTTCCCCCTCTTCCTCTAACCTACGAATTACATTCACGATATCCTGTTGAGCCTCTTCCACGTCCTGTACCCGTACGGGGCCCATAAATTCCAGCTCCTCCTCGAGCATATTGGCGGCGCGGGAACTCATGTTATCCAGGATCTTATTCTTAACGTTGTCGTCCACGGCCTTAAGAGCGAGGGCGAGTTCCTCCTCGTCGACCTCACGCAACACACGCTGTACGGACGAGTCGTCGAGCTGTGTGATATCCTCGAACACGAACAATTTCTGACGTATCTCCTCGGCAAGCTCGGGGTCATCCTCCTCAAGGTTTCCGAGGATACTCTTTTCCATGCTTCGATCCGCGTGGTTGAGCATCTCCACAATCGACTCAATTCCACCCGTGGATGCGTATTCTTCGTTCACGAGGGAAGAAAGCTTACGCTCAAGGACACGCTCCACTTCCCGAATCATCTCGGGTGACGTTCGTTCCATCTGAGCAATTCGCCGGGACACTTCGGCCTGTTGATCCATCGGGAGTTGTTGAACAATATTGGAAGCTACTTCAGGGTCGAGGTAGGCCATCACCAGGGCAATCGTCTGGGGATGTTCCCCCTGGATGAAGTTCAGAATATGGGAAGGATCGGCCTGGCGAATAAAATCAAAGGGGCGAACCTCGTGAGCGGAGGTCAACCGGTCGATCATTTCCTTGGCTTTTCCACTCCCCATTGCCTTTTCCAGAATATCCTGGGCCGTGTCCATCCCACCCTGACTGATGTACTCCTGGGCCTTGAGCATTTCATTAAACTCTTCGAGAACGGCTTCACGGACTTCGGGTTCGACCTGTTCCAACCGGGCAATTTCCAGGCTGAGCTGTTCGACTTCCTTATCACTCAGATGTTTAAAAATCTCGGCGGAAAGATCCGGTCCTAAACTCACCAGGAGTATAGCCGTTTTTTCCATTCCGGTTAGGTCTTCAACTTCCATAATAAACTCGTCCCATGATTATTATATTTTCATTATTGAAGGTCGATAATGACAAATCGTAGTGTGTAACGAACGTTTCCATTACATGAGTCCACTCTAAAAAGGTTGTCATTGCCGGGCTCGACCCGGCAATCCATCCCGTAGAGCCTATACTCTGGATTCCTGCTTTCGCAGGAATGACGAATAAGGGTTTTTAGAGTGGACTCATTACATAATTACAAGTTTTCAAAAGATATTTCTCAACAGGCACACCAAAACGATCCGACCAAGAACAATTTCCTAAAGTCCTACTTCGTCAAACAAACTCAATCGTGCCGATATTCCAACCGGATTTATAAAAATACGTGTATCGTTACGACATCTCCTCGGCAAACCAGGAGCGAAGTATCTGGGCCGTGGTTTCGGGATCCTCCTGAGCACTCTCACGGATCTGATCCTTGAGCTGTTCACGCTCCTTCTCCTCGATGGAAACCTCCGCCATGAGATCCCTCGTGGGGATTTCCGGTTCGGCTTCCTCGGCCTCCTCCGTGGTGCGTTTTTTCATTCGTTGACGCCACCAGTACAACCCACCACCAATTATAAACGTAAGGGCTATAGCCCCCAAAACAAAATAAATTAATTTCCTCTGGAACGCTTCCTGGCGGCGGCGTTGCTTCCGTTTCTGAAACTCATCCGAACGATCGAACTGCATCTGGGCCACTTCGATTTTATCACCACGCTTGGAATTGTACCCGATTGCAGCTTTTGCAAGCTGACGAATTTTTTGAACTTTTTCCTCCGGTAATTCCTTGTATTCGTACTTTATGTTCCCTTGGTCGTCGGTTGTCTTTTCATAATTGCCATCTACGGTAAGAACCGCCGATACTCTGCTCAACGCCGGACTCTGGACAATCTCCGTAACACTTTTATTGGCAAAGTACTCGACCATATCAGCCTCTTCCTGGTAGTTCGTGACGTTTCCTTTAACCTCCTCCCCTCCCGGTATATTGCTTTCAACCCCCGCCTGACCACCCGGCTTGAGGTCCTCCCCTTTGAGGGATCGCGACGTTGTTTTTTCCTTCTTTCGGAGCTGTTCAAACGACCCCTCGGGCTTGGTGCGCTTAATCATCTTTTCCTCAACACGATCAAAATTCATGTTTATAGTCACGGCGGCCGCAAGGCGATCTCGTGTAAGTACCTGACCTAATGAAGAGTGAATCTTGTCCTCGAGTTTGTCCTCGATTTGCCTCTTCACTTTAAGCTGTTTCATCTGTTCCCCGGAACGGGAATCAGCTGCCTGATTCCCCTCCCAGAGTGTATTCCCTTTCTGGTCCATTACCCGGAAATTCTTCGGATCCAGTTTCTGTACACCGAACGTTACGATGTTCACAATCCCCTGGATTTGCTGATCCTTCAACTGTGCAAAAGGCTTAAGCTGTAACACGAGTGACCCCGTAACGGGTTTTTCGTCCGATTCGAACAAGGCCTCTTCTTTTGGAATCGTCAGGTTTAGTTGAGCGTCTTTAACCTGGGGGTTGGTCTTAATTGAACGAATCAAACTCCCTTCCAGGGCTCGCTTGAATCTCATTTGACGTTCAAAGTCAGTAATCCCGATACCGCCCTTTTCAAAAATCTCAAAACCGGTTGTACTGGACGGTTGGATTCCCGATTGGGCAAGCTGTAATCGAAGTTCGTGGACTCGTCCAAATGGCACCTTAATAATATTACCCGCCTCGATCTTGGGTTGAACTCCCATCGATCTTAGCTCTTCAGCTATCTTGGAGGCTTCCTTGGGGGCGAGGTCCCTGTTATAGAGCACAACGTACTGGGGTTGCATCGCCCAATACAGCAAAGCTCCTACAACAACTACGGTCGTCAGGGCAATGGATACAAAAATAATCTGACGGCGAC
>JBDGPJ010000142.1:0-272 GCA_042219695.1 bacterium
TAAAAAGATGATCAGATTTCGAATTTCACTGGAGTTTTCCGATACTGAGAACGTCATGTTGCGTGACGTTGTACCCTCGGGACCCTCTACCTGGGCCTGGACAAGATACGTACCTCGGATGGGTAATATCGCTTCAATCATCTGTTGGCCATTGGCAGGAATTACCGTTCCATTCATCAGTACGGAACCCTCTACAATGGGGAAATCCGTTGAAAACCAGGCTTCACGATCGGGGGCGTGTACTCTGTACGACAGCTTGACGTCTTTTGCCG
>JBDGPJ010000142.1:282-724 GCA_042219695.1 bacterium
GGTTCACCGTCGTGCTTTACGTTGAAAAACAGTTCAACCTTGTTTTTGTCGGGAACAATTTTTTTGGGAGATGGGTGGGTTTTGAAATGAATTTTATACGGTGAAGAACTTTTCTGCTCGGCGGTTGATTGTTGGGTGGAATGGTCGTGTTCGCCCGCAGCAAAGGAAATCACGGGAAGAAGTAAAAGCGATAACAGGACAACCATCCATCGAAGTGAGTTGTTATTCAGAAACATTACTAACCATCCTTTCGTTTGTAGAAGGATTCATTCCAAAATAGGAATAGCTGTAATCCAGTTGAGTTATAGCGTACCGTTATATTATGTCCGCGAAAATTATGTTCTCACATCCGATTAAAAGAAATTATTACCTTGTTTGTGCAGTATGTGTTTGACAAAATTTCGTCCAAAATGTGTTGTCTCCAACACGACCGTCTTAATTC
>JBDGPJ010000142.1:734-10385 GCA_042219695.1 bacterium
GGCTGCCTTTCCCACGAAAGGGTTTAAGGCAGTTCAGTAAATTAATCGGATCATTTAAACAATCAATTCTACTATGACCTTGTAATGTATGCATTTGCGTGACTTCAAATATCCTTCGTTATTAGGCGGCTAATTCTAAAATTGGTCGAGAAAAACGAACAGGGGGCTATTTATGCCCCTGTTCGTTTCCGGATTGTGGCGATCCCACCTACTTGGAGGAACGGGTTTGTAATAGTTCGGAGAATGACATGGAAAACCGAACTGCTATAAGGTTTTCTTCGTCCAACCGGGTAGTTAGCGATTCATCGTACTCTCGTTGAAGGAACTCCGCCGAGACCGTTGCACCGTTAACAACCGGGACGTCCACGACGGCACCGTACACGTTTTCCGGGTGATCCGGCCAGTCCGAGGTTTGATCGTAAACGAGTGTTCCATTCACCGGATAGGCATTGATTTTCGTCAGATTGTTCATGGTCAGTTCGGCGGTCAGCGCCGATGGATCCTCATTTACGAGTCCGCCGGTGTCGTACTGATCCGTGGCCGCAACGTAGGACACCTGAAGTTGAGCCGGTCCAAATTCCGTGGAGGCGTACGCACTATATCCGGCATTGGCATCTTCGTTTCCAGTTAGTTCTCCCTGTAAGGCCAGACTGTTATTTTGGTTGTTGGTCCACTCGACGTTGAGCTTTCCCAGGCGATGACTGTAGTGAAGGCCAAGGACCACGTCATTAATGCCTTGATCGTTATCACCGTCCGGGCCCCCTCCATTGTAGGCGGCAAGGAAAGCGTTCAAGTTGGAGTGGGGTTTATAACCGAACTGCACTCCGCTCTCCAATGTTTCGGCAAGAGCCAGTGTCTCCGGTTCGGAGATCACGTCGAACGTGTGATAACCCATGCTAATTCCAAACGGTGAGTAGAATTTCCCAATTTTTGCGTAGTAGGGAGAATTCAGGTCGGAACGTCCCTTGCGGTCGGAAAGAACGTGTTTGTTGGCACCTACCGTTACGTAAGCCTGGTCAACGGCAAAACCTTGACCGGCGCTTCCTCCGTTTAAACCTTCTTCAAGCAACCAGACAATTTTACCGTCGACGTATGGGGACGGACTGGACGTCAGGGAAAGAGCCGCGGACTGGACATCAATAGCGGTTGTATCGTCACTGTTTCCGTTCTGGAAGTCCTGTGAAAGGGACGTCGCAGTTGTATGGATATGGCCCCCGAGCGAAAGATTATTCATAACTCCGGTTGCGTTTCCCTGTGAAAGAGCAGGAGCCGGATTAAAACCAAAAAAAGAACAAAGGTCACAACCAGAAAAAATACTGTGAAACGGAAACGACCAAAAGGTGCTGCATTAAACATCGAAATACCTCCAAGAGAATAACTATGTCATGAGGAAAACAACGGAGGATTAAAATCGGATACAAATGCCATTCATTCGTAAAACAGAGATTTAATCATCCATTGAAAGCCAATAAATTAAGAATAAGTTGCAATTTTAAACCTGCGCTCTTTGAACTGTCAACCGGTTCGTTACGAGAAGTAATTCTTCGGGAAGAAGAAAAGACTTTTACCACGGTAAATTCACGACAAAAAACTGTCGGGATTTTTCTGATTTTTAGTTCAGCCGTCCGAGCAGTCAATTACTTTGTTGAACAAACCTCATACCCTGATGAATACGTCGTAATTATTGATTGACTGCTCGGTCAGCGGGAGATAGCCCAGCCGGTTAGCCGTGAGAACGGCTTACAACAAACACAGGCTGAAAAAACAATCCGTCGCATTTCGGAATGATAATGACGTACATTCAAGTTTGACGGCAGTCTCGTAGAGGTGCTAAATGCATGAACTTGAAAATTTCATGCATTTAGCGGGTTAAGTGATTGAAGTACTTGAAGGATGTTCTAAGTGTGCTTGAATTTTTGTTCCCTAAGAAAATCCGACTTCTAAATTATTCAATAGACAGAACGGGTCAATAAACGGAGTTAATTGAACCGGGGAACTTTTGATTAATCAATCGCCCGTTACGAAGCGGTAGTGAAAAGTAAACGTTTCCTTATACACGTTGGGACAGGTGGTTTTGAAACAACAGGGTTGGACTGAAATGAAGGATTTTTCGGGGGTTTTAACGGACCATTTTATTTGTAGTATTTTTATGATGGGTTCCGAAACTGGTTATACGGTCGTGTACGATTTAATATCACCGTAAAAGTCAATTGAATTGGAGCACGATAATAATGAAATCATTTAAATCTGGTGTAATCGTTGTGATTTTGATCGTGACCGCTGGATGTGGAACTTCGGATGTTGGAATTAAAAAACTACCGAATGATTTCAGGTGGTATCGTGATAAATCGTTAAACATTCGACTAGGCGTTCCCAAACAATGGAGTGTTGCTCAATCGCTTTCCGAGAAACAATCTAACAATACCACTCTGCTTGAGATTGAACCCGGTAGGGATGGAGTTAATTGCAGTGTATTTTCTCCTCAAGCTCGGGAGGATAAATCCACTTCATTAAAAAAGTACGTTAAAAACTATAAAAGTGAATACGAGCAGAGTGTAAAAACGGTCCAATGGACCAGTCAGTCCCGGATTATTGTAAATGGGATACCCTCCGTGCGATTGGAATCCAAAATGAACGTTTCGGTTGGACGCTCCCGTAAATTACCCATGAAAGCCTTTACGTTTGTGTATCAAGACGCGGAGAATCCCCCCTTTGTTATACAGTGTATAAATTTGGAACGTAATTTTGGGCAAACTCGGGAATCGTTTTCAACAATAATGAGAAGTTTTCGGTTTTTGGCTTAAAATGAATGTATTTCCACGAAACGTCGGGAAAACTGTTCTTACAATTTCAGGGATAAATGTAACTCTATCCCCCGGATTATTGATCAATTTGATATATTCCACGGTCAAAATCCTTTGAACTTTTTTTCACAGTCCATACAATCATTTGACTATTTTAATAGTGTGGCTTAAGTTATCATGCCAGTATAGATGAGTATTGTTGAAATTTTGCTGTAAAGGAGGTACATGCCTTGCCAAGTGGTAAAGTTAAGTGGTTCGATGACGCCAAGGGATTTGGCTTTATCGAACAGGAAACAGGTGAGGACGTCTTCGTCCATTATTCAGAGATTGAAGGGGAAGGTTACAAGACGCTCGAAGAAGACGAAGAAGTCGAGTTCGAACTTGAAGAGACGGAAAAAGGCCTCGCTGCCACCAACGTTTCCCGAGTCTAAAAACGATTGAATTCGAGCGAATACAGAACGGAGTTCCCGCTCCAGGGCGGGAACTCCTTTTTTTATTTGAGAGGAACTTCCTACCATGAGTGAACGCAAATTCACTGACCAGGAGCCATCCCTCCGTGCTACGGCGATGCCGGCCGATACGAACCCCAATGGTGATATTTTTGGTGGATGGTTGCTTTCCCAGATGGACCTTGCCGGTTCGTCCGAGGCCGTAAGGCGTTCCGGGGGACGTGTAGCTATCGAAGCAATGGAGTTTCATAAACCGGTGTTTGTGGGAGATGAGGTCAGCTGTTACTCGGAAATACAGGAGATCGGCGATA
The DNA here is from genome assembly GCA_042219695.1 of bacterium. Lineage (GTDB taxonomy): Bacteria > T1Sed10-126 > T1Sed10-126 > T1Sed10-126 > JBDGPJ01 > JBDGPJ01. Next base: position 4,299 of record JBDGPJ010000142.1, read on the forward strand.
CCTCGATTACGGTTCGAGTGGAATCGTGGCGCCGTGCCCGTGACGCCGAAGAGATGGTAAAAGTAACCGAGGGAATTTTTACCTACGTTGCAATTGACGACAACCGAGAACCTCGGCCGGTACCCGAAGCTCCCTGAAGTTATCGACGAGGATTGAACGGTTTGATCAATCGCCCATAAAGTAGTGTTGGGTGGGGAACTTTCTTTTCACCCCGATTGATTCCCCTCACAATTGTTTCCCCCCGAAAGTCAACGGATTGATGACTGGTTATTTGTTCCAGTGAGGTAGTTTTCATGAAAATTTTTAGAGTTCGTACAGTGAATGGGGCAACCCATCACGCCACACGAAAGGAAGGTTCCCACGTTAAGTTAACCGGTTCGATTGTAGAGGGGTTTGAGATTATTGGTCAAACCTTGAACGTTGAGGAGATATTACCTCCGGTGGAACCTCCCGTTTTATACGGAGTGGCCGGGAACTATCGGGATCATATTGCCGAAGGGAGAGACGATGAACCGGTGGAACTCGAAAAACCCGATCGCCCCGAATTTTTCACGATGGCGCCGATGAGTGTAATTGGGCCAGAAAGTGACATTGTTTTACCGTCCACGGCGCCCGATTACGTGGATTACGAGGCCGAGCTTGCTGTTGTAATTGGCCAACGTTGCAGAAACGTTGAAGAAGAAGCTGTAGAAGAATACATAGCCGGATTCACGTGTGGTAATGATGTCACCGCCCGTGATTGCCAGAAGTACGACAAGCAGTGGTACCGCGCCAAATCCTTTGACACCTTCTGTCCGATCGGTCCCTGCATCCAAACGGAACCTCCCGAGGGACTCAGTATTGATGGATATCTTAACGGGGAACTTGTCCAGTCCAGTTCCACGGGCAACATGATATTTGGTGTAGATGAGCTCGTTGAATTTTTATCCCGTCAGTTCACGTTGCTTCCCGGTACGGTCATACTGACCGGTACTCCGGCCGGAGTCGGATTTGCGCGCGAGGAGGAACGTTTTTTACGCGAGGGGGATGAATACCGTGTCTCTATCGGGGGGATCGGTGAGTTAACCAATGAAGTGACATCATCGGTAGAGGGAGATTGACCGCTTTGACGGATGGGAACTATTTCATGTAGGGATAAAGTCCAAAGCTGATAACTGTGTAATACACCGGATAGAAAAAAGACGCGGGGAGTAGCCAGGTAGGCGGGGCACTCATTACCAAGTAGGTGAAAATCATCACTGTCCAGATCAGAGCGAGAACGATGGTTAACGTGCGAAACACGTCGAAACGGGATGGATAGACAAACGGGATGGGGGCAAACAATGTTGCGCATAACACCAGGCAGACGCCGATCATCCAACAACCGGTTACTCCAAATCCCCAGCCGTAAAAAATCACCACGTTCCAGTAGGAGGGAAATCCCCAGAAGGCTCGCTCGGTTTTGGAGTGTTCGTGGGAGAACTGAAGACAGGACAATGCAATTATAAGTATACCAGTAATAATTCCGGGGACTGAAAGAGGAATAACGTTTGTTAGCCACCCGATGAGTACCGGTGCGACAACGAATGTAAGAAGGTCGGCGTATTCGTCCAGGCGGTCGCCGTCAAACTGGGGAAGGACATCTTTAATCTCGAGAACCCTGATAAGTGTTCCGTCAATTCCATCGATTAAAACAGTAACGCCTAATAAGATCCAGGCTTCCCGGATGTTACCCTGTGACGCACTGATAATCGCCCAGGCCGAAAGTCCGGCCCCCGTGCAGGTCAGGAGATTTATGGCGAGCCGGGAAATGTTTTTCATAACGTGATTACTGGTTAAGCATTCGGAGTGGGCTCAGGACAAAACGTCGTAACTGTGGATTACGTTGGCGTAAGTAGGCGTCCAGGAAACAAAGTGAAGGAAATAACAGTAGCGTTCCCAACAGTCCGAAGGAGGCGTACAGGAGTATTAGGCCGGTCGCGATGACCTCGATTCCGAATTCCCATTCGCGGCCCGGTTTCCGTCCAAGCCAGAGCAGGAAGGACGGTTTTACGAGGTAATCGTCGAACAAGAAGTACACTGTAAAACAGAGCAGTGAAACACCGGCCCCGACAATTCCCTGCCAGAGGTACAGCATTCCCACGGTAAGAGCCGTCATAATCAATGTTCCCAGTCCGGGTACAAACAGGTTTCCGAGGAAAAACGAGATAAAAAGTCCAATGATAATCTTCCAACCAAACTGTGAAATTTCATAAAAATCCATAACAGCCAGCGCACTGCTAATAACGGAACCAAGAAGAATGTAATATATGGCGTTGAATTTCAGGTACTCCCCAAAAAGGGAGCCGTAAGTGTCCATGATTTCGGAGTGTCCATGATCCGATTCCTCCGCTTTTAACAGCAAGAATTCCAAGGAGTCGTACAGTGCGGCTCCAATACCGGTGAATATGATAAAAGTAACCGGTACGACAAATGCCGAGTAAAACCGGTTGAAGCTCGTAATAATTTGCTGGGCATTCTGTCGTACCACGGTCCAGGGATCCACACTATAAGTAAGTTCGTTGAGAAATTTATAGAGTTCGGGAGCGGATTGCTGAATTGCTCTTCGGATCCAACCTAACGTAGAGGGGTTGTGTACAATTTCGTAAAATAGTGGGGCAAGGAACCAGCCAAAACCAAACACGGCCACGAGGATAAATACCTGAACGATAAAAGGAACCACTCCCCACGAACGAAAGGGTAATAGTGTGTGGAAAAAACGAAGTGTGGTTTGGCTAATATTTAAGACGGTGGAATTCGTGTGTTGGTTAATTGTCCGGGTCCAACGATCCCAGACATTGACCAGAAAACAGCTATAAAAAATACCGAGCAAAGCAACCGCCACCAGCTTTCGAAATCGCGTGTCGAATAAGAGTGGCAAGAACGTAATGATTAGTACTCCAATCAAGGAATACCGCAATATTTTACGGGCTTCGCCAGTGTTGATAGGGTTGGAATCCATTATGATTCTTCCCACTCGTTGATTTTTTTATTCACTTCGGACCGTAGTTTTGCAATTTCGGATTGGAGCTGAGGTGTGTTGAAACGGCCGGAAACGGACTGAAGAAACGATTGCCAGGGTTTGAGTACCTGGGGACCTCGAATCCGCCCTCCCCAGCCCGATAACCAGTCACCTTGAGCCGAGTTATGTATTTTCCGGGATTTGTTCATGATTGCTTGATGGATGGAAAGAATTTTCTGGAATTCATGTTGAGGTTCATACGAATCAGGGAAACGTCCGGGCGCGTAATTGTTAAGCTGGTTACGATATTGTTGAAAGGAGTCGTTACTACCAAACAAACTTCCTTTTTTCAGGTTGTTGATTCGAGTCTGCAAGCTGGCTAATTTTTTTCGGAACGTAAGAAGCTCCGCCCAACGGTCCAGGGGATTTTCCACTGCAAACGACTCGAATCGAGAAGCTTCTTTCAGGGCGGAATTAAGGTTGTCGATGATTGTACGAAGGGTACTGTTGTCCGGGGAATTGTCCCCGGGATTGGTTATCCACTCAATGGTCTTGTTTTTCAGGGTTCCCAGAATAGATTCGAGCCGGTCAACGAGAGTACTTTTTAGGAGGGAATCTATGGAGGAGGATCCCGTGAGATTCTCGTGCCACCTGTGTAGTGCTCCAATGTGAGTGTTCAAATCGGTTTGAGTAAGCAAATATTGAGGTCGCCGATTTTCAAGAGGACGCAGATGGGAAGTAAGTTCTTTCCATTGACGGTTCCAGATGGCGTTTTCGCGAATACGAGATTCAAACTGGTCGTATAACTTGGCGTTGTTCCGTGTTAATCGGTCGATCACTATAGCCCGGAAGAAAATCGCCCGTGGTTGGCCCTGGAGTTGTTCGGGCAGGTTTTTGAGCTGGAGCAGTTGTGATAATTCGTTTCGTAGAGCCGACCGGTTTTGTTGATTTGATTGTTGCAAATGTTTTGAGATTGAATGTTTGAGCTGGTTAAACCGCCGGCTCTTCATCGCCAAAATGGTTTGATCCACCCAATTTGAATCCAGTCCTTCCACTTTAAGAATCTTTCCCAGTTCTCCGTACGTTTTTACAAGGGACTCAAAACCGTCTTCACTTTGCTGATTCGTAGGTTGCCACTGGGGATTCGTGATGGTGCCCATGGATTGTTTCAGGAAGTTTTTCACCATGATCGTCCATCCAACGGGATCTCTTGGACCGAGGTGATTTTGCTGTATGGACCGTAATGTTTCCGATAAATCCCTGTATTTTTTGTTTTCAAGAAGGTTAGAAATTTGAGAGTGATTTTCTTCAATCGAAGCAAACAGGCTACTGGTTTGTTTAAGTTGTTGCTGCCCGCCGGGTAATACGGAAAGTAACTCGCGGAGGAGATTGAGTCCGTCGGAAGACGATTGATAACTGGGATCGAAACGGTTTGTCAGGTAGATCCACTGATACCGGTCGTAGATTTCCTGGGATATTTTTTTACGCCTGGATTGTACCGGCCCGTCCCTGAGCATGGCTTTGAGTTGATCGGATTGAGTAATGATTCGTTCCAACCGAATAATTTCTTCGAGTTTTTTGACGAGTGATTCAGAAATAGGGCTGGAAAAATCCTCGGGCTTGATTTTCGTGGATTGTAGGACCTTCGTGTACCAGGACCTCATGTTATTACGGTAATGGACCCTGAATTTTTTTTGTGACGTTTTGAGTTGAGAATACTGCGTCCACGGTGGAGTTTTTAAATACTCGTTAATCGAGGGACCCAATAATTTGTAGACTTCCATAAGACGAGGTAGTTTGGTTAAAAAATCCCCGGGATCGTTGGAGGCATTTTCGGCAAAGTCGGGCCATCCTTTGTAGTATTGGCTGATATGGTTGGAAACAGTTTTTGTAGAAGACGAAAAAATACGGCTACATGTCGTTGAAGCCATTTTTTTACACATCAACTGGTTGGCGTACATTTCACCGTACGTTCGTATGAATTTATTAACCGTGTCCGAGTGGTTAGAAAATTCTTGTAAGCCTCGAACTCCGTAGAAAGGCAATTTCGTAATACTTTGTACGCGATTTAAGTCTTTACGAAGCTCCTTACGTAATAGGGGAGCCTGTTGGAAAATTTTGTTGAGCGAGGTTTGCTGGAGGAAGGAGATGTAGGTGTCCGACAGTGAAATGTTTTTACCACCGGCGGATACGCGTTTCACAACGCCCTGGTGAATGTTGAGCGTAGCGAGGCGGAGCTGGTGAGCGTCGGTATCCCCGATTTGATCGCGCCGGGTTATTTGACGAAATTGAGTTGAGATTCTTTGAAAAGGTATGTTTCTCGAGGGATTATCGCGGAGTTTCTGGGTCAGGGTGTTCATTTCCCGCATGGGATTGCCAAGAAATTTCTTGAATTGTCCAAGGAGGGGCTGTCCGAACTGTATCAATATGCCGGAGACAACGATCCAGGGAAGAAGGATCAAACCGACGTTAAGCAGGGCGGACCAGGTGGTTTTGATATTTTTCAAACTGGTCTCACCCCGGGTTGGTTAAGTAGTCGTCTCTCACCATTAATTTATCACTCATTGAACAATTCCATTGTTTCACCATTTTGACTTACGTCAATGACAAAGTAATCAATTTCCTGGCGCGAGCCGTGTCCTCCCAGCTTGGACTTGCTGTCGAATTTTTCCAGTGCGTCACCCTGTGAAGCCCGTGGACGGGTGGGGCTGGCCAGAATGGTATGGAGGGCATCTCCGTTGGTCGGCTTGATAATGTAGCGTCCTTTTCCACCACGTCCCTGGGGTTCGATGTCGTCAACACGAACCGCGGCACAGGTCGAGTCCCCCTGGAGCAGTAGAGTTTCTCCATCTTTGACGAGAGCTCCTCCGGCAAGCGGGGAGTCACCGCGTTTGGCGATTACCCCGCGGGCGTTACGAGTAAGGGGTTTCAGTTCGGAGGTATCGAAACGTAGTCCCTGGCCGTTTTCGGCCACTACAACGAGGTCGGCGTCTTCACGTCCCGGAAGTACGTCGATGATTTCGGCCCCGTCCTCCTTGAGTTTGCTGTATTTAATTCCGCTCGGTCGAATGTCTTCGAAATTTTCATTATCAGCTATTTCCATGCGC
>JBDGPJ010000143.1:0-1220 GCA_042219695.1 bacterium
GCACAACTTCGGCTTCGGACACATCAACGGCCATGTATCATTACCTCCAGAATAGGTTGAACGTTATCAACACCGGTAAAACACCGGGTATACCGGTGCCCGGTTGACAAAAAATTGCTGCAACAATCGAACCATCAAACGGGTATTACTCAAGCGAAACAGTCGCACCCGCGTCTTCAAGCTGTTCAACGATTTCGTCGGCGTCTTCACGGGCCAAACCCTGCTTAACGGGGCTCGGAGCATTTTCCACGAGTTCCTTGGCCTCTTTGAGACCGAGGTCCGTGATACCGCGAACTTCTTTGATGACCTGGATTTTGTCCTCTCCAAAATCCTCGACCATCACGTCGACGACGTCGCTTTCCTCTTCTTCCTCTTCACCTTCGCCTTCAGCGGGGGCCGCTTGAACGGCTCCTGCGACAGCTCCGGCTTCGACGTCAAAACGATCTTCAATTGCGTCAACCAGTTCGGAGAGTTCCAGAACGGACATCTCCTCAATGGATTCCACAATTTCATCTGTACTTAGCGATGACATGAAAGGTCACTCCTCCTGTTTTTGTTCTTTTACCTGATTTAACACATTAGTAAGTTGTTGAATCGGATACTGTAGATATGTAGCAAGGTTCTGAATCGGGCTGTTTAACGCGCCCGCCACGTTCTGTAGCAATTCACGTTTCGTCGGTAATTCGGAGATGGATTCCACGGCATCCGGTTCCAAAACGTCCCCTTCGAGCAATCCACCTTTGATAACCAAATTCTCGTGTTCCTCGGCAAACTCCGTAACAATTTTTGACGTGTTCACGAATCCATTACCGCTGAGCACAATGGCCGTCGTACCATTTAGAAAACCACTAACTTCCTCGGTTAATTCACCCGGTTCGGAAATTTCACTCGAATCACCGGATTCTTCCGGGTCCTCCTGTTCGGAGGACTCTTCGATTGGTTCGAGGTCATCCATGATTTCCCCGGCACCGTCGAGCATAGACTCAGCACTGGCGTCACCAATTCCCTTAACTTCCGTCAGATCCTCCGCGGAAGCGTCCAGCACGTCACGAACGGATTCAAACCCGGCCTCGTTCAGGTCCTCCACACGGGACGGACCCACGCCCGGAAGTTCCGTCAACTCGGGAAGTTCTTCTTCCGGAATGGAAGCAGTTTCGTCTTCCGTATCTTGATCCGGTTCGGATTGTTCTTCTTTTTGGGGTTCATCCCGTTTATCAATG
>JBDGPJ010000143.1:1250-6055 GCA_042219695.1 bacterium
TCGAAGGCCAATTCTGCCAGACGGTTTTTAACGACGCAATAACGAGAGTCATGGTCGTATAACTCACGGCGCAACGTTTCCATTTCTTCCACGGTAAGTCCCTTGTAATCGGTAAACACCATATCGGGACTTTCCTTCATGCTTTCCGTCAAATCTTCAACCCATTCGGTTTTTCGTTGATTGGGCATAATCGATCAATCTCCAGAAAAATAGAAGTTCATTGTTCTCACTTCTGCGTTAATCCCGGTTCCACCAATCAGAATAAAACGAGATATTACTCCCACGCAGCCGCCGGCTGAACTTTCAGGGACGGCCCCATGGTCGGTGACATGGATATTGATTGTATGTATTGCCCTCTTGCGGGCGCTCCCGGAGGGCGGTTGTTGACGATAAATTTCAGTACGGCCCGAAGGTTCTCCTTGATTTCATCGTTTTCCATATCGGACGTTCCAAGCTTCGTGTGAATAATCCCGTATTTATCGGTACGCAATTCAACCTGACCGCGCTTAAGTTTCTCCACGGCGTCCTTTACGTCGAACGTCACTGTCCCGGCTTTGTTATTCGGCATAAGCCCTCTGGGACCAAGAACCGGACCCAGTTCACTTAAATCGGACATCATATCGGGCGTGGCAACCGACTGGTCAAATTCCAACCAGCCGTCCTGTATACGCTCAATAAGATCATCGGCTCCCACTTCGTCGGCGCCGGCGTCTTCCGCTTCTTGAGCGTCTTCTCCCTCGGCAAACACGACTACTCGAACATCCTGGCCAGTTCCGGCAGGAAGTTCTAATGAACCCCGGATCTGTTCATCCGACTTCGTAGGATCCACGTCCAGTCGAACGTGACATTCAATGGTTTCGTCAAAATCAGCAGTGGCCTGGTCCAGTACCATGTCCACCGCAGAATCTAAATCATATTCTTGAGCCGGGTCGATCTCGTCGACCTGGTCTTCGTAACGTTTGCTTCGTTTAGTAGGCATAATAATCCGTCTCCGTTAATTAGTCCTCGATTTCAATTCCCATGCTTCGTGCCGTACCGGCAACGATTTTCATTCCTTCCTCGACTTCGTAAGCATTAAGGTCCGGCATTTTTGTTTCCGCAATATCACGGACGTCATCCCGGGTCACCGTTCCGACTTTTTCACGGTTTGGTTCACCCGATGCGGTAGCCAAACCCGCTTTCTTTTTCAACAAGGTCGAAGCGGGAGGTGTCTTCGTAATGAAATCAAACGACCGATCCTGGTATACTTGAATTTCAACCGGAATTAAGATCCCGGGGTCCTTATCGGACGTTTTTTCGTTAAACGCATTACAGAATTCCATAATATTAATACCGTGCTGACCGAGTGCCGGACCTACCGGCGGTGACGGTTCAGCCTGGCCAGCCGGAATTTGCAACTTAATTTCTGACTCTACTTGTTTTTCAGCCATGATTAATCACCACAAATTTACGAAGGTTCCAGGTATGTTCACCAGGTATGTTCAATTGTTTTTAAACCTTCGCAGGCTCGTGGTTCCCTCCTTTATAGTTTTTCTGCTTGATCGAAGTTCAACTCAACCGGAGTCGAGCGCCCAAACATATCAACGGACACGTGAAGCTGAGCTTTTTCTATATCGACTTCTTTTACGGTTCCCGTCATTTCTTCCATGGCTCCGGATATAATTCGCACCGTGTCCCCCACACTAAATTCAACCTGGGGTTCGGATTCGCCTTTGCCAATTTGAGACAGAACCTCTCCCATCTCGGTTTCTTCCACGGGAATCGGATCCATCTGTGTACCAACAAATCCCGTAACTCCATTTGTCTGACGGATGGTATGCCAGTTTTGCTCCGACATTACCATCTTGATAAAGACGTAACCGGGATAAAGCTGTTTTTCGACTTCCTGTTTCTCGCCTTTTTTGATTTCCATGACATCTTTCGTGGGAACTACCACGTCAAAAACCACGTCTTCGAGACCTTCTTTGGTTACTTTATCCTCGATTTGTTGTTTGATCTGTTGTTCCTGGCCGGCAAATGTATGAAGCACGTACCAGTTCGCCTGTTGCTCGGGATCATCGGATTCCTCGTCTTGAGCTTCCTTTTGCCCGGAGGACGGCTCCTCCACATTTTCACCGGCTTCTTCCGGATTTTCTTCGACAACCGTGGATCCTTCTTCCTGTTCCGAACTCATTAGTACCGCTCCTTAAAACACCGGATTCAATGTTCAACCGGTGAGGTATCGAATGATTTGTTCAAAAACCAGATCGAGCACACCAACATAGATCATAAAGAAAAACGCACATGCCATGACCAACAACGTTGATTCCATGAGCTTCTTCGGTCCGGGCCAATTCACTCGCCCGCCCGGCTTTGCCTCAAGCCAGACTTCATATAAGAACTGTTTGGCCTGATTAAACCAACGTGTCATATTTCAAACTCCATCGTATTGTTAGATTGGCAGGTCCGCCCGGATTTGAACCGGGAACCTCCGGATTTGGAGTCCGGCGCTCTCCCGTTCGAGCTACGGACCTGTAACCCCTGAAACGGGACAGAAGACATCGTCCGCTCCTTGTGTTTATCGTTCTCGTTATTAAAACGGACAGATAACAAACTCAACTTCTGAGTCCGAACCCGCGTAAAATTATGGACGTACCTCGGGCAGGAAAGGCGAGCTCCACACGTGCACACCAAGTACACGATGGCTTATGTTCTCCTGTATACCGTATAGCGGACCCTCTCGGGCACGTATATTGGGCTTGTCCGAACAAAGGGATGGATACCCTGAAAATGAATGGTCGCGGAACCGCCAATTACCTGTTACCGGACGTCCGTTTTTAACCCGTTTTTAGGAATCAGTGATTGTAGCATTATTACTTCACACTGTCAAAAGCCTTTTTTCATAAACGATGACTCCGTCATCATTTAGGGGTAGTTAAGGACTGTGGTGGAACATAAAAAAACTTTAATCCTTAAATCATATTACGAACAGTCTGAGACGGGTCTCTCCTAAGCAATGTCAAGCTCTATTTTAGTCGGGGGCACCCTCCCAGGGGTACACTTTTCCCTCAATTTTTTGACGCAGAATTTTTCATGAAACCCTGGCTAAACCGTCTTGAATCATTTCTGTTCGTCTCCCAACGTCCGAGCCGTTTTGACGAGGGTAAGCCAAATCTCTCTTTTCCTGGGACATCGACCCGCGGGTCGAATCCTGACGGCGGGCCGTGTCAAAGCAGCCACATCGGGCATTTGACCTCGCCAACGGCCTCTTTGGGGGAGCCTCAATGCTATCTAAGGAACTCAAATGAACCTCCACGGTTCATCCGGTTCAAAGACCCTACTTGGAGGTCTCCCCCGGGAGGCCGGGCGACGAACGATCGTGTCCTATGACATTCCTCCTTCGAAAATCCTCATGGTGTTCATACTCATGGGACGGACTCACGTGACGTTTAACCGCGATACATCGAACAATTGATGCGAATCAAATTGCCGTCCCCGCGGCACATGCCACAACCCCATGACGTATTTTCTCATCAGAGCCACTACGCTCTTTTGCTTTTCATTCTCTCCATCCTTGTTGACCTTTTTGTCGTGTTTGGCTCGAAAAATGGGATTCCGACTGATCTTTCGAAGCGTGGCCAGATACAAAAATCGGCGCGCCTCGGACGGTCCCCGTTTGGTAATCCGCAACAACCCCTGGTGTTCGCCACTGCTTTTTTCCTTCAAATTCAATCCAAATCCCTTCAACAACTCGTCCGTACTTCCATACTCCCGAAAATCCCCCACGCTGACCCGAAACACCGACGCCGTGGGATCTCCCACTTCCTCCCCCAGCCGCCGGACGTCTTCAAAGCATTCGTCGGTATGAATCAGCCGGCTTAGCTGGGTCTCCAGATGCTTCTGCTGGCGCCGGATGCGATCCGTGTCCTCGGCCAGCTGCGACAGCATCTGTCGTTCCTCCTTCAACATGGGCTGACCCACTGTTTGTTTCGCCCACTCAATTACCTCGGCGATTCGCCGATCCTTCAAAAAATGACCCCCGATCTGTCTCATCAATTCGGCTGCCTGATCCGGGGCCTCGGCCACCCCCTTCGGACCTCCATACTCCTTCAGAACCCCCAGCATCGTCGCACTGACCACGTTCCATCCCACTCCCACTTCCGGCCAGTATTTGGCCATCTTTGACTCCAGGCGTCCCTCGTGTCTCTGAAACTGCAACTCCAGGTCCGCCATCCGGTCCGTTAATACCTTTAACCGGCGATGCCCATGGGATTCAGGCTCCCAGGGCTGGCTCATTTGCTGGCTGTGCAGCCACACCAGTAAATGACAGGCCTTCGCATCATGCTGCGAATCCACTCCGTCATACACTTCCCCCGCATCATGAACCCGGTTCGTCGCCTGGTATTTCACCTCCCATCCTTGCTCATACGCCAGATATCGCAGCGGATCCTGGTACGTTCCGGTCGGCTCCAGGACCAGCTGTACTTGCGAGGCGTCCAACCGGTGAATGAAATCCACAAACTCACGGGTCTCCCGGGGATGCGTCCAGTTCACCACTCGATGAACAGTTCCGTCCCGGGTTCCCAGTCCGGCCTTGTATTTCTTTTTGGCCACGTCCACTCCCAATACAAGGGGGCGCTGATCGAACACCTCCGAAAGTGTTTGTACCTCCACATCATTGATATGTACCGAACGATAGGTACCGTTATACATGGGGAACTACCTCCTTTAAAAGTTGAATGGTGACTTCCTACTTTCATCTTGAAGCACCATTCTGGGAGGGGTTCCCCATTTTTTCTACCACTTTATTTATAGCTGCTATCTAT
>JBDGPJ010000144.1:0-4055 GCA_042219695.1 bacterium
TCGGAGGGAGTAATTACAACGTCGTCCGGAAGAACCAATTTATCGTGGTCCAAAAGCGATCGGGCTTCCTCCACAAAATTTTCCTCGACCAGTGAATCCCCAATTTGTTTCCCCTGGGCGAGTGCAAAGGTATAAGCCATGGCTCCACCAACCAGCACTCGATCCGCCCGGTCCAAAAACTGTTCGATCACCGGTAATTTATCGGAAATCTTGGCACCACCGAGGATCGCCATAAAGGGCCGGTTCGGATTGTCCCGAACTTCGGACAAAACCTCGTACTCGGAGTACAACAGCTCACCGGCCACGGCCGGTCGTAGGTGTTCGGGAACTCCCGTTATGGAAGCATGGGCTCGGTGAGCCGCACCAAAAGCATCGTTAACGTAGAAATCAGCAAAGGAAGCAAGCTGGCGCGCGAACTCGTCATCGTTTGATTTCTCGCCGGGATGAAACCGTAAATTTTCGAGAAGACCCACTTCACCCGGCTTGAGAGAATGGGATAAGTCAAGCGCCGAATCCCCAATCACATCATCGGCTTTTCGTACATCAATATCGAGTAAATCACTTAACGGTTCGACCACGGGATCCAGACGAAGTTCGTCTTCGACGGTCCCCCCCGGTCGCCCAAGATGACTCATCAGTAAAACCGAGGCTCCTTCGTCCAGCAAATGTTCAATGGTCGGAACAGCGGCCTTTAACCGGGTGGTATCCGAAACGGTGGAGTCATCAAGAGGAACATTAAAATCGACCCTAACAATAGCCTGTTTTCCCTGACTTGAATCTAAATCGTAGATGGTTTGTTTTGGAAAGGGCATCAGTTAGTAATCGACCTCCGGAGACTACCCGTGTATACAATGAACTCCATTATGAACTCACGGGTAGATATGTTAGCTACAGAAGAGATTGTGACAGGTCCACGATGCGGTTGGCGTATCCCCATTCGTTATCGTACCAGGAAATTACTTTCGCATGGTTATCGGAAACGATCATGCTCTGATCGGCGTCGTAAATAGAAGAATGGGGGTTTCCCATGTAGTCCACGGAAACAAGGGGTTCCTCGGTATAATCGAGTATACCTTCCAGTTCCCCCTCGGCGTATTCCTTCATAACGGAATCGAGGTCAGATTTGGACAGACTTTGTTCGAGAACTACGGAAAAATCAACCAGTGATACGTCGGGGACGGGAACACGAACGGCCATACCGTCAATTTTACCTTCCAGTTCAGGTAACACCTTCGTAGTAGCCACGGCTGCTCCCGTACTGGTGGGAACCATCGACTCGGCAGCAGTTCTCATTCGACGGTAATCTTTCCCCTGGGGACCATCGAGCAAATTCTGGGAACCCGTGTAGGCATGGGTGGTAGTCATGGTACCCGATTCAATACCAAACTCATCGTTAAGAACCATAGCAACCGGGGAAAGACAGTTCGTTGTACAGGAGGCATTGCTAATAATATCGTGTTGGGCCGGGGCGTATTCATCATCATTCACACCGAGGACCACAGTTAGGTCAGGATTTGTTGCCGGAGCGGAAATAACAACCTTCTCGGCTCCGGCTTCAAGGTGCTTTGACGAACTTTCTCGATCACGGAATAGTCCCGTGGATTCCACGGCGACTTCCACCCCGAGCCGATTCCAGGGGAGGTTAGAAGGGTCTTCCTTTTGCGTGATTTCTATTTCTTGATCACCAATCGTTAGCGTACCGTCCGAAAAATCAACGCTCTCCGGATACGTCCCATGCACCGAATCGTACTTAAACAGATGAGCCATCCGATCCGGATCGGCAACGTCATTGATTCCAGCAACATTTATTCCTCGTTCGAGGGCCGAACGAACTGTTAACCGGCCAATACGACCAAAACCATTCACACCTATAGCAGTACCCATCTTTCGAACCTCCATAAATTAGCTATTCTCGATCTCAAATTATATTTCCTAGCCATAAACAAGCCGGATTGTAACAGACAATGTTAGGAGAATACAATTAGTCATAAGGAAAGAATACACTGTATCAGCGTTTCCAACAAAAAAATTCACTTCCAACCGATCTATTCCTTCTGATTTGACAGTTTTCGACAAAGGGTCCTTAACTTCCACAAATTTTGAGATCGTGGCCCAAAAACCTAATCCTATAAATTCCTACTCTATAGGGATTTTCGATCGAATGATTCAGGAAAGCCATGAATTAACCAGTCCCCCGAAAAGATTTCGACGAAGATAATCACATTCAGGGTGACCTTTATAAAATTACGATATACAAATGGAATCCCAAAAACCATCGTTCCGCGATAAAACCGAACCCAAATCTAACCAAAAAATGAACAAAATCTACAGGTTAAGGGAAGGCAAGCGTTATTCTTCGTCGTGGGCTTCACGCACGGAACGTTTCAGTCGACTACCGGGTCGAAACTTGGGTACAGTACGAGCCGGTATTTCAATTTCCTTGTCATGATCGGTAGGATCGACTCCTTTACGCGCTTTGCGGTGACTGATGTCGAAGGTACCAAAACCATGTATCGTGACCTTCCGACCCTCATCTCCCGTCATAAGATTTTCCGTAATAATATTTGTTATAGCCTCAATTGTTCTACGTGATTTCCGTTTTGAAATATCAACCCGTTCAGCAACTTTTTCAATAAGATCGGACTTTGTAACAGAATCGGTCAAGGAGGCCACTCCTTTCAAAAAAAGTTAAGTTATGAAGATATCATAAGTACTTAATTTTGAATTATAAAGGGATAATTTCCCAAACCCACATTCTTCCAAAAAAAGCGACTTACGGTACCGGAAGGAATTGATCATCGTTCAATTAGTAGAAGGTAACCCGTTAAAACACAAAGAAGTCTTACTTCCTTTGCAGACAACTACCTAGAACTCTCGAGAGGTACGGGAGAAAAGCAATATTAAAAACGGAGTTAGTTAGCCAATCCGGCGAATTCAAAAATCATCCAAGTAACTGCAGGGCAGTTGAACCCTGTAAGTTATTAGCTTGTGTCAGGGCAGATGTTGCAGCTTGTGTTTTAATATTAGCGGAGGCTTTTTTCGTCGTCTGGCGAGCCAT
Organism: bacterium; assembly: GCA_042219695.1. Lineage (GTDB taxonomy): Bacteria > T1Sed10-126 > T1Sed10-126 > T1Sed10-126 > JBDGPJ01 > JBDGPJ01. The sequence continues at coordinate 3,059 of JBDGPJ010000144.1, forward strand.
ATCCGCGTCACGGATTCGGCTTTCCGCAGCCTGCTGATTCTCGTTTTGAACCTTGACAAATTCAATGGTGGATTCAAGACGATTTTGTTGCGCACCTAACTTGGCACGATCAGTTGCCACCTGATTGATGGCTCCCGTGGTGTCTTCAATCGCCTGTTCGGCATTCTGTCGTGAGGTTACGTCCGTCCCGGACACTCCCAATGTCGACGTATCCTGAGCATCTGCCGAAACTTCCACGGTTTCTCCTCGATCCGCTCCGGCTTGAATTTTTTCACCCGAACTTATATCACCGTTCAGCAACTTTTTACCGTTGAACTCGACCGTCTCCGTCATTCGATCGATTTCTTCTTTGAGTTGCTGAACCTCTTTGTTGATAAGCTCACGATCCTGGTCACTGAGTGAATCATTCGCGGCCTGAACGGATAACTCCCGAATACGCTGGAGGTTCTCCGTGATCTGTTCGGAACCGCCCTCGGCGGTCTGGATCATGGAGATACCATCCTGCGCATTCTTAATAGCCTGAGCTCCGCCCCGTATTTGACTGCTTAATCCCTCGGAAATGGCTAAACCAGCGGCATCATCACTGGCAGAATTAATTTTTAATGCTGAAGATATTTTTTCTAAGCGCTCGTTGAGAGATCCTGCGGCTTGCTTGAGCTGCCGGTTAGCTGAAATCGTTCAAATTCGTATTAATCGATAACGAGGACATGGCAATTAGCCTCCCTGAATTTGTCCCTGACTTCCTTGTCTGTTCAATATATACAGGAACCGGGTAAAAATGTCAAGTCCTTATGAGAAAAGTGGGTAATTTTTTCGGCAACGTTTAGACTTCCTCGTCAAATCGCCGGCTCGATTCTTTCCCACTGCGGCGGTGTCCCTGCATGTAATGGGTCATAAGCTTCTCGGATTCGTCGAGGGAATGCATACGAGATTTGAAGGTATTCTTGATGTCTTCCAGACGTTCTCGATTCTGCTCTCGTAAATCCTTGAATTCCTT
>JBDGPJ010000145.1:0-224 GCA_042219695.1 bacterium
TGATAAGACGAAAATCGCTTTTCACGATCGTGATCCACGGATTGTTTGATTTCCTGTAAACGGTCCACCGCCTTTTTGTTACGATTGAGGTATTCTTCGGGGCGAATATCTTCCGATAGGAGACGTGAGGTGAGTACACGTTGGATTTGATTGATTTCAATGGACAGGTTGTTATAGGCAAAGGAATCCCAGCGATCCTCCGGTTGGGCCGTTCGGATTTCGTG
>JBDGPJ010000145.1:272-1082 GCA_042219695.1 bacterium
AGTCGATATTAAGCTCGGACCCCAGCTTGAAATATTGATCCGCGATTTTTTCAACAGGCTCGTTTTCCCGTATATGGATCCACAAAATATCTAACATTGGGATCATGTACGATAGGTGAGATAAGTAATAGTTGAATTCATCGTCAAATCCCCGTTGCTTCCATTTTTCCCTATGTTGATCCATGCGGTCCCGTCTTTCACGGTCAAGGTGTTCTAAAATTGTGTCTTTGTGTTGCTTAATAAGGGATTGAAACTTTCCAACGGATGATTCCGGGGTGTGGTCATTTCGAAGAGCATCGTATAGCCAGGCCGTTATATTACCGAGGGAATCACGGACTCTCTGCCAGGCACTGTACTGATATTGCGGAGCGACCTCGTAATCCATTTCAAATATTTTTTCGCGGATCGTTCGAGCACCGGAAAGTTCATCGGCGGCGAGGTACCAGGACAGTACTTCCAAGCAATCGGCCCCCAGCTCCTCTTCCAGGCGATACAGGAATATCATACCAGCATGGTCGACTACGTAATTCACCATGGTTGTCATGGCAATTTCCTTTGAGAGGATGATGTTCAATCCCTTTTGGAAATTGGGAAATAACTTCCTCGGGAAAATAACGGGAAATAAAAGGTTGAATGATCCAATCATTCGACCAATCCTGTTCCAGAGACCGTTTATATAAATCCATTTTTGTATAACTGAGAATCACGCATAATTCCGGCCGGGTGATGCCACGACCGGCCTGAATTCGTTCCTGGAATTCACGTTCGTCGGGGAGTTCCTCGACGTCCCGATGCAATTCCACGGATTGT
>JBDGPJ010000145.1:1092-2139 GCA_042219695.1 bacterium
ATCAGGTTGCGATAATCCTGGAGGTGCTGGTCGGAATCAATTCGTTCGAGACTGATTACGCCGGATTGTTCGTAATTATCATGTGTAACATCATCAACCATGGCTTCGGTCTGATTTTCCAAAACTGATTCACGCTGATCTGATTCTAATTCTCCACGTTTGATACTTTCCTGCAATAGAATTTTAAAATTGACTTCATGGTCGGAGAGATCCACACCTCCGCTGTTATCCAAAGCATCGGTGTTCAATTTAACTCCATTCCGGTCCAGCTCAATTCGTCCACGCTGAGTGATCCCGAGATTTCCTCCTTCACCGATTACTTTGACCTGGACTTCGTCGGCATCCACCCGACAGGCATTATTTTGTGGATCTCCTACTTCTGAGTGAGCTTCTTCCGAGGATTTTATATACGTTCCTATGCCTCCGTTCCAGAGCAAGTCCGCTTTCATGGAAAGTATTGCACTTACTACTTCTTCCGCGCCCGGCTCGTCGTCTTCCAGTTCGAGCATTTCACGTGATTCCTCAGGCAGATCGATTTTTTTGGCGGAACGATCGAAGATTCCTCCGCCATCACTAATCAATGATGTATCGTACTCTCCCCAACCCCCGGATTGTTCAAAAAGGCGTTTGCGCTCCTCGAAACTTGGGGAGGGATCCGGATCGGGATCAAGAAAAATATGGAGGTGGTTAAAAGCGGCGCGGAGCTTAATATTTTCGGAGAGAATCATTCCGTTACCGAACACATCTCCTCCCATGTCACCAATTCCGACCACGCTAAACGGTTCGTGAATATTGAGATCTAATTCGCGGAAATGTCGTTTGACACATTCCCAGGCGCCTTTTGCGGTAATTCCAAGTTCCTTATGGTCGTAACCTACCGAGCCACCTGAAGCAAACGCGTCCGCCAGCCAGAAATCGTATTCATCGGCCACGGCGTTGGCCGTATCGGATAGGTGAGCGGTGCCTTTGTCCGCCGCCACGACAAGGTAAGGGTCCTCACCGTCGTAACAAATTACGTCGGGAGGATGTACAACCTCTTCCTCCACC
>JBDGPJ010000145.1:2149-6507 GCA_042219695.1 bacterium
TCAAGCATTCCTCGCATAAACACTTTATACTGTTCCTTGGCTTGCTCCTGGAGGGATTCACCCTCTAAGTGTTCTTGCTTTAGAACGAACCCTCCTTTAGAACCAACGGGAACGATTAGTGAATTTTTTACCATCTGAGTTTTCATCAGGTCGAGAACTTCGGTTCGATAGTCGTCTCGGCGGTCACTCCAGCGTATGCCCCCGCGGGCGATTTCGCCTCCGCGCAAGTGGATTGCTTCCATAAAAGGGGAATAGACGTATATTTCGTAAAGAGGCCGGGGTTCGGGCATGTCTTCGATTCCCTGACACTCAATTTTAATACTGATGTATTGTTTTTGATCGGATTGGTAAAAGTTGGTTCGTACAGTGGACTCCATGTGATTGAAGATGGATCTTAAAACCTGGTCCTCGTTTCGGTCCTGGATCGGTTCGAGGGCATTTAAAATCCGACGTTTACAATCCTCGAGTTTATCCTCACGTTCCTCTTCGTCGAATTCCGTATCCGGGTTGAATTTTGTCTGAAAGTAATTGTAAAGATGCCCCGTAATAGTGGGATATTTAATGAGTGTCCGATTGATGGATTCCAGTTTAATGGCTGGCTGTAACTGGTGGAAGTAGTTTTTGTACAGGCGAAATAAATTGAGTGTACGAGGGGAGAGCCCTTCCGTAATAACTAACTGGTTTAGAATGTCATCACGGAAATCCCCTTTGTAGACACTGTCTATGCTCTCGAGAAGTCGGTTGCGCTGTCGTTCCATGTCAAAAGGAGTTTGGTCGGGATCCTGTACCTGAAAGAGGTGCAAATGATACGTTGAGCTGTCAATAGTGATAGGAACGGCCGTTTGCTCGACAACGTCAACACCGTGATTCGTTAGCATTGGCATGATATCGCCCAGTCTTATTTGATGGTCGTGGTAGAAAATCAGGTGACTGATGTCGTTTCCCGGGTTCGTGAGTTCCACCAAGGGTCCCTCATGCTCACCGTGTAGTTTTTCGAGGTAATCAATATCATTTACGGCTTGCTCGGGTTCCACCAGTGTTTTGTAGGTATCCGGGAAGCTGTTTTCGTATCGACGGCATAATCTTTCCGCCTCCTTATTTGAGTAGCGCTCGTGGATGATTTGAGACACACGATCAAACCAGGTGCGTGTTATTTCGTACAAGCGGTTTTCAAGCTCCTCAAAGCTACAAGTTTTCGGATTTCGACGATCGGTTTGGAAATAAAAATGGAGACGGGCAAAATCTCCTTCCCTGAGAGAAAGCTTGTAATCGACAACACTGGCGCCGAATTCTTCTTCAAGCTCTTCCTGGATTTCCCAGCGTACGTACTGGTTAAATCGATCCTTGGACATCAGAACCATGATTGACATCCCACGCTGATAAATATCCGGGCGATCTCGGAGCTTGAACGTGGTTTCCCCCTGGGAGCCAATGATGGCAAAGATATCTTCGGCGAGGTCCTCTACCGGAGACATGAAGAGAAGGTGTTTGGGCATACTGCTGTATATGGAGTAAACATCCCGATAGGTATGCGTGTGTTCGGAAATCCCCTCCCGTTGGACAAGGTCCTCGAACTTCTGGCGGAGCACGGGGATATTTACGGCTGGTTCGGCGAGGACACGGTTTGTAAACAGGCCTAAAAAACGATATTCGCCGGTCACGTTCCCCTCTTCATCCAGTTGCTTAATTCCTACGTAATCAAGCCGTTCCCGTCGATAAACCCGGCTTTCCGAATTAGCTTTCGTAACAATCAGAACAAATCCGGACGTAATCCGTTTCTGAAGCTTCTCATCCAGTTCGTCGATGGGTTTTGGAGAATAAAAAGAGGATTCTTCTTCCCGCTGTAGTATTCCCAGCCCACTCCCGTGTTCAATTTCAAGCATATCCTGACCGTTTGAACGGTCAATATTGTATTTTCGAAAGCCCAGAAACACGAAATTACCGTCAATAAGGTATTCAAGGAACTCTCGTGACTCCGTTAAGAGATCTCTCTGTTCCGGGAAAAAGTCCTCGTATTCCTGAAGTTTCTGGCGGACCATTTCGGCTTTATCCATCATGGGATCAAAATCGGCGACGGCTAATTCGATATCGTCGAGAACGGACTCAATATCCTCACGAATGTTTGCAAGATCTTCGGTGGGTTGTTTTTGCACGTGAAGACTGAGAAAGAAACAGTCCAGTTGGTCTTCCATGTCGGAAAAACCATTGAAGTTTCCATTTTCATCCCGGTTTATCCCTATTTTATTGTGAAAGACATGCTGGATTTCTATGTCCCGCTTTTTAAGGAACTCGTAAATGGAGTCAATGATAAAAGGTAAGTCATCGGTTACGAGATTTAAGACTGTATGTGGGGTTTCCCAGGGGAACTCGCCGTCTTCCGGATTAATCAGTTTTAGGTTGCGTGAATCCGAGGAAGCATACTGTTCAATCTCACCACGCAAAAATTCAAGAAATCCAGCGACATCATCAGCCGTTGTTGAATCAAAGTAATTGTCACTCACCCGATCGTACATGAGTTCGGCCAAAAAGTTAAGTTGTTCGGCCGTGTCTTCACTGTTTCTTTCATGTATTAGTTCCTGTACCCGGGAAAAGCTATTATGCTGTTTTTCAGTAGTCTCGTCCGTTTCGTAGGGGATGACTTCTATGTCGGCCATAATTTACTCCTCGGTGAAAAATGGGTTGGTGAATTCATTGAGAGGGGTTTATGTCAACGTCCGCTGGTTGTTTGGTAACGTTGGTGGAAACCAACAAAGTTACATATCCTCCGTACATGAGCTGGAGTCATATTGTGTTGAAAGCCAGCATTAGAAGCCATGGTTCCCTGATGCAAGATTTCACGAGTAATGTGAGTATACGATGCAAGGAATTGGCATTTCAAGCGTCAAAAACATTTTTAACTTAAATTAACGGAGAATATTGTTTAAATGAAATTTTGTCGCGGAAGTCGGCGAAGTGACTCAGTATTGATTGATCGTTCTGAAAATAACCCCGGAAACCGTTCCCCTGTAAAAGTCGTTTTTCGAACGTGACTATTTTGCCGGATGGACTGAGCTATAGGTAAAGTACAGTCCTGGTAGGGGATGAGAAGTTGAATATACTTATGTTTTGCACGTTACATATCGTTTTCCGTACGTGTAGTGAGTTCAAGATAACAGTGGACAAAGCTCCTTTTGATGGAATATTATAAATAATTATTGTTGTGCGAACCCGGGGATAGATGAATTTGCTATTAATGTATAATCTTTTTTAACATTATATCAAAAACACTGGAACTCAATTTATTTGTGGATTTAACAATGATAAAAAGCTCGTATTCATGGGCTTTTTTAACGATTTTCCGAATTATTTGACTGTGAGTTCAAAATTAATTGGATGAAAATAGGAGGATCCGTTGTTATAAGGCGATGCAAGGGCTAACGTTGAGGTAACCAAGGGACTTCCTATACTCAAGTTTATACGGGAAAGTGTCGATCTTTAAAATACTCTCCGATAGGAGGCGAGTTCACATGGATGACCAATCCGAATGGTCCCGTGAAATGATTGACCTCGTTGAAGAAATTTCCGACGAGGTTTGTGATGATGCCGAGGAGCTATTTGAAGACGACACCGAAAGTCTGCATACTTACCTTGGTTCAGAAGCTTTTTACGAAGATCTCATGAGTGAAGAAAGCCCCCTCGATCTTGAAGCGGAGACCTTTTTTTACCTTGTCTTCAAGCGGTTTAAAAGAAAATTGGAGAATGATTCCTATTTTCGAGATCAGTTTATGAATCACGTCAGACGAACTTCCCCGGAGGATGTAAGTCCGAAAAACATTAAGAACTATTTCGACGATCATCGCTTAATTGAGTACCTCGTAAGTATGCTCCGAGATTTCGTGGAGACGGAGTCCCTTTTTCAATTACCGATCGACGATGAAGACCGGTATCGATATTTTATGGACATGATAGAAAAAGCCCTCGAATCGGACAAACAGGAGTCATTTAAGATTTTTTGTCATATAGGGAACTACAGCTTGTTTCTGACCGGTGTGTTCCCGGACTGGATTCAGCATCGCCACGAATTCAAAAATCGACCGTTGGATTTGGACTCGTATCGCGAGTATGGAGTTACCTATTTTCAACGTGCCGCTAAACACGACATGGCCGAACGTTGGGAGCTGGACGACGTGTTGACAAAACTTCACCGCGGGTACGATGTTGCTCGGGGTGGACTCAACCTGATTTTTAGGGAATTACCCGCCGCTTAGAGTACCACAACCGTATTTCTCACCAATCTTTGTATCCATTCACGATCCCTGGAATCCCGAATCTCCTTACTTTCATGAAACATCCTGAATAATCATGTAGCCCCCTACCCA
>JBDGPJ010000145.1:6517-12510 GCA_042219695.1 bacterium
ATCCGGAAAACAAATTAGAAATCGTCGGTGATTCACTCCACAATGAGTATCTCAGGACTGTCATGTTGTGGATGAAGTCCAGGGAATTGATCTGTCCTAAATCATAACGTTCATCGTACGTGAAACGTTGAAAAGGTATTACAGGTTTGGACGTAGTGTAAAAGGCTGGTTTGGCTGAAGCTCATACACCGGCCATAGAACCGGAGAGTCGTTTCACAAAAAAATTAATTAACGACCCGGTGGATTCCCAAAAATAAGTCAATATTATTTGGGACAGATTTGGATTTTTGGAGTAAATCAAGTATAATTAATGATGCATGGACATCGGATGTCATTTATTTACCTAAGGATGGGTGCCTGTGAGTATACAACCGGTCCGTTCCACGGGTCCACCGGGAATATTACAGTCTATTTCTAACTTAAAGAATACACCGCGCTCTGTTCCTCCACCTTCGCCGGGGCCTGCTGATGGTTCCCAAAAACAAACCGGGGAGACTCCTTCCTCTGGTAACGAGGAACAGAAACAGAACTCGGGGAACAGCAATCAACAAAACAAACCACCGGTTATACAGGGGGACTCCTCAAAGCGTTCCATACCTGCGGGGATACGGCCCACCGGTTTAAGGCCGTCAAATCAGCAAAACGGCCGAGGTTCTGGTTCCGGTAATTCTCAAAGTGGGATCATTTCGCGGAATTCTGGAGATGGGAGTCGTCCCGGTAACCGCTCCTCGTCAGGTTCCGTGAATCCGGGTTCCTCCGAATCCGGTAAGAATACTCGTTCCGGTACTTCAAAGGAGGGATCAAAGGGCCCCGGTCAATTAAGTGAAGAGGAAAAAGAAAAAGTCGAGAAGCTTAAAAAGCGGGATCGTGAGGTTCGTCGACATGAACAGGCACACCTGGCAGCGGCTGGTCCACATGCTCAGGGAGGGATCCAATACGAGTTTACAACAGGACCGGACGGAAAACGCTACGCCGTGGGAGGTTCCGTAAGTCTGGATACGAGTTCGGAGGATAGTCCGGAAGAAACCGCTAAAAAAATGAGGACGGTACGTGCGGCGGCGCTTGCTCCGTCGGATCCGTCACCAAGCGATTTAAAGGTGGCTCAAAAAGCCGCGCAGAAGCTGGCGGAGGCCCGACGTAAAGAAGCCAAGATGAACAGCAAAGTCAAAATGGAAGCCAGGGACAGGAATCAAAAAACGTGGCTCCGCAGAATCAAAAGGAGGAAAATGGTTCCAAACAACAATCCGAGAAAGCAACGGGCGAAACGGACACGGAAGGTAACCGTACATTTCGTCCCGATCAGGGAAGTGGAGAACGAAAGCAGGGAGAAGCGGTTCCACTTATCCGAAATCAGGAGGAACAAGGGAACAATCAACCGGGAATTTCCGTGGATCGACAGCCAATAAACGGCAATCCGGTGGAGAATTTTGAGCAAAACCAAAATACTCCGAACAATTCCCGCCCGGCCGATCGAACGGGGAATAACGGATTTTCGAGCCGGCCGTCCGATAGCCAACAGGAAAATAACACGATTAACCCACCTGAGATTTCCGAGTTGGAAAGGATAGGGCAAAATTCTTCCCAAAACCCCGGACAGATTTTAAACGTTTTGGTATAATTTTTTGATGAATTGGTGGAATAAACCGTAGTCAGCAACCGTTATAATAAGCAAGTTTAAAGTAATTCATTGGCAAGCGTTTCACTGAATAGATACTGGACCCTTTCTTCCCCCTTCCACACGCCCGCTTCGGTTCGCCGGAGCGGGTGTTTTTTTTATCCAGTTTTGATTTTATTTGGTGATCTGCACCGTAACAGTCCCTTTGTAAGAGTTCGTAGTTGAGGGTAGGATTGAACAATCGTAGGTGAAACAACCGAGGAGCTGACATGGTGGATGTCCCGAAACAAAGAGAATCAACGCAAACGACTGAGAACTCGACGCCAATCCTTGGAACTTCAGTATGTAGAGGAAAAAAGCAAACAGGTTTGTGATCGATTGGAAGGGTTCGAGGAGTTTCAGAAAGTGTCTAACGTGGGGTGTTATCTCCCTCTAAAACACGACCGGGAAGTGGATCTGCGCCACTTGATTCAGCGCCAGGTCGACAAAAAAAACATACTTTTACCCAGGATGAATCAAGAACATCAATCTCTTGACTATTTTTATTTTCCCGGGAACGAAAACACTACCTCCGAAAATATACCGATTTTTCATTATGAACAATTAGGAGGAATCGAGATCAATCAAGGGGTACCCGAACCTCGACCGGCATCCTGTGATCCATTTCAGGGTGAACCTGACCTTGTACTGGTTCCCGGTGTGGGATTTGATGAATCACGGGACCGACTTGGCTTGGGAGCGGGTTATTTTGACCGGTACCTACATTCCCTTGAAAATTCCGTTACGGTTGGAGTGGGTTATGATTTTCAAGTGGTGGATTCCATTGTAACTCACTCCCATGACATTACGCTGGATTACGTTGTTACTCCCTCAAGAATTATTTAGCTTGGTTTTTTCATGTCGATTTCAATCGATATGAATCATTCATCCCGCTGGTTTTACGAAACAGGCAGGACGGACATTGAGTTTGAATCGGTTGATAAATCAAGTTGTTATGCGCTCGATTATGTTTAGGGGGTTATCTGGTGAAACTCTATTTTCACAGCTTGCCGGCCGGGTAACCTTGCTGGCAATGGGGATTTCCAACCCTGACCTATCGATGGGAAACGTTTCGACAGTTCTCCTTTCATTAATTTCCGGTAGGCTAAACTTAATTGCTTCATTGCCCTGTTATCGATAAGCCTTATTTCCACTTTTTAGGTTGTCCTTTTAGTATTGTTCGGTACACATACAACTCTTTGTAACAGGCGGGTAAGGTTCACGTAGTGGGATTATGGAATGGGCATAGCTGATTGACTTTGGAACACTGGAAGGGATAGACTATCAGCTTATAAGTCAATGGATTTGCCGGGGTGGCGGAACTGGCAGACGCGCAGGGTTCAGGACCCTGTGGGCATTTTTGCCCATGCGGGTTCGACTCCCGCCCCCGGCATTATCCTTCCCGGAATAAATCCCGCGGACCTAACAATTAATATGAATTTCCCAGGGAATATAGAACCCCTGCTGATGCGGGAAGCTTATTAATTTTTATGTTACCCTAACCTTGGCTTTAACAGTTCCAATTGGTTGATAAAGAATGATATAAAGTTTCAAAGGATAGAATTATATCAACCGAAGAAGTGATTATTTTATCGGATTAAAAATACCGTTATTGCACTCGATCGGGTGGATTTTTAAAACGTCAAATATGTCGTAAGGACGTCTCATGGCGAACCTTGTATCTCAAGCTTGTTGGATCGAGAATGGAAGATTGGGAAACTTTTCAATTGCAGGCGGGGTTGAAGTCTTTTAAAGGCTGAACGGATCGATTCAAAGTGACCATGATTCAAAATGTAAAATTATTTTGATCATCCGAATGTTTGTTGGGGGAACGTCGAAATAAAACTTCAAAACCGGGTATTCCTCACCGTTACCGTTCAGTACCGGCCTTGGCAAAGAAGCTGATAATGAGGTGTCTTTACATTGGAACCCCTTGAAGACGATCGACATTGTTTTGTTTGTGGAGAGCAAAATCCCAATGGGTTAAACCTCGATTGGTCTTTGAACGAGGATGAATCTCTGTTGACGACGACGTTTACCCCGGGCAAACAATTTCAGGGGTGGAAAGATGTTGTTCACGGAGGAATTATAGCGACAATTCTGGATGAGATAATGGTCAATCACGGGGTTTTTACCGGCCATCCAATGGTAAGTGTGGAGTTATCGGTACGTTACCGTAATCCGGCCCATCTGAATGTACCGATAAATTTTGAAGGTTCCGTGGAACGGAAGAAAAATCGATTTTTCACGGGTCATTCCGAGTGTGAGCAGGATGGAACAATAATAGCTGAAGCGAACGCCAAACTTATGGAAATTGAATCGGAGTTGAAACAGGAATGGGAACTCAACTAACAGGTTCGATCGAACGCCACGAACGAGGGTTCGGTTTTCTGGTACCTGATGAAACGACGTTGGAAGATGTTTTTATACCGCCCGGTCAATTAAAAGGTGCGATGACGGGGGATCGAGTTGAAGTTGAAATTCGAAATTCCAACCGTGATAAAAAAGACGTGGGGCATGTAACGCGCATTTTAAAGCGGGGGGTTCAAAGTTGTATAGGAACGTTAAAAATCACTTCTGACAAATCCATTGTCATTCCCGATTCAGTTCGGTTGGGAACGCCCATACGCGTACCGGACCAGCGAAATAATACCCGGGTCAATGACGGTGATCTCGTGGAAGTCGATATCGAGAATTATGATCCACTGCAGGGAGTGATTGTTGACGTCCTCGGTGACCGAGACGATCCCGAGGTGGAGGAAGAGGTTATTCTTAAAAAATACGATCTCAACCCTGAATTCCCGGATGACGTGGTTGAGGAAGCTAAATCATTCCCCGACAGTGTCTCGGGAGACCAGTTGGAAGAACGGAGGGATTTAACACATTTAACGACTCTTACCATCGATCCATACGATGCTAAGGATTTAGATGATGCGGTGTCGATTGAATCATTGGACGATGGTACCTACCGGGTAGGAGTTCATATTACCGACGTTAGCCATTACGTTGACACCGGGTCGAAACTGGATGAGGAAGCCCGGGAGCGGGGAACCAGTACGTACCTGGCCGGTGAAGTACTCCCGATGTTCCCCAAGGCCTTTTCAAATGGTATTGGGAGCCTGGACGAACAGGTCCTGAGATTAACGGTTACGGTCTTTCTGAAAGTCAACGACTCGGGGGAAGTCCTGGATAGTGATTTTGCTGTGAGTTATATCAACGTGGATCAGAGGTTAAGTTATCAGCAAGTGGATGATTATTTAAATAATGAGGATTATCCCGAGGAAATCGACGATATTTCCGACACGATCGACCGTATGGTCGATGTTTCTCAGGCCATGCGGCGCAAGCGTTTTGACCGTGGAAGTCTCGACTTTGATCTTCCCGAAGTCAGTTTGAAAATGCAGGAGGGTGAGGTAGAGGATATTATTCAAGTGGAACACACCCGGTCTCACCAGGCTATCGAGGAGTTCATGATCGCTGCTAACGAAGCCGTGGCCGTTCATCTTACCAGTAAAGAAATTCCGGTTTTGTATCGTATACACGAACCCCCTGCCCGGACGGACATAGATGAGTTTGAGAGATTTGTAGAGGGTATCGGATATCAACTGGAGTACGAGGATAACGTTCATCCTCGAGATTTTCAGGAGATCATCGATCAATCTCAGGACAAACCTGAGGAGAAAGTTATTGCGTGGAATATGCTAAGGGCCATGCAAAAAGCGCGATATTCAACGGATAACATGGGGCATTTCGGGTTGGCTTCCGACTGCTACTTACATTTTACGTCCCCCATACGCCGTTACCCTGATTTGACCGCTCACCGGATACTTAAGCGAGACCTGACGGGGAAAGAAATTTCGGGTAATCAAAAGAAACGATTACAAAATGATTTGCAAGCAATGAGTACCCATCTTTCCGAACGGGAACAGAACGCCACGGAAGCTGAACGTGAATCACGCAACGTAAAGTTGTTAACCTATATGAAGGACAAAATCGGGGAAGAGTACGTGGGATATATTTCATCCGTTATGCCTTTTGGTTGCTTTGTTCAATTGAAAAACACGGTGGAAGGTCTTATTCACGTTTCAACTCTGGACGATTATTACGTTTACGACGAGGATAATTACGCGTTAATTGGCGAACGCTCCGGGAATGTTTTACATATTGGGGATCGCGTGGAGGTCGAGGTTGCCAGAATTGACATACCAAGCCGTGAACTGGACTTTCAGCTCCTTGAAGTTGTGGAAAGTGGAGTGAGAGTCGGTCGCCAGGATTAATATTAGCCGATCGTTGTATACGTACGTATAATTTTCTCGGTTTCACTTTTAGATGGGTGAAA
>JBDGPJ010000146.1:0-6652 GCA_042219695.1 bacterium
ACCCTGTGTGGTTGATTCGTTCCGTCGGACACGACGTACCACCCTTGCTCTCCTTTGTTTGATTCAACACAGTGGTAGGCCTCACCCTCGGGAACTTTCAATCCTTCCGTAACCAGTTTGAAATGATGTATTAAACCTTCCATCGTCGTTTTCATTTTGGTCCGGCTCGGGAGGGAAACTTTTCCCGGTTTGGCGTTGATGGGACCGTCCTCCGGCATCCGTTCCCGGCACTGCTTAATGATGGACAAACTTTGTTTCAGTTCTTCGATACGAACCAGGTAACGGTCAAATACGTCACCAACCCCTTCTCCCGGGTCCGTCTCTCGAGTACCTACGGGAACTTTAAAGTCAACTTCATCAAACTTGCAGTAGGGTTCCGACTTCCGTATATCCCAATTTACACCGGAAGCACGTAAACATGGTCCGGTGAGACCCAGGTCAATTGCTTCCGAAGCGGTCAATTCCCCGACTCCCTTGGTTCGGTCCAGGAAAATTGGATTGTTGTTTAACAGTTCTTCGTACTCGGCCAATCGTTCCGGCATTACGTCGATAAAATCGTCCAGTTTCTGAAAAAATTCCGGTGGTAAATCCCCTCTCATTCCCCCGACCCGGAAAAACGTGGTGTTAATCCGCATGCCACTGATAATCTCCATGAGATCGTAGGTCAATTCACGATCCCGGAAAGCATACATAAAGACAGACATGGCTCCCAGTTCCATAATACTGGTTCCCAACCAGAGGAAATGGGCTCCCATCCGTAATATTTCACTGATCATTGTTCGAATCCACTGACCGCGTTCCGGGACTTCCACGTCCAGGATTTTTTCCACGGCCAGCGCAAATCCCAGGTTGTTCATATCCGATTCAAGGTAATCAACACGGTCCAACCAGGGGAATACCTGTTGATAACGCTTGTTTTCGGCCATTTTTTCAATTCCACGGTGGAGATATCCGATGACCGGTTCACAATCCGTGACGACTTCACCGTCTAGCTGAAGCTTCAGCCGAAGTACACCATGGGTGGAGGGATGTTGTGGCCCCATGTTAAGCATCATCGTGTTGCCGTCACTTTTACGGGCCTTCTCGTTAATGGTTTCCCGATTACGTGCCTGCTGTTCAGTCGTCACTCGTGTTCAATCTCCGTTTCAGGGATAATTTATAACCTTCAAATGAGCACAGGGTCAATGCATAACAAGAGCGCCGAAATTGATCACTTATCAAAAAATGCAAACACTTGCCTTGCTTAGTAACGTGGTTTTCAATGGTTTTTACCTTATAAATTAACGAATCAACGTGGATGCGGACCGTACTCGATGTCCCACTCCTCGGCTTCCTGGGCGACTTCGGGGCGCCGTTGTTGAAAATCCTCCCGGGGTTGCAAGGGATAACTTTTTCGGAGGGGATGTGATTGCGTTGCCTTGGGCATAAGAATACGTTCCAGCTTAGGATGTCCGTCAAACTGAATTCCAAACATATCGTAACATTCACGTTCCAGCCAGTTGGCCGTGCTCCATAGGTCGGTCAGGGAAGGCACGGATTCTTCTTCACGAACCTGTAATTTTAATCGAAGTCGCTGGTTTAACTTGAATGAATACAACTGATATACGACTTCGTATTCTTGTTCCCGATCCGGGTAATGAACCGCCGTGATATCCGACAAATGGAGAAAATAAAACGGTTCGGTATTTTTTAATTCCCGGCAGATTTCAACCAGGTCTTCCGGCTGTATTATAACTCGGATTTCCCCACGATATTGTGAGGGCTCGAACCGGTTTTCCTCGGGAATATTGTCGCCGATGAAGGAAAGAATTTCCTGGACCCCTGGGCTTTCGTCAGTCAAGACGCCGGCTCCTTTTTAGGTTCCGGCTCGTTAACCGGCTCACTTCCAAAACCGGGTAGCCACTTCAAAATTTTACGAGCAATAGTTCGACTTGGCCGCTCTTTCTCAATTTTTTTCTGCAAGACTCGCAAACCATAAATTAGTCCTTCGGGAGTCGGGGGACAGCCAGGAACGTGTACGGACACCGGAATAAACTCGTCCACGCCCTGAACACAGGAATAGGTGTTAAACATTCCTCCGGACACGGTGCAGGCTCCCATGGCAATAACCCATTTTGGTTCCACCATCTGTTCGTAACACCGTCTTACAATCGGGGCCATTTTATTGGTTACCGTTCCGGCCGTAATCATAACGTCCGCCTGACGGGGACTCGCCCGGAATACCTCGGCTCCCATTCGCGCGACGTCGTACTTGGGAGCCGTCATTGCCATCATTTCAATGGCACAGCAGGACAATCCCAGGGTTAATGGCCATAGGGAGTTGCGTCGCCCCCAGTTTATAATCTTGTCCGCCTGTGTGGTGACGATACCAAACTGCTCCAGCTGATCGGGATCCCCGTAATCCACCTTGTCGGGGTCCACGTCCATGTCCATACGGGACTGCTGACGTTGCCTTTTTTGTACCTCGTTTTCTACTGCCATTCAAAAACACCCTCCGACCATGCGTAAAAGTAACCGATGGCAAGAATAAGAGCGAACACGAACATGGCCCAGAAACTAATCCAGGCCAGCGACGGATTTCCAATAACCATTGCCCACGGATACATGAAAATAATTTCAATGTCGAACAGGATGAACAAAATGGCTACTAAACTAAAGTGAATCGATACACCGTGCTGGGCAAGTCCAGTCGGCTCATTTCCGGATTCGTAAGGGGACAATTTGTTGAAAAGTGGTCGATCATCGCCGAGTAATTTGGAGAGAAGCATGTTACCGATGACAAATACCAGGGCAAATCCAACCATGATAAATATCGGTAACCACTGGATTAACAACGGCTGTTCCATATTGACTGCACCCTATTATTAATGTCACCGGGACTCGTATTCTTTTCGCTTGTGAAATTTTTCACAAGCTCATGACAACCATCCTAACATAGGTTAACCTCGGGTTGAACAGTTCAATAACCTATAAAAATCGGCCCCTAACGTTGGCCTATCCGACGGAAGCTTGAATCAGTTTGAAGCACTCATCCAGTAGGAAGGATCGGTAAAGAACCAAAAAACAAAAAAGATTTTTCGGGAGGTGAGAATACTAAAGAGATAGTTTATGACCTAACCCGGAAAACTCACGACAGTAAAACTGTCGAAATGTTTCCGATCAGTCGATCTGTCGTTCGAGTAGTTAATTACATTGTTGAACGAATCCAATACCCTGATGGATACCTCGTAATGATTGATTGTCTGCTCGGTCAGCTCTGTTCACCCAGCCGGCAGGGCGAGAAAATGTGGGAGTCCAAAATACACTCTGTAAAACCAAACTCCGTTTTACAACATGACCTATTAGTTTATTCAAGCCTGATAGCCGTCTCATAAGGACGAAAAATTCTAAAAAGCAAAACTTTCTTCTATGAATATTCAAGCTAAAACTTAACGAACGCAGACCCAGTATGCACCAGGGAACTTACTGTAACCACTCGGCCACGTTTTTCGCCCAGTAGGTTAAAATCACGTCCGCCCCCGCCCGTTTCATACCGGTAAGGGATTCAAGCACGACGTTTTTTCGGTTAACCCATTCACGTTGGGCGGCCGCTTCCACCATACTGAATTCACCACTTACGCAGTACGCAGCCAGCGGAAGTTCAAACTCCTCGCGAACGTCGCGTACGATATCTAAATAAGGCAGGGCCGGTTTGACCATCAACCAATCCGCCCCTTCCTTTACGTCGAGGCGCGCTTCACGGATCGCTTCACGACGATTGGGAGGATCCATCTGGTACGATCGCCGGTCACCGAACTGTGGAGGGGATTCAGCAGCTTCACGAAACGGCCCGTAAAAGGATGAAGCGTATTTCACGGCGTAGCTCATAATGGGGATTTCGTGATGACCGGCTTCATCCAGCCCATCTCGGATGGCCTGAACTCGTCCGTCCATCATGTCGGACGGTGCCACGACGTCGGCTCCTGCTTCAACTTGAGAAATCGCTGTTTCAACCAACCGTTCAAGTGTTGCGTCATTATCCACTTCTCGGTCACGCAGAATTCCACAGTGTCCGTGATCGGTGTACTCACACAAACATACGTCGCCAATCAACAGTATTTCGTCTACTTCCCCTTCCAACCTGCGAAAAGCCTCCTGTATAATTCCGTGTTCATGGGAGGCTTCCGTTCCAACCTCATCCTTTTCTTCGGGGACACCAAACAAAATTACGGCGGGGATTCCACGTTTTTCACATTTTTTAACCGCCTCCACGATCGATTCAAGCGTGTGTTGTACGTGACCGGGCATGGTGGG
Source organism: bacterium (assembly GCA_042219695.1). GTDB lineage: Bacteria > T1Sed10-126 > T1Sed10-126 > T1Sed10-126 > JBDGPJ01 > JBDGPJ01. The sequence goes on from JBDGPJ010000146.1 coordinate 4,294, forward strand.
TATAGGTTCCGGTTCATCGATGTTTTCTTTCACGAAAAGGGGTTGTATAAGGTCGTCCACGGAAAGATCGTGTTCGGATATCATGCGTCGCATCGTCGGGTAATAGCGGTTCCGACGCATACGACGTGTGGGAAATTCGTTGGAACTCATGAATCCGTCACCTCGAATTCAATTTCTTCCACGGCTTCATCCCCCATTTCAAAAGCCCTTATAATTGTCTCTTCGGGCTGGAAATTCAATATGAAATAAATGTAACCTTTGTGTCCCATCTCCTGGTCCGCGTCGGAGGGGTAGGCCTCGGAGTCATGGTGGGGATGGCTGTGGTAGACACCGACGATGTCGGTTTGATTCTGAATGGAGTATTTTTGTGCTTTGGCCTGGTCACCTGGATCAAATTTGAAGTGAATCTCGGGATCCTCGTAGCGCCCTGCCCTCTGCCGACGCTGAATGATTCTATCGGCAAGCTCTTCGTTTATCCCATTCAGTTGTTGTAACTCCTCACGCGTGGCCTTGTTGACGTTGGTTTTGCCGGATTCGTCGTTTAATGCTAATTCATTGTCCAGTTGATCCAATAAACCTTGTGAGAATCCTTCAATTTCCAGCAGTTCCTCAAGCCCCTGGTTGATATTCTTCATTTCGTAATATTCGTCGATGTGATCATCTTCTCCCAGCAGAAAGGCGCAGGTCTCGTGGGGCCGATCCCGTTTGGCCTTCTCGATCATCTCTTCACGTACGTGCTCGGTGATCGTAAGCAATGTCATAATCTCCCGATTAATTAAATTGTTTGAAAGCTGTCGCTATACTATCCATTCCCGAAATTAGCTCGCAGATTTGCGCAGATAAACGCTGATGTATTCTTTATTGAAGGTTAATAACCATTTTGAATATGCCTCTTCTACGTTTAACCGCGAGCCTTGTTTTGACTGCACTCATTTGATCAATAGGTTCCTCCTCCATAAGAGCCGTTGTAGCAATTATGCAGTCCTCTCGATCAAACTGATTTCCTTCCAAGAGTAGTCGGCCGGATAACTTCCCCGGCGGTTCCCATTAATCCTTGTTGGGTGGTACCACGGTTTTCTTCGGGATGACCTCGATGATGACTTACCGTTCACTCCCTCATTGAGAAAATGATATCACCTGTGATCGAATACTTGTTGCTCATAGCGGACAAAAAACAAAAACCACAAGAGCCACACTTTTTTCAGGAGCCTCGGAAATATTGTATTGTGTTCTCTTAAAAAACGAAGTATAACGTTAGAAATAGAACAACTGCTCCAGCAAGTACAATAAATGGAACATACTTCCTGGCCGGGAAATCTTCGGGGAGAACAGAATAGCCTGCCTTCGAGTCCCTTAAAATAAATCTAGATCCTTTTCGAGCGCTTAAGACAAGGCCGATTCCAAATAAAACTTTAAGAAGAGATTGATACCATCGGGTATCTAAAAAGGAACTTCCATGATAAATTGATCGGCTACTGTCCACGACCACTTCGGGTAATCCTTGAAACAACAAAATCAAACCAATCAACAAAAAAACCGCTACGAGTACTCCCTGTGTAACATCATTGGATATATTAAGACTCGTGTCTTCCCGGATTAACAGAGAGGCTACCAAATCCGAACCAAACAAGAAAAACACGATTAGAAACAATTGAATTACTGACATTGTCAACCATGTGTATAAATCCGCCTGTTTATCAGGAGAAAAATATTGCCAGAAAAGATATGGAAGAAGACTGGACAAACGAAAGAGGTAATAAACAGCAATCATTTTGCACCCAATGGATAATAATGTTCTTGATGAGATACGGGAGTTATCCACGGGTTACGACATTCGGTTGGATAGGTAGCGTTCTCCCGTGTCACAGAGAGTGGTTACGACGGTGGATCCGGGGTTGTTTTTAAGGTATTCGATCGCTCCGACAACGTTGGCTCCGGCGGAAATCCCCACTAATAAACCTTCCTTTCGCCCGAGGTCCTCCATCATGTCGAGAGCCTTTTGATCGGCCACGGTAATCACGTCATCGATCACGTCGATGTTCAACACGTCGGGAATAAAACCAGCACCAATTCCCTGGATCACGTGTTGACCCGGTTTCCCTCCGGATATAACCGGGGAATTCGACGGCTCCACGGCCACGATTTCAATCGACGGATCGGTCTCATCCATGTATTCACCCACCCCGGTAATCGTTCCACCGGTTCCAACCCCGGTAACAAACGCATCCAGTTCCCCGTCCAGGTCGTTGTATATTTCCGGGCCCGTGGTTTTACGGTGAATCCGGGGATTGGCCGGGTTATCAAATTGACCGAGCATAACGTAACCCTCATTGTCCGCAATAATATCCTGTGCCAGGTC
>JBDGPJ010000146.1:6662-12080 GCA_042219695.1 bacterium
TCGATTGCTCCCCTCATTCCCTTTTCAATAGGGGTGGTATGTACCTCAGCCCCGTATGATTTTAGCAAAGCCTGGCGTTCACTACCGGTTCCCTCGGGCAACGTAACGACTACGTTATAATCCAAGACCGCTCCCATCAGTGCAATCCCGATTCCAGTGTTACCGCTGGTGGGTTCGATGATGGTCATACCAGGTTCGAGTGTGCCATCCACCTCAGCCGCCTTAATCATGCTGTAGGCGATCCGGTCCTTTACACTCCCGCCCGGGTTTTTGGACTCCAATTTGCCGAACACCGTCCCATCCAAATCACTGGTGAGCTTATTTAATTCAACCAGTGGTGTATCTCCAATTCCATCGGCAATATCCTCAAGAAGTTCCGTCACGTTATGCTCTCCTTTCAGGTTTGACAGGTGTCAAGAATTAGGTGTTTGTTACAAGGTAAAAGGTCCAAGGTACAACCTGTACGATTAGATTAAATTAACGTCGTACACTCCTGAAAATTTGAATGAACATTCCTCAAAAAACCCCGTATATTTCGTTCATAAAAACCCGGCACACGTTAAATTAAACCATGGATGAAATCTGGCGTAAATTCCACCTGCGAATAAATCACCGAGCCAGTCCAACCAGTAAATCCAGTCCAAAAAAACCCGGTACACGTTGAATTAATCCGTGAATGGAAGCACATGTTCGTTTCCACTCACAAACAATTCTCTAATCCGATTCATCCGTCTAAATTTGTGTCCCAAATAGTGGTTTGAATCATGAAGTTCCAAAGGTAGTATAATCAACGGTGATTAATCATCAAAGTAGATCGAAGTCGGAAGGAGTAACCGGCGTGGAGCAGTATGAAACGGGAGATACGGTCCTTCGATGGCACGGTCACAGCTCGATAAGTATGGCTATGCCGGGTACTCGAGTGTACGTGGACCCGTACCGGTTATTCGGACAATGGCCGGACGCATCCTACGTATTTATTACTCACCCCCACCACGATCACCTGGACGAAACGTCGTTAAAGAAAATCTCCAACGAGGAAACCACCATCGTGGCCCCCGTCACGGTCGATTCCGAGCAGTTTCCCGTACCGAAACAGAACATGATTCGGGTACATCCGGGGGAAATGTTTGACCTTCCCGACCGTCCAATACGAGTATACGCCGTCCCGGCTTACAATCCGGACAAACGTTTCCACCCGAAGGAAAACGAATGGGTGGGATACATCATACAAACGTCACAATCTCGTTTCTACCACGCAGGAGACACGGGACCCGTTGAAATTGATTACGACGATGACATCGACCTGGCGATGGTTCCGGTGGACGGTGTCTACACGATGGAAGCCCGGGAGGCCGCGTTCTGGATCGACCGAAGCAACGTAAAAAATGCCTGTCCCATTCACTACGGTACGGACCGTGGCACGGAAACCGACGCACTCACTTTCCGCAACAACCTATCACAATCAACGCCTGTTCGCCTGGAATCAACACGACTTATTGTCTGATTTTATGTTTGAACTGGTATTTATGGAGACGAAAGATATTTTTCTGAAAATATATGTAGTCAGGGAAAGAATTTACCGATAAAAGAAGTTCTGGAACCTTACAAAGAAAGAATTCCCATCCCTGAATTCAAAGCTTACCAGTCGTTGAGGACGATCTCCCCGGCTTTCCAGCCGGACATGATGAGAGCATTTACAAATGGGTACTCCATGTCCCGTTTGTCGGGTTCAATACACTGAAATCCGGCCTGGATCCACTCCTCGTTGCGTCGAAGCGTGGATAGCACGATTTCTTCAAGAGGATCCTTAGCGTCATCCTCGGAGGAATGTACAACCGGTTGACCGGGCATCGAGACAATTACGTCTTCCGCTTCGAGAACCTCGCTTCTCTGCTGGAAGGAGAGTTCCGTTTTAAAGGTGGATTTTTCCAGGGTCGGAAACTCGTCAACCACAATCCCCGGTACAACTCGCCCACCCTTTTCAATAAATTTATTTTGTAAGCAGTTGAGAATTTCAAAGCGATCAAGCCACAGTGGAGGATTATCGTCAACGGGAAACCCCAGTTCCTCGATAAGTTCGTCCACGGGGGAAACGATCGGAACCGGCCCCACGTCCCACAAAAGTCGCCCCCCCGTTTGTTCGGCCTCGTCCACAACGAGCGTGTTGATACCTTCCCACTGTAAAACAATTCCCGCCGTGAGACCGGCGGCATCGGCTCCAATAATAAGAACGTCGAAGTTTCGAACGGCTTTCATCCACTCGGAGAAATGTTCATCGTCAACCGTGGAGAGTTCGGCCCGTTCCTGTAAGTCTAACATGGAAGACTTGCTAATCTCCGTGTTCGAGATGATTAAACACCCGCGCCGGTCCGTGGTTGGATCCGGGCTTTTAGATCGGGATTGGCTTCAAACGGAAGGGGGGCTCCGGTGATGACGGCGCCGCCGAGCAACTGGTCTCCGTCGTAAAAAACGGCGATCTGTCCCTCGGCGATTCCCTGCTCGGGCTGATCGAGTGTGACGGTATATTCTTCCTCGCCGGTTTGTTCCACGTAACAGGAGTGGGATTCACCGTTGTAACGAATCTGTACGTCACAGGAGTTTCGATCCCCGCTCAACCAGTTTACGGGACCGACCGTAAACTCTGTTTGCTCCAACCGGTCGCGTTCGCCGACGATTAATTCGTTATCTTCGGCATTGATCTTGAGGACAAACAGCGGTTCGTGGTGGGATATACCCAGTCCACGTCTCTGACCGATGGTGTAGTTCTGGATGCCACTGTGTTCGCCAATAGTTTCACCGTCGATGTTCTTAATGTCACCGGGTTCGGGCTCCTCACCGGTGTACTCACGGATAAACTTCTTGTAATCCATGTCGGGCACGAAACAGATCGACTGGCTTTCCTGCTTGTCGGCCACCAGGATATCGTGTCTTTGTGCATACTCCCGAACCTCGTCCTTCTCGAAGTGACCAATGGGAAACCATACGTAATCGAGGTAATCCGGGTTGACGAAGGCCATGTAGTAAGACTGGTCCTTCTCATCGTCGGCGCCGCGATAGATGCGCGGTCCGTCGGGTCCCTGGTAGCCCTGAACGTAATGTCCCATAGCCAGGTAATCCCCACCGAGCTTGCGAATCTTTTCCACGAGGTAACCGAACTTCACCGTACGGTTACACCAGACACAGGGATTAGGGGTCTGTCCCTTCAGGTAGCCGTCCACGAAGGGTTCCACGACGGATTCCTTAAATAGACTTTCGACATCGATCGTGTAATGAGGGATGCCGTACTCGTCACACATTTTCTTGGCGTCCATCAAATCTTCCATGCTACAGCACGTGCGGTCGTGCTGGGCCTCGAGGTCACCAATACGCATGGTAAAACCAAAGACGTCGACGTCTGTTTTATGGATTAATCGATGTGCCGCAACGGCGGAATCCAGCCCTCCGCTCATACCAATACCAACTGTTGTCATAAACGTTTTTTACCTCCCGAAAAATTTCAGTCCATATACGTTAACATACTGGACCACAAATTCAGTAGTGGAAAAGATAGAAATGGGAGTTTACGTATAAATAACTGAGAAACCACAGGAAAAACTACGTAAAATAACTTCTTGCCTGCAGATTATTCGCCGGGTTCCACGTCGAAAGTCAGCCCGGAATTCACGACAATATAACTGTCGGAATGATCCAATTCGCAAGACGGCCGTTAATGACCACGAAATCGGCCATCACCAGCGAGGCAACTCAGCCTGAAGGCTGGGATGAGATTGAGCCCTGATATACACCCTGTGAAATAGAACAGCGTAGTGCAACTTGATTTATTTTTTTATTCAAGCCTGACGGCTGTCCCGTAGGGATGAATAAAGCATGAAAAATAGTTATACGTATACGGGTTACAATCATTTCCCCGAATAAGTGATTAGTATGTAGGAGTTTACCGACCTTAGTATCCCCTGCGCCCCGAAGGCTTCCTTCCCTTGCTTCGCTGTCCCATCGTACTGATCTTGTACTTAGAAGGGGGTTTAAAGTTAGAACGAGGTGCGGATGCTTTTCCCCAGTCGGCCAGTTTCATATTTCCCTGCGGAGAACTGGCTTCGACGACGCGTAACATTTTCGGTCCCATGAAGACCTGTCCCCCCATGCCACGGGTAAACTGACGACTCATACCACCAGCGTTGGGCATCGAGCGAGCAAACGTCATCAAATCCTCAAATAATGTCTTGAGTCCCTTCAAGCCGGCGAGTTGACCGGAGGAAGCCGGTACGAGCTGTTCCCTGACCATCACGAGCTCGGATCGTTTCTTGTCGCCGACCATTACTTTCCCTTTATCGGCCGGTTTGCCGTTCCACTTGCCTTCCCCCGTTTTGACAAATTCGGGCTTAACCTTCTTTCGAACCTTTTCAGGGTCCTTCATCTTCATTCCCATCATCCTCTTCATCCGCTTGCGGCGCTTGGGAGGAAGGTTCTTCAGACGCTGTTTCATTTGTTCCATTTTTTTACGGACTCGCTTCATCATCTTCTTTATTTTTTCTCGGGGTACTTTCTGTGCCACGGGCTTCTTATCCTTGCTTGTTTGAACCGGGGATTTGTAGCTATACATGGCGTCTTCGGAGACGTTGTAAAGCACGTGACGGGTCAGATTCCCCTGTTTCATATTCATTTGTAATCCTTTCGAAGATAGCCAGTAATCCACCGTTTTCTTCCCTTTCGAGTCAGCCACCTTGTACTTGTAATGAATGGCCCCATTCGCCGTTAAAGGAACGGTTAAAAACGCAACAGCAAACGTTAAGAAAACAGTCAGAGTAGATTTCTTCATCGCGTGATCCTCCCTCGGAAAATTACTAATAATTAGATTGTATTCATCACTATTGTGTAAATGCTAAGACACTTCGAATCAAGTGTAAAAATCAGTTCGCGGTGTCGAATCAATACTACCGGTATTGTTCGTTCAGCCCCCTCAATATCCCACACGGAGTTGAATTCAACGTTTGATTGGAAGACCTGATTCTGCCATGAATTCCCTGGATGTTGATTTTTGTTATAGGACTGAGTGCATCCCTGTCCCACTGGAAATTAATGAATCTATTAGCTTAATCTAATTCCGACCATCCTTGAAATTGGTTCGATTCTAAATAATTCAAACCAGGTAATCCAATAACGTTCTTGGAAGGGGGGGGAGTCATCAACTTATGAAAATGGATTCACACAACGGACTCATTACGAAGTTCTTTCACGCAGTCCTCCAGGGATTCGACTGCCCTATCGACGGCGTCTTCCCCGTGATAGGGGCCAAACGAAACACGAACAAATCCTTTAGGGGTGTACGTTTCGGGAAGGGGGATCGCGTCCACGACGTGTGAAGGTTGAGGACTTCCCGAGGTACAGGCCGAGCCAGTCGCCACGGCAATTCCATCCAGG
>JBDGPJ010000147.1:0-3939 GCA_042219695.1 bacterium
GGTGGAATTGAAACAAAACGGTTCCACGTGAATTATGCTTTCGTACCGTACGGGGAACTGGGAAACCTCCAGCGGTTCACCCTTTCCTACAAATTTGGAACGATACGAAACACAGAACATGGAAGACTCCCCCGACCGGAAGTCGATCTTGATAAAACTGGCCCTCTACCAAACGTACGTGATGTTCCTCCTCCCGGTGAAAGGAAGCAACCCCCGAAAAAAGGCTCTACGGGGGATACCCCACCACAAATCCGAGGGAAAAAGACAACTCCTGACACTCCCGATACGACCGGTTCCACCATTTCAATCGACGTATCTGCCCCGCCGAAAAAAACTAAAAAAGCCGATACAGAAGAAGGTTTGGAGCTCGTTTCCCCCGAGGACTTATCCGAGTGGAAGTCATCTTATGAACTCGGTAAACAACAATACTTGAAAGGAAATTACCTGGAAGCCTTGCATTTCTTCAGTGAAGTTTTGAAATCCAAACCGAACCACTTGAAATCACTAATCTGGCTCGGATTAACGGAATACAAACTCGGAAAAGTCAAACAGGCCCGGCGTCGCTTACGGAAGGTTCTCATACTGGATCCCGATAATGCCATTGCCAAAAAGAATTTAGAACGCATGCAATAATTCTTGCCTAATTATGAATTCATTGTCCTCCACCTTGCGATTTTATGGAGCCCTCTGCATCTGGGTTGGAATCATGGTATTGTTAGCCACACTGCCTCCGATTCCCCGCTTTATGTCTTTCCGTCAGTGGTCCATAACACAGTACACGTTAATAGTCCTTTCTATACTTCTGGGCTGGGGTACCACTCTATGGTTAATTGACCGATGGATTAAGTACGGACATAGATCCCTGGTTTGGGTTGCTGTTGTTCTCTGCACTGTTTTTGGAACCACCCTATATTTGTTCCCCGCCGTTGTATCACAATACTCCCTGGGAACGAAAGATTTTCTCGGAATCGTCTTCAGCCTTGGAATCGGTTATCTTATATCACTGTTGTTTCGCAAGCCGGGGTACATCGTTGGAATTTTGTACTGCTGTGGAATGATCGACATGCTCAGTGTAAGTCTACCCGGGGGCCCAACACGGGAAACCGCGAAAAAAGCACCTCAGGTTCTATCCTGGTTCTTACAGCAGTATCCAGTACCGTTCACCGACCGGTGGATGGGTATACTCGGTTTTGCCGATTGGATTCTAATAACGGCGATTGTCTGTATTGCCCATCGATATAAACTCCCCTACCGAAAAATGTTACTGGGAGTGTATGGAGGTCTTGTTCTTCTCCTTGTTATGACCCTTATCACTAACGCCTCCCCCGGTTTACCCGCACTTCCCTTCATTGCACTCGGACTTTTATTTCCCGTGCGAAACCGATTAAAGAAAAACTGGTGGGGCTACCGGGAAAGCCTCGCAATATCCATAGGACTGATTGGATTTACGTTTTTTCTCATTGCCTTAACGTAACAGCACTCATAATCGAATATAAATACAACCCGGAAAATCACAACCGTGCAACTGCTGGATTGTTTCCGAACGTTCAGTCAATGATGATTGCAGAACAGAAACGAAATCGGGCCTGCTTGTTACTAATTGCTCGACCAGCCGGATTAGCTCAACCGGCAACCTTTTTAAGTATGCACAATCGACAATTACACTGAATGAATCCATCGAATGGAATTACAGCTCCATTTGTAAGCCCATTCATGTTTGACGGTGGCCCCGGTTGAACCGTTGTACGGGGAAAACCATACGTTCATTACCAGATGATGAGCACGATTGGATGTAGCGTGAACACCCTCCCCGGAGATGAAGTCGCATCTCTTGAATTCATCCTTTGAACTGGAAAAAAACTGAAAAGAATAAATTCAGTGAATCATGATCCAGGGCACTTTAATCGGAGAACTTTTATTCTCACCCGATTTTTCTCAGGTATGATTCCCGAGGTTAAACTTTTTTGACCGTAGTGTTGTTCGGAAAGATTCTCCTACGGCTTTTTCCACCTATGATTTAGCATGTAGCGACAGTAATCTTCAATAACTTCCTTAAATATCAGTTGAACATTTCCAATGTGGGAGGATCTCCATGGACATATTGTTTCGAATTCACCAGGGATTGGGACACTTAACCGGTACAGTAATTGTGATTTTGTTAATCTGGAGCATTGTAGAATACGTTCGAAACGTCGAAGAAAACAAAGTCTTCTCCATTACTTCGAGTGCTATTATTGGACTCGTCGACCTGCAAATACTAATCGGAATCGTGCTTTACGTAATAATGCCCTCCGTAGCTCGACCGACAACCTGGCATCCAATGGCCATGATCCTGGGGGCCGTAGGATTCCACATTTCAAAAAAACTTGAGCCTCTACCCCGGAGTGTGGGCTACGGAGCCAGCACCGTCATGATCTGGCTTGGCATTATAATTGTGCTTTTATGAGCGAGACATCATCAATTACGCGTAGCGAATGGACATCCATCGGATCCTTGTGCGGAGTTTTCGGGCTTCGCATGTTGGGTCTGTTCATGGTTCTTCCCGTACTAAGCCCTTATGCCGATAGCTTACCGGGTGCCAGCCCGACGTTAATTGGACTGGCCATGGGGGCCTTCCCCCTGACACAGGCACTTTTCCAGATTCCTTTCGGATCGGCAAGCGATCGCTGGGGACGGAAACCCGTCCTCACAGTGGCTCTTCTGCTGTTTGCCCTGGGAAACGTAGCAGCGGCCCTGGCATCTAATATTTACTACTTGATCCTGGCTCTGGCACTGCAAGGAACGGGGGCCACCGCTTCCGTTATCGTGGCCTTCATCGCCGACCTTACGAGGGACATCGTACGTACCCGGGCTATGTCAATGATTGGCGCGGCCGTAGGTCTGGCCTTTGGCCTGGGCTTTATTGCCGGACCTCTAATGGCGGGAACACTTGGAATTCAGTCGATCTTCTACACGGTAGCCGGCTTATCAATTCTTGCAATCGGATTCATCTACTTCATCGTTCCTACACCGAAATCCCCGGTTCACCACGAGGAAACTCAATTAACCTGGTCACGTCTTCGTAATGTACTGGGCAATACTGAACTCTGGACGGTACATAGCGGGATTTTTGTACTTAACACCTCACTGCGTGCACTATTTGTGGTCGTCCCGTTTATCATGATGCAGTTCGTCCCGCAATCCGGTTCCTGGAAGTTCTACCTACCGGCCCTTATCATCAGTGGACTCGTCATGTTCCCGACAATATTTTTAGCCGAACGTAACGGTTACGTTATGGAAGCCACGTATGGTTCCACCCTTATTCTAATCCTCGGTCTGGGAAGCTTTCTCGGATTCCGATATTCCTTCTGGGGAATCATGGTCTCAATCACTCTTTATTTCATAGGATTTAGTTTACTGGAAGCGATACTTCCCTCACTCGTAACAAAAATTAGTGAGTCAAGGGACCGGGGAACGGCCGTGGGAATTTTCAATATGAGTCAGTATTCCGGATCTTTCGTCGGAGGTATTATTGGAGGAACATTTCTGGAATTTCAACAATGGATAATGTTTGTTATCCTAATCGTCATAATTGGAATCTGGGGAGCTTTTCTTCATAATATTTCCGTTGAATAACCGGAAACTCAATAATTATTACATACACGTATTCAGGGCAGGGAAACGAAATTCACATGAGTGTACGGATACCAAACTCCTCCGGGTTTACCATGGTCGAACTGCTTGTGGTGGTCGCCGTTATTGGAATACTGGCCGCCGCTGCCGTCCCCAAGGTGATGGATTCGATCGCACGTTCACGGGCAACATCCTGCCAGCAGGACCTTAAGGCTCTCATGAAAGGAGCCGCGAAATGCCGTATATCGTCCACTTGCAATGTTGACGCCGATGTGCAGAAACAGGTTTTCCCGTCCACTGACAATTGGGGCGAAGTTCTTCAAAAAA
>JBDGPJ010000147.1:4044-6692 GCA_042219695.1 bacterium
GGAAGGGACAACAACAACGAAAAATAACTCGAATACGCGTAATAAATCACGAACAGAACGAGGGGAACCAGGATAAGCATACCGATTGCGTAAATCACTGCTGGTAATTTTTCAACGGCTCGCTCCATTTTTCGACGGTGGGAGCTGGCCAGTTCCGAAAGTGTCTCATCCAGGTTTCCCGATGTATCTCCCGTGGAAATCCGGGCAAAATCCTCATCCGGAAACAACGATTTCAACATGGTAAGGTCCCCGATCGACGTCCCCTGTTCCATCTTGTTCGCGGCCCAGCTTAACTCTTCCAGAGGTTCGTAACGTGCCTCATTTATCCCTCGAAAAATCGTCGGTAACTTCACTCCCGAACGATAGGTGAGTTCCCATTGACTGTATAATAGATAAAGTTCAATGTGTTCCACCATATTCGCAAAAAAGGGCAAAGTTTTCATTAGTTTATAAAAAACCGGGTCCACGTCCCCCAAAATTAAATGTTTAAAGGAACGGTACCCGTAAACAATTACAGCAGTCCCTGTAACAAAACTAATGACACAAACAGCCCCACTTGCATATAAAGAAAACGTCAATAGATATACTCCAATGCCCGCTACAAAAGAGGTGAGTCCCCAGACCGCTGCCAGGTACCCAAACGTCATAAGCAATTTACTCATACTGCTATCCCAGTGCTTGTACAGTGTGGCGAGGGACCGTAATAATTCCGGTGCTTCCCCCGAATTTACTCCCCTCTCAATAATAATCGCATCACGTTCAGGAATATTGAGTCCTTCACGGAATTGCTCACGTATCCCTCCCTCACTTAGCTTTTCACGAGCTGATTCAACCCATCCCCTCGATACAAGTCCCGGTCCCAGGGAGATTTTTCGTAAGGCCTCCTGTAACGAAATTCCCGAATCCAGGAGATCAGCAAGTTGAGTATAAAAATCACGTACCTCCTCCAAGTTCATAATGAACGAATCTCCCTTTCAAGCCGGTCGGCAATTTCCAGCGCACGATCCAATTCATCCCCGGAAGGCTCCCGACAGCCGTACCTCGCCCCGTTATATAATAGATTCACGTAATCCACTTCCTCCCCGGGCAAATCAATTTCCAAACATAACCGGTTCAAAAAAGTCTCCACCGTTTCTCCCGTTTCCCGTTCGAATCCTCTATCCTGACAGAACGTTAAAAGATCATGGACTCGATTCATAATTTCACCGGCTTTTCCGCCACGCACAACAGGTTGCAATGACCGGCTGCTGGACGCTTGTTTTTTGGTATCGGTTTCCACATCAACATCCTCGGGCATCGGCATCTCTTCCTCGGTGTTTCGATCACGGGTGATACGGCGAATAATCCAAAGAAGCAATACACTCCCGATAAGCCCCAGAGCCAGTACGACGGTAAGCTTAAGCAAGGAATTCAATGAAATGGACACTTCATCCGGCGTCTGGGTCATCACCGACTCAGTCCCCTCCCCACCGATTCCCACGTATCCTGTCCCACTGAGTGAACCAATAGCAAGTAACGGTAAACCAAGCATCCCGGCCAAAACCACGGTGAATGCAACCATTTTCAACGATACTTCGACGGACTCCTCATTCCCCGTTTTATTTTGTTCCAGTATCTGTTGAAAAGAGGTAAAAGTGTACAGTGAAATAAACAAACCCAGACCACAAACAAGTTGAACGGGCCATAGAAGTTTGAGAGTAAACATAACGACTATAACTCCCGTCATTACGAATACTCCAAAACCAACCTGCCAGTTTGCAAAATACATTGCCAGGGACATCACAAGTCCCAGCAATAAAAACAACTTCCAGTACACACCAACCACGGAGGAATACAACCCTACTAAAACAATCACGCAAAAGACGGACATCAAACTGTACATATCAAAGTTGGCCGGCATGGAATGTTGAGAAAATTGCGTTCCCTCCAGCCGGTATAATCCGGCTAAACCCGGAAGTGGCACGACAAAGGCCATGAGAGATTGACCCGCCGTAAGCCAGAGACAGATTGTAAACACAATTAGCAGGGAGGCCGACGCCGAACCGATGATTAGTTTACGAACACTAACTTGCATACCGTGTCCAGAACTCCTCGGAAGGGAACTGATCCGATATTGAATCCCCGGGTACAATCGAACGACACCAGGCTCCCTGACTTCGAAAGGACCGCTCAAGCTCCTCCAGCGACCAGTCCCGTTCGTATTCCTCAGCTTCACCGTCGTACCGGATTAAATCTCGATCATCAATCAATAAGACCAAGACAATCGCCTGCCGTCCTTCCAGAATAGCCAGGCTTTCCACGTAGTCATCCGGATTAATCCGGGTTGTGGGAACAATTAATACGACGGTGGCATGTTCTCCGATATGGGACAGGTTACTTTGCAATAATTTATTGAGGGGGGTTTGCCCCTCCTGTTCGATATCGACCAGAACGTCCAGTATTGCGGTGAGCTGATGTTGACCTCCGCGGGGCGGAAGGTAAATCGGGCTGGATCCTTCCCCGTGCAGACTGACCTGGTGACCGGAAAACATGGCGTACGCCGCAACAGACGCGGTTAGCCGGGCCGTGGACCGCCGGGTGGTTTTCGAACCAAGTCCCCGGCGACGATCGCGGTGCAGATCAAGAAAAATATGAACGGCACGGGAAGC
>JBDGPJ010000147.1:6702-19241 GCA_042219695.1 bacterium
TTCAAACTCCTTCACCATTAACTCACGGTGTTTGGCCACCGATCTCCAGTGAATGTTTCTCATTGGATCACGACGGTTATATTCCCGTATACCGTACAGGTCCTGGCCCCGGGCTGTTTTCTGAGTACTGCGAGGATGATCCGCAAAATGACGCCTCCCTCCCATGATGGGTAGCCATTCAATGGGTTCCCACCGCGGATACAGTGTTATCGGCTGGTACTGCTCGTACGTATGCTTTACGTTCACCCAGCCCGCGGGATCACCAATCTCAATACACGTGGGGCCCAGTGTGAACCGTCCGAACCGGGAACGGCAGGGAACCGAATACTCACACGACATCATTTCACCGGGTGTAATAAGCTGACTGTATCGGGATTCGGCCTCAAAATCCCCGGAAAAGGGAACCCGGTCTCGGACAAGGGGAGCAAATAGTGGATAGTTGCTATTGTTTGTAAGGTAAAACGTTGTATCCAGGGAAGCCCCTTCGTATATCCCGGAGGGAGCTTTACGTTTCAGCGAAATTTTACGAACCTGGCGACGAAAAAACCAGGTGAGTCCAACCCAAACCCCCAGAAAATATATTACGGCCCCCAGGAGAAGTGGAGAAGTAAATAAACCAACAACTCCACCGGCGCCAAATCCCAGCCACCATAAATTTCGAGGCTCGAATAACAGGGAGGGTTTAATAAATTATTCCCCGGATGGTTCGTATTCCACCGGAACCGAAATATCGGACCGTATCTCCTCAACGACGTCGTCCACGGAAGTACCGGTCATTTTTTCACGGGGATCCAGGATGATTCGATGTCGCAGAGTCGGGCCAAGCAAGGTTTGTACGTCATCCGGAGTTACGTATTCACGCCCCTCCATAAAAGCATACGACTGACAGGCCCTCCTTAACGCCATTGTCCCCCGCGGAGATGCCCCAATATCGACTCCCTCGTGCTCCCGGGTTTGTCGCGCCAGCTGGGTAATATAATCAAGAACGGAATCTTCCACGTCCACGTTCCTGACCATTGCCTGTATAGTTACTATATCCCCGGGTGTACAAACTGCCTCCACCGAGTCAATCGGGTGTGACTTACGATCGATGGAAGCAACTTCTCGCTCGATGTTTTCCCCCGGGTAACCAATACTAAATTTTAACAGAAAACGGTCCAGCTGGGCCTCGGGGAGGGGAAATGTCCCTTGCTGTTCAACCGGGTTTTGGGTCGCAGCCACAAAAAAACAGTCCGGCAGGGGGAACGTTTCACCGTCGACGGTAATTTGTCGTTCCTCCATGGACTCAAGAAGTGCTGATTGGGTTCTGGGAGTGGCCCGATTAATTTCGTCCGCCAGTAAAATTTCCGTAAAAACCGGGCCGCGATCAAACGTGAATTCACGAGTCTCCTCGTTGAAGATGTGAGTACCAGTTACATCGCCCGGTAAGAGGTCGGGCGTAAACTGAATTCGTCGATAGGACCCATCAATTGCCCTTGCAAGACTTCGGACAAGCATTGTTTTTCCGAGTCCGGGGACGTCTTCAATCAGTACGTGTCCGTCGGCCAAAAAGGCCGTTAACAAAAGCCGTATTGGTTGGGGTTTCCCCAGCAACACCGTCCCAATCGTATTTTCCAATTCCTCAACAACTTCGTACGCCTTGGATTGATCCATGTTATACCTACTTTCGGAAACCTGTATTGGCTACGTCTGATACTTCCAACCAGCCTCTCCTGGCCGTTCGAACGCCGAGTTCGTAAAACCATAAGTGTTCACGTGAGTGGGCATCCGTACTCACAACGAACTGAATACCGCGACTCTTCCCCTCCCGGCACCACCGATCATTGGCATCCAGTCGTTTCTCGTTGGAGTTGATTTCAATCGCCACGTCCCGTTCGGCCGCGATATTAAGTACCCGGTCACGATTCAGGTCGTAGGCCTCCCTCTCACCCAATTTACGTCCCGTTGGATGGGCCAGTACATCCACCTCGGGATGTTTCAGGGCCGAAATAATGCGTTGGGTTTGAGCTTCTCGATCGAGGTGAAATTTTTGGTGGATGGCTGCAACCACATAATCAAGCCGTTCCAGGAGTTCGTCGGGATAATCCAGCTGACCGTCCTCAAGGATATCAACTTCCGAACCACTCCGAACATCGATCCCCTCGAAATGATCGTCAACCTCACGGATGTGTCCAATATGGTTTTCGAGTTCGTCAGTGGTCAAGCCCCCGGCAATCCGGAGTGATTGGGAGTGATCGGAGATTACAATCGATTCGTGGCCTTTTTCTTTTGCAGATTGGACCATCTGTTCCACCGTATGTTTTCCATCCGAAGCAGATGTATGAACGTGCCAGTCACCGGAAATGTCTTCTGTTGTCACAAGGTCGGGCAATGTACCGGATTCCGCGGCCTCCAGCTCACCGTTGTCCTCCCGGAGTTCGGGTGGAATCCAGTCCAAGCCCAACTTGTTATAAATAGATTCTTCCGTCTCCCCCGCGAGTTTTTCCCCCGTGTCTTCATTAAACAATCCATACTCATTGATCGTCCAGCCACGGTCTCGGGCTCTCCCTCGTAACTTAACGTTGTGCTCCTTTGAACCGGTGAAATACAGTAACGTAGCACCATACTCTTCAGGGGCCACGATTCGAAGATCCACCTGAATATCCGATTCCATTAGGACACTGACTTTTGTGTCTCCATCAACCAGAACGTCACGTACCCTTTCATGACTGGTTAAACAGCGTCCGACATCTTCAGCACCGGTCACCACAATATCCAAATCCCCTACCGTTTCCTTACCCCGCCGGTAACTCCCGGCAACATCGATACGATCCGGATCGGCTTCGTCTCGCAAATAATCCACCAGGGATTCGGCCACGGTAATCGCATCCGTTAGTAAAACACGACCCGAAAAGCGATCCAGTCGCTGGAGGGATTGCTCAATATTTTCAATCGTTTTAGGCCCAAATCCATCCAGCGATTCAACCGACCCCGATTGAAGCGCTTTACGAAGATCAGGTATAGTTTCCACTCCAAGTTCATCAAATAATTTGCGGATTGACTTTGGTCCCATCCCATGAATATCGTAAAGATCGAGAAGGCTTACAGGATACGTTTCCTTTGTTTCCTCAAATTTGGAAATAATTCCCGAATGGTAAGCTTCGGTAATTTTGTCGGAAAGGGCCTCACCGATCCCCTCTAAATCGCTTAACGTCCCGTTTTCTACGTGATTGCGAAACTGTTCGTCGGAAAGTTCCCGTAAAATTTCGGCACCATTACGGTATGCTCTTAGTTTAAATTCGTTTTCACCGGCCACGGCCAATAGATCAGCCATGTCATCCAATAAACCAGCAATGTCTTGTTTACGCAAGGGAGGGCACTGTATTCGTTCTCATATTGTTTGTTTCTTAACCCAATCCTCGTAACCTTCGGAACTCTGATCGACGGAGGACACTAAAAATTCCGGCGTGTCATAGGGATGATTCTGATCAATCCAGCGCTCTAACTTCTGGAGGGACTCGCGGGACGTTTTGATCAGGAGGGGAATCTCCGTCTCTACCTGCATTTCATTTTCCCAATGATAAAAAGTCTGTACCCCCGTTCCTACCTGTACACAGGCCGCCAGTCGCTTTTCCACGAGTTCACGTGCAATCTCACGTGCTGTGTCTTTGGACCCGAGGGTAGTCCTTACAAGACATATCCGTGAGGATTGACCCATTAAAAATACGCCAGCTTGTGGTAGGGAGGTTCGCCCTCGATAATGTATTTTACCCGCTTGAGGGCTAGCACCTGGACCATGCTTTTCGAAGTACATCCACGGTTCTTGAGGAGACCTTCGAGAAGGTGCAGCGCTTCCTTCTTCTTTCCCTCCTTGTACCGTTGATGGATCCCTTTCATCGATGGAATTCCACATTCCAGCTTCAGAGTCTCCAGTAGCTGTTTGAACGCCCTATCCCTGGAACCGGTTTCGTACAGGGCATAAGCCAGGTCGTAGTGATTCCGAGGGTTATCCGGCGAAGATTGAATTTCTTTTTTGAACTTCTGAATAATTTGATCGGCCCGTTTGAAATCCTTGTTCTCTTTCAGCGCCCACAGATACCTCTCACTGGACAGAGTTTCCATTCCCCACTTCTCGTAAACCCGACCAAGCTGATAAAACGCTTCCGAGTTTTGGGGATCTATTCGGAGTGCATCCAACAAACTCTGACGCGCGTATACAAGGGAAGTTGGTTTGGAAGTAAGAGCACTGATTCGCTTTAACTGAAAGCTCAAGTAATTCATCGGATCGGTCAAACGAGTAATGTCATTAAACAATCCCGAGGGTAACTTGACCATAACCTTTGTACGATTCAACTTATCGATTCGTGATTCGATGCGAGAAAACAGGGTTAAAACCCGTTCGCGATTCTTCCGGTACCGTTGCAGAGCATCCGAAAAACGCTCGTCGGGACCAATCTTTTTGAGCAATTGATCGATTCTCTTCAACCGTTCACGATTTCGCTCAAAAATCCGGGGTAATAAATTCAGAAATGCCTGAATTTGCCGATGGCGTGCCTTCTTTCGTTTCTTCTCCCATTTTTTTAATCTGGGGGGCAGTTGCTGTTTCCAGTCGGAAGGAAGTTCGTAAAACGGTGCCTGTTGAAGAAATTTGTTTTTTAATTTCCTCTGGATTTTCTTGTGTTTGTTATCATTGTGAAGCCTCAAAATCAGAAGATCACGATCGGCTTCCACCTGAGCAATAATTTCCTCAATTTCCATGGTCGTAGGGGATAACTGGCGAGGGACGGTATCAGCTCGATCGATCATCACCCGAGCTTCCTGAACCTTCCGGTTTGAATTGGATCGCATCTGGGTTTGAAACCAGTAAAACAACCCGCTTACAATGGAAAAAATGACGAGGAAAATGATCCCCATAATTTTCCAATCAAGCAAAAAATAACGATCGTAATCCTCAGGGGTTAAACCGGTACGTTCCTCGGAATTATTCTTCGACGCCATGAAAAACACTCATCCGTTTCAAGTTGTTAAATGGAGCAAAAAGTGTACAGGAAATCGTTCCTGTTCCAAAGACATACAATAATCAGGGGCCACAACAGTATTTATACTTTTGACCGCTTCCACACGGGCAGGGGTCATTCCGTCCCACTTCCTCGTCGTCATTTACTACAGTTTGTACAGGGGAGTGAGACTCTTCTTCCTGGGCCGGGGGTTCTTCAGCGGGAGGTTCTTCCGGGGTAGTCTCTTCCGCCTGCTCAAATAATTCCTCCAGGTCACCGGCTTCCTCGTGTTCGAATTCAGCGGAATCCATTAACCCGGTCATTTCCATTTCGGACACGGTCTCCACGTGCAGTAGGAATTCGATCAGGTCTTGTCGAATTTGAGTCTGCAATTCCTGGAACATATCAAAACTTTTGCGCTTGTACTCCACAAGCGGATCACGCTGTGCCATTCCTTCCAGGTGTATGCCCTGTTTCAAGTTATTCAGGGCCGTCAAATGTTCCTTCCAGTGGGTATCTATGGTCTGTAACAACAACTGTCGCTCAACGTCCCGCATGGATTCTTCCCCGATTTCCTCTTCCTTTTCTCCGTATAAGTCCATAATTTTATCGTACAATCGCTGTTCAAGTTCGTCGGCTTGAAGACGCTTCCATTTTTCACGAGTGGATTCAGTAGGTTCCCATCCCGTTAGTGCTTCAACGGCATTTAGTAGTTCGGACAGGGGCCAGTCCTCGGCGGGGCGTTTCTCATCTCCGAAGAACTCTACCCACTCCTCAACCTGGGACTCTATAAACGTGTCAATCGTGTCACTGACATCGTCCTGGAACAGGGCTTTCCGACGTTCCTCGTAAATAATACTTCGCTGTTTGTCGACAACATTATCGTACTCCAGCAGATTCTTACGAATTTCGAAGTTGCGGTTTTCAACTTTGGATTGAGCGCGCTTGATGGATTTACTGATCCAGGAGTGCTCAATTCGCTGGCCCTCCTCGAGTCCCAGCGATTCAAGTACCCCGGATATCTTGTCTGAACCAAATAATCTCATTAAATCGTCTTCCAGGGACACAAAGAAACGGCTTGCACCCGGATCTCCCTGACGGGCCGTACGGCCCCGAAGCTGATTGTCGACTCGTCGAGCTTCGTGGCGTTCCGTTCCAATTACGTGTAAACCGCAGGTCGGATCGTGAGGACAGTACGGATCCTCACCTTCATTATCCGGTGGTAAAGGACAACCGTCTTCAATAACATTCTCACCGAGCACAATATCCGTACCTCGACCGGCCATGTTTGTTGCAATGGTCACGGCTCCGGCCTTTCCCGCCTCAGCAATAATAGCGGCTTCTTTCTCGTGGTGTTTGGCATTCAGGATATTGTGAGATATTCCTTTCCGATCCAGCATGCGACCAATAAGTTCACTTTTTTCAATATCGACGGTCCCCACGAGCACGGGTTTCCCGGCCTCATGAAGTTCCTCAATCTCATCAACCACAGCCTGGAACTTTTCCTCCCGCGTACGGTAGATAGCATCCTCGTAATCCTCGCGTATATCGGGCTCATTCGTAGGTACAACTACAACATCCAGATCGTAAATTTCTTGAAACTCCTCCGCCTCAGTGTCAGCGGTACCGGTCATGCCGGCCAGTTTTTCGTACATTCGAAAGAAATTCTGGATAGTAATCGTGGCTAATGTTTGATTTTCCTGCTCGATTTCCACTCCTTCTTTAGCCTCAATCGCCTGGTGTAGACCCTCACTAAACCGTCGCCCCGGCTGTAAACGTCCTGTGAATTCGTCCACAATAATAACTTCCCCATCCTGTACCACGTATTCAGAATCCCGTTCGTACAATTCATGAGCTACAATTCCCTGGTTGATGTGATGAACCATATCCATGTTAGACGTGTCGAACAAATTCTCGATATCCATAATCGATTCAATTTTATCGACACCGGGCTCAAGTAAATTCACATTGTGCTTTTTTTCGTCGACCTCGTAATGATCATCCCTGGAAAGCTGACGCACGGCGCGGTCGACGTCTTTGTATAGCTGAGTAGGTTTTTCGGAAGGGCCACTGATAATCAATGGAGTGCGAGCTTCGTCGATCAGTACACTATCAACTTCGTCAATAATGGCAAAATTTCGATCGGGTTGAACGACGTCGTCGGGTTCCACGGCCATGTTGTCACGCAAGTAATCAAAACCAAACTCGTTGTTGGTGCCATAAGTAATGTGGGCTTCGTACTGGTCCCGACGATCTCCGGGCTCCATCCCATCCTGAATAAGCCCCACGGTCATCCCAAGCTTCTCATAAATTTCTCCCATCCACCGAGCATCACGCCGGGCCAGATAATCATTAACCGTTACCAGATGAGCTCCCTTTCCGGTTATCGCGTTGAGATACAACGGCATCGTCGCGGCCAGTGTTTTCCCCTCCCCGGTTTTCATCTCAGTAATTCGCCCTTCGTGAAGTGCAATTCCTCCAAGTACCTGTACATCGTAATGACGTAACCCCAGCCTGCGATGGGCCGCTTCCCGAACCACGGCAAACGCCTCGGGTAACAACAACCAAAGCTGACGTTCCACTTCGTCATCGGGATCGGGACCCTTTTCTAAGAAATGACTCCAGAGGTCCATAAAACGCTGTTTAACGGATTCCGTTCCCTCCTGATATTCTTCTTCCCACTGTTCAAGTCGTTCAATCTGGTTTCCTACCAGGGTATCGACGTTATCCGGCTTGAGGGGAGCCTCAATGGCTCCCTGAAAGGCATCCCCCTCGTATTTTTCGAGTAATTCACTACGATTATCGCTCAGGCGGGATCGAAAATTGTCAGCCAGTTCATCCTGATCCACCGATTGAATAACAGACGCGGCTTCCTCAAGCTGCTTGAGGTAGTATTCTTCACGTCCGGACTGAGTTACACCATCGGCCAGCAATTCCTGGTAGGCCTGGGTTCGTTGAAGCAACCATTCGTCGGACCGATCGAAGACCGTTCGTTCGAACAGGCTGACAAGCTCAACCATGGGACGCAGTCGTTTCAGGTCCCGTTCTTGTTTGGAGCCAAAGAGAAAACTTAGAATGCGGTCAAAAAACGGTATCCAGTCTTTCATGCTTGTTGTTTTTGAGCCTCCCGAACGTATTGTATCAGGGTCTCGGGGCCGATTAAACGAATCGGGGCCTGTTCGGCGTATTCCTTGGCACTTGTTTTAAATCCATACGGTGCAACAAAAATTCCCCGATCGTAATGATTTTCCAGGATTTCCAGTTCAAATTCCTTAATCGGCCATTCACCGATCTTATTGTCCCAGCGCTTAAAGGAAAACAGGATGCGGTTCACTTTGCTTGAATCCGCCTGCTCCTGGGCGGACACGTTCACTTCGTCAGGTCCAAACGATTCGGACCGAAGGACCTCATACCCCATCATCTCCACAATGGTCTCACTGAGCTCGGTAAATCCAGCACGATCCTGGGACATAAAAGCATTAATGAGTTCTTCCTGGTCCATTTCACCAATCTGTTCGTCCACAATATCGGCCACATTTCGAAAATTGGGATTCATCTGATAAACCTCAATGAACAGTTCCATAGCATCCTCTTCATTTCCCTGTCCCCTTAAGTAACGGGCTCGTGCATATTTATCATGACAATAGAAGGACTCCAGAAACTCCCCCTCCTCTTTCATCTGTTCGATTTCTTCCATGTATTCATCGACTAATTCGTATTGTTCTTGCTCTAAAGCCACGTCAATCAACCGATAGGTCGTTTCCAGATACAGTTCCTGGGAAGCTTTTTCACGCACGTGATCATACCAATCAATAGCACGGTCGTACTGTTCCTCCTCAACGCACAGCTGTGCCATTTCCACGGCGGCTTCCAGATCCTCTTCCTGAAGTCCAAGGTAACGTTCATACGTTTTGATCGCTTCGTCCGGTTCTTCCAGCCGCGCCTTTGTTCGAGCCAGGTATAACTCCGCCTGATCGGGAGGTTCTTCAAATTCCTCCAGTACTTGTTCAAAATCAGCCTGTGCCCGCTCATATTCGTTTTGATCAAAATAAAGCTTCCCCCGGCGAAAATAACCTTCCATGGACTCCGGGTCTTCCATTAAATACCGTGACCAGGCATCAATAGCGTCTTCTTTTTTACCACTGCTTTCATACACCTGAGCAAGTCGGGAAAGTGCATCCTGTCGCCGAACGTGGGAGGGAAGTCCTTCGTTTTCCAAACAGTACTCGAATTGCTCGCTGGCTTCGGAATAATTTCCGAGCATCTGCATTAACTTGGCCAGCCTCCAGCGGGCCTGGAAGTTGGCCGGATTAAGTTCCGTGACTCTGGATAGAAGGGATGCTGCCTCCCTTTCGGCCCCCTGCTCTATTTTCTGTTCCGCCTCGTTTATGAGTTCCTTTTCTTCGCTGAATAATTCACCAACAACAACGCCTACAGTACCCATAAGGACTACAATGACCAACAATACCAGTATCCAAAAAACCATCTACTGTCTCCTGTTATTTGGGTGGTAAACGTCCTTCTTAGCCCGAACCCCCGTAGCATATCAAATTCAATTGGAATGAAACCGATTCATTGTAAAAAAGAGGAGTCTATTCCGGACCAATTCCCGTTTTTATGTCGTTAAAACCGGCTGGCAATGGTACCTTCTGGTCCCATTGACGGCTGTTCAATGAACGGTTTATTCATTGACAACCTTGCTGTGAAAAATAGACCGGGTTAACTTCGTTTGTTGGGATCAAGGTGTCGACAGCGAATTCGAACGTTTTCGGGGGTAATCTCAATGAGTTCATTATCCTCAATCCATTCCAGGGCTCGCTCTATTGTCATTGGCTTAACAGGTTCCAATTCAATGGCATCGTCCGCTCCCGCAGCACGGAAATTGGTCAGCTGTTTTGATTTGGTTACGTTCACATCCAGGTCCGGTTCTTTATTGTGTTCACCAACAACCATTCCTTCGTAACAACGGTCGTCGGGTTGGATGAAAAGTCGTCCCCGCTCTTCCAGTTTTTCCAGTGCATAAGCCGTGGCCTTACCTTTCCGATCGGCCACGAGGGCACCATTATGGCGTCCCGGAATATTTCCCGTGTGGGGAGCGTAGTGATCCACGTTACTCGTTAACAAGCCCGTTCCTCGCGTATCCGTACGAAACTGGGATCGATACCCGATCAGGCCACGGGTGGGTATTTCAAATACCAGACGTACCCGTTCCGAATCCAGGGATTCGTAACGTTCCATGGTCCCCCCTCGTTCACCCAATTCCTCGGTCACAACTCCTACGAACTTATCGGGAACGTCAATCGTCACGTGTTCGATGGGTTCCAATCTTTCCCCCTTTTCTTGCTTCATTAACACACGAGGCTTGCTTACAACCATTTCGTACCCGTCACGGCGCATTTCCTCCAACATCACGGCTAATTGGAGCTCCCCCCGTCCCTTCAGTTCCCACCGTTCCTCATTCGGTGTGGAATTTATCTCAATAGCAACGTTATTACGATCCTCGTATTGCAACCGCTCCTGGATCTTGGTTCCGGTCACATGTTCTCCCTCCTGCCCGGAAAAGGGACCATCATTCACTCCAATGGTAATACCCACGGTAGGCTGTTCCACGTCAATCCGGGGCAACGCCTCGGGGGCTTGCTCGGAGGCTATAGTATCCCCAATATCAACACCCTCAAACCCGGCCAGCGCAACGATATCACCGGCCTCCGCCCGATCACGATTCACTTCTTCAAGCCCATCGTAACCAAACAAGGCCTGAACCGGTTCAGTTGTTTGCCGTTCTTCCTGGATAAGTCGAGCTTTCTCACCGGTATCAATCGTCCCACTCCGAACGCGGCCAATCGCCAGTCTTCCAAGGTAGTCGCTGTAACCCAGATCGGACACCAACATTTGAAACGGTTCATCCAATTCAAGGTCGGGGGAAGGAACGTGATCGATTATTGACTCAAACAACGGTCGTAAATCCTGGCCCTCCCGATCCGGATCCTCCACGGCGTATCCCTCGGTAGCCACACTGTACAAAAGCGGGAAATCCAGTTGCTCGTCACTGGCTCCCAGGTCCATGAATAGTTTAAAAACCTCGTCAACCACTGTACTAATTCGGGCGTCGTCTCGATCTATTTTGTTTATACAAACAACGATAGATAATCCCATGTCAATGGCATTCTTAAGCACAAACCGTGTCTGTGGCTTTGGGCCTTCCCCAGCATCCACCAGAAGAATCGCCCCGTCCACCATGTTCATAATTCGCTCAACCTCACCACCAAAATCTGCGTGTCCCGGGGTATCTACCAGGTTAATAGTGGTTCCCCGGTAAGATAGTGACGCATTTTTGGACTCAATGGTGATCCCCCGCTCACGCTCTTGATCCAGTTGATCCATCACACGATCCTCTACCGTTTCATTCTCGTGAAATAGACCACTCTGTCTCAGCATATGATCTACCATGGTCGTCTTACCGTGGTCAACGTGCGCAATAATGGCCACGTTTCTCTTATCCGTATCTCGAGCTGTCGCTGTCGTCATAGGAGTACTCCAGTGAAGAAATTGATTGAAGAAGAAGATTATAACAAACTTACGAAGAAAAGTACGGAAGAAATTACACGCAACAAGGTGATAACCCTATTTGAATGATCTTGTTTTTTAATTTGCTTCCTTAGAAAAAAGTCAAACGGTTTAAAATCACATATTTCGATTAGTGAACATAACCTATAACCGGTTTGACCGTAAAAAACGAACTTTATTATTTAGCCTGAATGAATTATGACGATTTCAAGCAACATCAAAAGATAGGGTTAGCGGATTCTTAACAATAATTTGGGATGGATCGGTTCTCACCATTAAAAAGAGTAAAATTCCCTCCTTAAATCATGTCAGTGGTTTTAATCATTAAAGGGGAAATGGTTTCTAACACGAACCCCTTAAAAGAGTTCGCTCTCGATTATAACTCAACAAAATGGAAAAACCGTTCTAACCCGGAAAATTCACATCAGTATAATTGTCACATTTCCCGTTCCACAGGATAGCCGTTAATAACCCTGAAAAACGGTCATTACCAGCGAGGGAGTCCAGCCGGCAGGCTGAGGAAAACTGGAGCGCAGAATACATCTTGCGAAATAGAACATCATATTGTAACTTGGTTTATTAAAACATTCAAACTGAATTCTATGGCTTCTAAACGATTACATTCCCGGGATGACCTCAGCGAAAAAAATTCATTCTCCCCACATCGATCAAGCATACGCCCGGCAGGATTTGAACCTGCGGCTTTTGCCTCCGGAGGGCGTTTTTTCTTCGTACACGATTCGACGTATACGCCCTTCAATGGGTTTATATGGCTTATATAGCGGGATATAACTAAACATTATATATTGACCAAATGACGCTATATGACGCCTTTTGACAAGCTCATGTCACGAGATGTCACGAGATTTTTGAATTGAACGGATGTAATCATCGATTCCCATAAGGAGGTTACAATCATGAAAAATCACACGTTACAGCTGGTGGTTATTTTTATGGTTTCCTTTACTCTCCTGTTCGTAACATCCCCCGAATATT
>JBDGPJ010000148.1:0-10760 GCA_042219695.1 bacterium
CCATTGTTATTTCTGTAAAACGAACAAAACATTAAAACCGCAAAAGCTTAGTTCAATAAAAGATGTGCTTGGCCGGGTAATGAGTGTTTCCAGAAATCCGGGTTAAATTCAGGTCTGGTTCAACAAAGTAAGGTTAAATTGTATGATGGAATGGGTCGACAATTACTGGCAGGGACGCCAACCCGATTCGCCGAACATTCACTGTGGGAATGATATCGATGGGGTTTGTTTATTTGTCTTTCCGGCAATGGATCGCCGAAACCCGTAGCCGGTTCTTTCGGAAGGGGGTGGATCCGTGTATTTAAAAGAAATTCGGCTTAATGGTTTTAAATCATTTTATTCCGATACTCACCTTACATTTCCCGAAGGGATAACATGTATTGTGGGTCCAAACGGTTGTGGGAAAAGTAACGTTCACGATGCCGTTCGGTGGGTCCTGGGGGAACAGAGTGCGAAGCAATTAAGGGGAGACCACATCAGTGACGTAATTTCCGCCGGAAACGTCAGACGGGCACAGAAACGGGAGGCGGAAGCCTACTTAACCTTTGGGGATACCGGGGACGTTCTTGACGTTGAGGGGGAAGAAATTGAAATCGGACGAAAAGTTAACCAGGACGGAGAAGGGACCTATTATCTGAATGGAGAGGAAGTGCGCCTGAAGGATATTCAGGACCTGTTTCGTGACACGGGAATTGGACAGGACCTTTATTCGATTATTGGCCAGGGGGAAGTTCAGCGTCTCGTGGACAGCAAACCCGAGGAACGCCGGGAAATTATTGAGGAAGCCGCCGGGATAGCCACCTTCCGTCACCGGCGAGACCTTACCCGCCGTCGCCTGGACCAGACGTCCACTGAATTAGAACAGGTCGAACAGGAGCTGCAAGAAAAACGAGGACGGCTTTCCCAGTTGAAAGGACAGGCGGAAAAGGCCCGCAAGGTCCGCGAACTGAAAACCGAGCTTCGTTCACTGCGGACCGTTCATTATTCACGGAAATTCAACCGGCTGGTCGATGAGATTGATGAACTTGAGGAGGAACTCGAGAACGCAGATGAAACGTTTCGGAACGTAAAAGAGGAAAAACAGGAGCTTCAATCCAAACTCGAACGACATGAATCAATGCAAAATAAGTTCATGGAAACTCTCAGGGGAGTCCAGGAAAAACGACGGCACTCACGGGAACGGTACCAGGAGGGGAAGGAAAAGTTGAGCCGGTTGGAAACAAAACTGGAATCGACGGGGGAACGGATCCGTCGCCAGCAAGGTCAGGTTAAAAATCATTTACGCCGATCCGGTGATGTTATTAATGATTTGACGGGAGTTTACCAACGAGTTCAACAGAGTAAATTGCAAAAAAAGATTCATCATGCCGAGGTTGATTACCTGGAATCCCACCGCGATCAACTAAAATCTCGTCGAAATGAATTAAATCGTCGCCTGGACCAAATTCGGGATCGGACCCTGTTTGAGTTAAACGAAGAGAGTGAACTAAAAAACCGGTTACAGAGGCTCGAGGAGGTACGGGATGAAGATCAAGAGCTCCGCAATGATCTCCACCATAAGATCCAAAAAAATCAGGATAATATTAAGTCCCTCCGTGATGACCGATCCCGGCATTTTATGAACCTGGTCGAAGCAGAACATCGAAAGATCGAACTGGCTTTAAAACGGGAAACTCTCTCCGAAATGGAGGGAGTTATGGAACGAATGGAGCAGGAGTTTAACCACCGTCTTCGCAGTATTCGTCAGTCACTCGAGTCCTCTCGCGAACAAAAGGATACGTTGAAACGCTACGATCAGCAGTTCGAAGGAATGCCTCCGGGGGTTCGCCAATTCATGAAGGAAAGTAAACAGGATCCATCCGAGGTATCACCGGAACTTCGACGTGCTTTTGACAGGGTTCACGGAACCGTAGCCAATATTCTGTCGGTTCCGAGGTCCATGCAGGCGGCCGTGGAGACATCCCTCGGGGATCGTATGTACAGGATCGTAGTGGACGATCGTGATACAGTGGAGCTGTTATTGGAGTTTATTCGCGAACGTGTTGAAGGTCGGGTCGTCTTTCAACCGCTCGATTCGCTACCGGAGATAAATCAAGATCGAGTTCCGCCCGATTGCTCCTCCGGCGGACTTCTCGGTAGGGCTTCCCAGCTTGTGAGTTGTGAAATTGAGGGTAGTAATGTACTCGATTATTTTCTGGGGGACGTGATTATTGCCGAAGAACTCGAAGTAGCCCGGCGTTATTGTGATCAATATAAAGAGGGGTATTCCTTTCGTGTGGTGACTTTGCAAGGTGAAGTGGTCGCTACGGACGGGACCTTTGGATTGGGAAGCGAACACGAGGGGGATTCGGGAGTGATTGGCCGTTCCGATCGAATCGATCGGCTCCAACAGGATATACGGAATCACCGCCGGGATATCAAAAAATATCAAAATCACCTGGAACATCTCGAAGAATCAAAGGATGAACTTCGGGACAAAGCGGAACGAATAAACAATGCTCTGCAGGGTATACGTTCGGAATATCGCAAGCACGAACGGAAATTGGGCGATATTGATGAGCAGTTGCAGGTGGTACGTTCGAATCAATCCAACGACGTTCTCCGAATGACCGAGGTCATTGAACGGTCGCTGACCTGTCGAGACGAGAAACACGGTCTTGAGGAAATTCTTGAAAACGTGGGACGCCGAGAAACTCAGCGACGCCGCAACAATCAAAATTTACGTAGCACCCTGGAAAAACTTGAACAACAGATTGAACAATATACGTCAAAAATACGGGAGGTCGACCGTCGTTTTCAGGAATCCAGATCCCGGGTTCAGGAACAGCAAAATCGAGTAGACCGACTCCACGAGCGTTTGCGTGAGATGAGATCCGAAGCCATCGAGATCCTCGGGACGCTGGATACGCTTGAGCAAGAAAAACTGTCCCTGGACGTTTCCATTGCTCGAGCGCGAATCATGAATCGTACTCGTGAGTTGAGACATAGCGTATGGGGTGATATTGAAAATGAAGTTGAGCAAAAACGGCACGACCTTGACAACAGCGTTCGGGAGCTCAATCGATCGCTGAATGAATTATCGGAGAAAACGGAAAAATTTCGTGGAGAACGTAGCCGAATCCGGCAGTCCCTGGACAATGAACAAGCCCGCCTTGATTCATTGCGTGAAAATATCCGGGAGGAGCTTGATATTGAACCGGCCCCCGGGAAATTATCGCAATTGCGTGACGAAGAATTTGAAGAAATGGATGGTGATGAATTGAGGTCCCGGATGCGTTCCATCAAATCGAAAATACAGTCCCATGAGCCCGTTAATATGTTAGCGGAAAAAGAGGCATCGAGCCTGGAAGAGGAAGTGAGTGAAATTGCCAACCAGAAAGAGGATCTGGAGGAGTCCTGTGAACGCCTCGAACAGATGATTAAACGTCTAAACCGCAAGGCCCGCGAGCAGTTTAAGGAAGCGTTCGAGGAAATTCAGGGTTATTTCGAGGAGTTTATCGAGTAGCTATTTCAGGGGGGCGAGGGCCACTTGAGCCTGACCGATGACCCGATCCTGGAAGCAGGGGTGGACCTGGAGATTCAGCCCCCGGGGGAAAAGTTGAAATCACTCTCGGCCCTTTCCGGTGGTGAAAAAACACTTGCTGCCATCTCATTTTTGTTTGCTTTATTTGAACGTAAGCCAACCCCGTTTGCATTTCTCGATGAGGTCGATGCCCCTTTCGACGACGAAAACGTCGCCCAGTTTGTAAACCTGTTAAAACGCTACAAGGAGCGAACACAGTTCGTCATTATCACGCACAATAAATCGACCATGCAGGCCGCTTCTCAGCTTTACGGGGTAACAATGGAAGAATCGGGTGTATCCGATATTGTCCATATTGACCTCGAACAGGCCGAGAGAATGCGTGAGGAGGTAGCGGCTCCTGCAGCAAATTAAGGACAAACTTCGGTTACTCGTTTTTGACTACTGGCATTATCTTTTGTTTGTCTTTTTTGCCCTGCTGGTCGTTGTTGCAACGCGATATTTTGTAGATACGCAGTTTCGCAAGCGAACGAAACGGTTACAACGAATTCAGCCGACGGCGATTGACCTACGCAAGGATTCAAAACGGGAATTAGCTCCCGTGGATTCCCCCCGGGAAAAGCTTCTTTTTACGGACGAGTTTGTTGAAAAACCGGCACTCCGAAGAAACAAACTCATCCATGAGTGGGGTCGTGGTGACTCAGTAGCTCAACGCCGTATCCCGGATGTTGAGCCCCGGCTTGCTCCCGAACGAAAAGGGCCTGACGCGGCGGACTTCTCTACATTTGATACGTCCGCCGAAATTTTCTTTGATACATCAGGGTTGCCATTTACGGGATGACGAATTCAAAAGCATACGCTGTTCTTGACCTGGGTACGAATTCAACCCGTTTTTTACTGTACGAAGGTGCCCCGGAAACGTTTCGTCCAAGTGGTGTAGTCGATCGAGGTAGTGTGGTTACTCGACTCGGGGAAGATCTTCAATCGACGGGCCGGTTACTGCCCGAAGCCCAACAGCGAGTTATTGACGTACTTGAAAGGTATCACGAGCGAGTAACAAAGCAGGGGGGAGAATGGGTGGCTGGAATTGCTACTCATGCCGTTCGGCATGCATCCAATGGAGATCGATTTTTAGCCCGTGTTCGTGAGCTACTGGGTATAACCCCGGAATGTATTTCAGGCGAGAAAGAGGCACAGCTTATATACCAGGGGATCAGTCGGGTGTTCCCCGATATGAATGAGGGGCGAATTATTGACATCGGAGGAGGCAGTACCGAATGGATTCGATTTGGAAATGGGACGTTACGCAGTGCGGTGAGTCTCGAAATTGGAGTTGTAACGTTACGAGAACGTTGTGTGGGGAGTGAACGCTGGAAAAATCAGTTTTCCGAATGTATCCGGGAAACCTTTCGGAATGTCATATCAGGGGTGACACCGGCTCAGGGGGACATCGTGGCCCTTGGAGGAACACCCACGACGATTTCGGCACTAAACCAGCAATTAAACTCATACCGATCGGAAGCCATTCACGGGGATTACCTAACGCTGGAAACCATCCAAAACGTGCGCCGATCGCTCGAAGAAAAAACCATACGGGAAATTAATAAGATGAAACTCGTTCGGGAAGGTCGTGCTGACGTGTTATTGCCCGGTATTCACGTGCTGGAGTGTTTTGCTGAGTGGAGTAACGCATCCGGAATTATTGTCAGTGATTTTGGAATACTCGTGGGTTGTTTAGAGGAGGCTACTTGTGGAGTTTCATAAGAACTGGATTCGGATTGTGGTCGTGGTTTTACAGGTTACCATCATTGCTACCGGATCGTTTTACCTGAGTTCCGTTTGGGGTAACCGGTTGTTGATCATTGGTATACTTTTACTCGGGGCCTTTTTAATTCCACCCATGTACACTGTTGTTCCGGGAGTGCTCTCCATTCCATCCGATCTTGTTCTTTCCGGACAGCAGATCACGTCCCTGGATTTTATTGTTTGGGCCGTTTTTCTGGGAGTACCGTACTGGTTGGGAGGAGTTATTGAGCATCGTAAATCGGAGGAAACGTCATCTGATCAGGAACAGTCCGAATACGATTTAACTTCCTCGACAACGTCCAGTGGAACTGGAACTCTCACCGATGAAAACCTGTCCCCGGATACACTGGATGACAACGTTCTACCTGACATGATTCGTGATTTTTTTGCGTCGGCCCGTGAATCCCTGGGATTTGACAATTTAATTTATTTTCACGTTATTCGGAAACAGGCCTCCATAGGTTACGTCATTGATTCGACGGAGTCGATCAATCGTGATTGTACGTTTCGTTACGATACCGGACAGGGGGTGGGCTGGGTACTGCGACATCACCAGCAACTGGTACAGAGAGGGTCTCAGATTGACTGGAGGAACCTCCAGTACCATCGCCACCGGGTCGACCTTGAGATGGTTTTAATGGAGCCGATTGAAATCAATGATGAGCTGTCCGGGGTGATGGTACTGGAGTGGGAGTCCGAACCCCCGGATGAAGCGGAAGAGTGTGACGAATTTATTAATCGGGCCCATCGACTTATGAAAGTTGAGCGTCACGTCCGTAACCTCGAGAAAAAACAGCGCGTTCTTTCAATGACGGAAAAAATTCACGAGTTAGATCCCCTCGAGGAACCGGACTTTGAAGGTATGATTCACCGGTCCATCGAATTGATCGAGTCCTTTATTCCGGCTGATGAGGTTGAGTTTTACCGATACGAATCCGGTGATGATAATTCGGTCGTCCACCAGGGGAAACGAGCACTATACGAGCAATGCATGGATTGGATTAAGAACAGTGAAGAGATACTTCGTATATCCGATGTAAACAATCATTCCCTTGGAGGGAAACAAATAGACCGTTTTGGGAAGAGCAACATTCGTTCGTTCCTTGGAGGACCGGTTAGTAACCGCGGGGAACTCGTCGGTATGATTTGTCTCAGTCACGATGAACCCGGATATTTCACAAATGAAGACGAACGCCTCCTGAGGCTTTTACTGGAACGCCTCAGCCAGGTTCTTCGTATTGGGCGTAATCTCCGGGACACGGAACATGAACAGCAAGAATTAAAGGAATGGATTAATTTCCTTTCGGATCCTTCAACGGGAAATGATTTAGTCGAGGAAGCCAGTCGTATTGGTTCTTTTGTTACGGAAAAACTCCCTGTCACAGGAAATGCTATTTATTGGAGAAATCCGGAGGGACGGTACCAGCTTTTAACCTATCAGGGTCAGGAACCTCATCCCACGGAGACACTCGAAAATCAACACACGTTGGTAAAACGGATAAAGAACGCCGGTATTTCGACGACGTTGGCATTTCCCGACGTAAATAAACTGGATTCCTTCGAAGCGGGTGGTTCCGCTCAAAGTATGAGGATCATCCCGGCCCGCAGGGAGGAAACTCTCAAGGGATTTATGGTCAGCTTTTTGCCAACTCCCGATCACCTGGAGCGTTCGTTCAATGATTTATTAACCATGGTAGGACCCACCATGGTTGAAACCCTTCTGTTTATTGATCGAACAATCACCTTGAGTAAACGTCTTAGCAAGGATCCTCTCTCGGGAATTTTGAGATTTGACACCTGGAAACAAACGTTGTCTAACCACGTCAGGGATCATTCCGATGAGAAGTTGGTCATATGGTTGTTGGAAGCTGAAGGATACGAGGAGATTATTGAGCAGCGCGGTCGAGACCGGGCAATCAACTGGTTGAGAAGTATAGCCACATCCCTTTTGGAGGACATGAACGATTCGGAAATCGCCCGCAGTCACGGAAGTGTGTTCATGGGATTCACCTTTGATGATCCGGATAACGTGGCTACCCGGCTAAAGCAGGTGGAGCAAAAGCTTGCGGACTGGTCTTTCCCCACTGGACAATGGCCGGTCCCTCCCCAAAGCCGATACGTCCAATTTTCCCCTCCTTTTCCACGTGTAAAAAAAATGATTCGCTCCGCCTTGCAAACTCCGGTGAAGGAAACCGCCGACTGATTTAACCAATCCGGTTTCTTCCCCTGAAAAGTTCATAATGTGATCGTTGGAATGAAATTAATCGGTATTTTGTTTTAGGGATTGGTTCTACCCGTACGATAATGTAACCAGTACCGTAATAAATATCTCTCGGGTACTATCTATTAGTTCGATCAACGAAAGCGAGAACGGGGCAACAGGGATGAATATTTCCAATGTTAGGGTTTGAAAGCGGGATGTGCTTATTATGACGGAAAAGCGAACTACTGCTGGTAAGTTATTAGTGGTAATGTTTTTTGGTTTAATGGTTCTGGGGTATGGAACCTACCAGCCTGTAAAGGCCGTCGATCCACGAAGTCCCGAATTTCGAAGCCGGGTAAGAAATGCGTTTTTCAGCACGCTTGAACCATCCCGGAAGTTGAAGTATTTAAAATATATTGAAGCTCAGAAGCAGTTAACTTCCGCTGAGCTGGGAACTCGTTACAGATGGGGTTGGATTCCCGCGGATCGTGAACCTCCTCTACGGTTGGCAAATTGGTGGGAAGAATTGTCTCCCCGTCGGAAGAGGAAAAAGCGATTGAAGTGGTTTAACAAACGATACGACACGTTTGACCCCCGGCGTGCGGCCCGGTATTTGGAACAGGAGGAGCGTTTAAATGAAGTCGTACGACAGTTGAAACAGGGGAAGGACTACAAGGGGTTACAATTTGAATCAGTTGATTTTCCCCAACCGGTCAAAAAATCAGATGATTCTACCGATGAGAGGCAAACTGAAAGGACCGGGCAACCGTCTCAACAGTCCGATCAAAACACCGGGAGTTCAAAACAATCGGAACAGAAGTCACAAACCGAGCAAACCAAAAAAACCGAAGAATCCAGCGAGAAACAGGCGGAGGAAGAAAAAAAGGAAAAGAGCACTGAGAAAAACATTACTGAGACCATCGAACGGAAAACTCAGCCCGATACTCAATCAAAGCCGGCAAAAGCTGATACCCGGGTGCTGGAGATGGACCGTGGAACCGTAATTTTTGAAAGTACACCGGATGGGGTCAGGGTGATTGACAGCAGCCGGGGGAGTTCTTCCTCCCGGCTAAACCAGGCTCCGTCCGAGACGTTTGATATGCCGTCGCCCGGGTTGCGTGCAAAAGATTTTCCACCTCCCAACCTGTATTTTCCTTCACATAAATCACGAGATAAAACGGCCCCTCCCCTTCGTTTTCGCCAATCCCCCTGAAATTGACAGCGATCAACGGTTTCTGTTACGTTTATTTTCCAGAATGGGTAAGTCGTGATTTCTATCTATAAAGGACGATAAATTCCATGGGAACCGTAAAAGCCCTGGATTGGCTCTATAAAAAAGGTCAAAAGGAAATGGAGAATGAGGATTACGATAACGCCCGTAAGAGGTTTTCCAAAATCCTGCAGATGACACGTGATTCTAACTGGATAGAAAAGGCCAACGCGGGGCTGGCTGAAATCTACCTTGAAGAGGGTAATTTATTTTGGAGCATGGATCATATACACAGGGCACTGAAAAACAACCCTAACAAATCCCATTATCACTACATTAAAGGTTTGATCCATCTCCGGCGTGAAGAATGGGAACAGGCGGCTGACGAGGGAGTGAAAGCGGTCGACGATCACACTGAAAACGGATCTTATTATTATTTATTGGGTAAAGCTCTTTACCATGTTGAAGGATATGAATCGGCCTCGCGGTTGTTGGACTGGGCCGTTGAATGTTCTCCCGAGGACCTGGATATTCAATTTGAAGTCGTGGGAATCGAGATTGAACAAGGCCATTTCCAGAAGGCATTAAAAATCTTAAAACGGGCTCTCGACACGTCAGCTGACAAGGAACGTATACGGGATAAAATGCGGGTAATTCAGGAACACTGGAAAATTACGGGTAGTTAATTTCACGGTCTTAAAAGCATCCCTTCATTCCTTTGCGAATACCCGGTATGATTTTTGGAGTATTTAATCCTTTTCTACCGGGATGATCTAACGTGGATCGAGAAAAAATATTAATGATTGTGGCGGTAATATTAATTGGGGTAGGGGGATACGTGTACCGGGGAACCGTTATGACGTATCTTCAACCCGTACTCAAAATGGCGGGACTGGGTTCCGGAACACAAAAGGTAAAAATGGAACCGGGATCCGGAACCAACAATCAAGCGTCCGACACCGAAACCCGAACAGCTTCTTCGTCGGATACCACCGCCCAGCAAAGGGCTGATAAGCCATCCGGTACCACACAGACCTCTCAGCCGAGTACGGAAAAAACTTCCTCCTCCGAGACCTCCGCGGACACCGCCGGGAAACCCTCCCCGGAAAGTGGAGATCAAGATACTCAACCCACCGAACCCTCGGCCCAGAAAATGGCGAAAAAACCGGATGAAGAAACTGCCGGCAAAGACAAGCAGGCTTCCGCTTCCAAATCCGGAAAATCAAAGGAACAGGGTAGTGAACAAGGGAAAGGCCAATCCGAAAAGTCGATCTCGAAAGCTAACAATGCAAGGGAAACTACGGATAAGACTGAAAAATCCAGGGGACAACCCGGTAAAGGGAAGGCGGAAGAAGCCTCGGGAACCACCAAACAGCAGGAACCCCCGGATAAACCTCAAGCCCGGGAAAAAGACGAACAAACCAAGTCGGCTTCCAGGCAACAGGAACAATCCACCTCGGACCAAAAAGCGAGCGACAAAGCCCGTTCCGAAAAATCCCGTTCGGAGAGTACGGACAAAAAGCCAGATGGGGATAAACAGGCAACTAAATCCGGGGAACAGAGCTCGACTTCGGAGTCCAAGTCCAAACAACATAAGGCTGTGGAAGGGTCCGGTGAGTCCGTGTATTACAGCAAGGTGGGTTTTCCCATGTCGGAACCCCCGGAACGGTTTGAAAAAGCCCGAAAAGCGTTCAATGCCGGAAACTATGAACGAGCCCAAAAAAAGTTAAACAAACTTGTCGAAAAATATCCGAATTCAGCAAACGTGAACTATATGCTTGGGGTAATTCATTTTGAGGAAGGTCGTTTGAAGAAAGCACGGCCCTTTTTTAACAAGGCTTCCAACCTCGAACACGATCCCCAGATCAGGGCCTGGAGTGAAGTATACCTCCGGCGGATTACACGGGAGCAAAAAAAGTACGGAGAAGGGAAAACGAAGGACATGAAATCGAGCAAATAAACATGAATTGTTGTTGATTTTGCGTTCTATTGACCTACTCATTTCTCAAATTAGCTCG
>JBDGPJ010000149.1:0-2760 GCA_042219695.1 bacterium
TACTCCGAGGAGAATCGCAACGTGCGCCTGTTTGAAATCGGCCACGTATTTCCCGGAAACGAAACGGAGGAATACAATCACCTGGGAGTGGTAATGACCGGTAATACCTACCGTGAAAACTGGGATGACAACGCCCGGGAATTGGATTTTTACGATACCTCCGGCTTAGTCTCGGCCCTGTTTGATCGGCTCGATATTACTCCTCCTGAAATTAATCCGTTAGAAGAACAACCTGGATTCGACAAGCAACGCGTCGGACATTTAGTAACGGACGGGGAACCCATTGGTGTGATCGGAGAAGTACTAAGCGAAAACCTTCCTGACAAAATCGAAACCCCCGTCTGGGCTATTGAATTCTCTTTGTCCGACTGTCCCAAGCCGGCCACACCGGATTATCAGGACTATTCAACCCAGCCTGTCGTTAACCGGGATTTTGACCTCGTCGTGGACTTTGATCAATACATGGCTCCCATACGCGAATGTATTCACCAGCAATCAAAATGGCTCGAGGACGTACTCGTGTTTGACGTGTACCGGGGGGAGCCTCTTCCGGATGACAAGAAAAGTATTAGCTTTAACATGAAATTCCGACATCCCGAGCGTACCCTGGACGCCGATGAAATTAATAGCATGATGGAAACCATGCTGGATGAACTTAACGATCAATTTGGAGCAACCATCCGCGAATCGTAACCTCGATCCACTGCGGGGCAAACTGAATCATGGCGGAGCTCGTTGAACCGGGTACCTACTGGTTCGCCCGATTCCTGTTTTACCGTGGGCTTTTCCTTACCTATTTTTTGGCATTTCTCGTGGCTTATCGCCAGTTTATTCCCCTGGCCGGAGAAAACGGTCTGCTCCCATTTACGGAAATCCTCGATCAGACTTCCTTCTCAAATCATCCCACTCTGCTTCACTTTTTTCCCTCGGATAAAACCATCCACTGCTTCTCCATAATCGGTTTAATCCTCTCTACCGTTGGTTTTTTTGGAATAGAATGGCTTGGGTCCTTCGCCGTTGCCGGCGTCCTTCTCGTGCTTTGGGGAATGTACCTATCACTGGTTCATGGTGGCCGTTTATTTTACGGCTACGGCTGGGAATCATTTTTATGTGAAACGGGGTTTCTTGCCGTATTTCTCGGAGGGGCTTATACAACAACACCGGTCATGATGACTTTTCTCATGGCCTGGTTATTGTTCCGAATCATGTTTGGAGCCGGCCTCATCAAAATACGAGGAGATCAGTGCTGGCGGGATTTGACCTGTATGGAATACCATTACGAAACCCAGCCCATGCCAAATCCATTTAGCTGGTTAGCACATCATCTTCCCCGCTGGTGGCATAAATTCGAGACGTTCGTAAACCACGTGGTCGAACTTGCCGTTCCGTTCCTTTATTTTGCCCCCCAACCCATTTCCGGTGTAGCCGGTGCGATCACAATCGGATTTCAGGGCTGGCTTATGGTGACAGGCAATTTCTCCTGGCTGAATTTCCTAACCGGAATTCTGGCCATTGGATTGTTACCCGACAGCTTCTTTTTTGGAATCGAAGCTTACCTCCAACCCGATCATCTGAGCGCACTTTCGCTTTATCACGAACTATTGATCTGGGCCTACACCGGGCTGGTGATCATTTTAAGCTATGCTCCAACGATGAATTTACTGTCCAAAAGTCAGGCAATGAATGCCAGCTTTGAACCCTTCAAACTCGTTAATACGTACGGAGCTTTTGGTTCCATTACCAAATCCCGGTACGAACTGGTGGTGCAGGGACGTCATCAGGACGGACCGTGGAAAACCTACGAATTCAAGGGAAAACCCACCGACCCTGAACGCCGACCACCTCAATGGGCCCCTTACCATCTCCGGCTGGACTGGCAGATGTGGTTTGCCGCAATGCGTTCACGACCTCGACTATGGCTTGTTAAAATGGCCAAAAAACTGCTGGAAAACGACGAAGGGATCTCCTCTCTATTAAGAAACAACCCCTTCCGGGAGGTTGATCCCCCCGACCAAGTCCGGATTTTGCGTTACATCTACGAATATACCAGTTACGATGAATTTCGTGACGGGGGGCGTTGGTGGAATCGCAGACAAGTCGGGGAAACGCTCCCCGCAATGGATAAAAATAGAATTAATAGTTACCTGGGTCGTTAATCGATTAACGTTTTTTGATTTACTCGTAGATTTATGAACTTGATAGAATGATGAGCGATATAAACGTTATAGTAGCCTGAGATCATCAAAAGAAAAAAACGTAAAGATGAAAATGATTGGCTTGAATCATCCATGTCATTGTCGCTCTGATGAATACGTAGGGCTTTATACAATCCAAGAGGAGTGAATTATTCTTGAAAAATTTTCTTCCCATAATTCTGGTTGTCTTTTTTACGGTACTCACCGCTTGCGGTCAGGGACAGGTAGAAGACTCGGAACAATCGACAAACGAGACCAAATCCTCAGGGCAAACCTCGAAACAGCGAAAATCTAACACCAAAGCCATCCCGAAATCAAAAATCAAGTACGAATACGAGGGAAATAACGCACCCGACTGGTACGGAAAAAAGACCTCGGACCGGAAGGAAAATCGGGCCAGCGGCTACGGTACTTCCTCCCGGTTGGGCATCGCAGTAGACAAAGCACAGCAACGAGCTAAATTAAACCTTGCGATCCACAAGGGTATGGCCGTACGTAACCCCGATGGCTCTATTTCAATTAATGGAACACTAAAGGGCGTTCAAACCACGAATAAATCAATCAA
>JBDGPJ010000149.1:2770-9882 GCA_042219695.1 bacterium
AACATGAGAACGGTACCTATCAAGCCTTTGTTGAAGTCACCGCTCCCTAATTACTATATCAGGGGCGCCGGCGATGCCGTTCCTTAGCAGTGGACTTAGCCCGGTCGATTTGACGAACCGTGAAACGTGGTACCTTCGAATCGGCATTTTCCACGGTCCCCTTAATATGTACGTACTGACCTTTGTACCCAAACAATGCGAGGTCGGATTCAAGCCGGTATAAGTACTGGCCGGAGGAATCCTTTAAATAATACCCGTCACTTTGCTTCTGAACGTAACCATAAGCATCTCCAGCAGCCTGGCGAGGTGGTCCTCCTCCACTCTTCGAAGCCTGACAGCCACCGAGCAACGCAAAAACAAGCAAACAAGCCGTGACAAAAGCGAATTGCCTTCGCATAATGACTACCCTCCATTTTTATATAAGTTGATATTGAAGTGTAAACGGTAGAGGTCGATTCGTCCAACCGAAACCCTAACCAAACAAGCAATTCAACCGGGGCGATCATGATGCCTGATTCTAACCTGGAACAGGAAATCAACAGTTTACTCGACGATGTTGAACAACTTGTAGAACATACGCGTGAGCTGGAAACTGAACTTAAGAAATGGAAAAAGAAGGCTGAATCATCTATAATCGAACGAGATCAATTAAAACGAGAGAATGAACAACTTGAACAGACCCTTCAGCAACAACGACTTAATTTCTCGGAAGTCATGGGAAAGGTTGAAAATAAATTAAAAGCTATCCGAGAGGAAGCACAAAATCTCAACCCGGAGGAAACGTCACCCTGATGAACACCAACAGTTCGGATGAAGGTCCCAGGGAAGAATTTTCCTTACTGGGGGAATCGATACCGGTTCGAACCCACGGGGACCAATCCACCGCGAAAAAAGCGTATGAACGACTGGCCAACCGGGTAAGCAAAGTGCAAAAAGAGGCATCGGGGGCATCCCGTTTACAGGTCGCGTTGCTGGCCGGGTTAAACCTGGCCGGCGATCTGATACGATTTGAAACGGATCCCGAACATTCCCCCGTCTCCGAGGAAACTCGCCAGCGTATTCAATCTCTACAATCCGAGTTACGGGACTGTTTGAACAAAACGAAATGAATAAATACCATCATTTACATCGAAATACCTCAACCTGATTTTGAAACGGACGTAACTTTCTATGTCAGTACCCAAGCCCTATGAAGTTGTCTCTCAAAATGAACTTAAAAAATCTCTTAAAACCCTGGCCCCGCGTCCCATCATTCTTTATTTTTACGAACCTGACTCCAACCTCTGTCAGCTTCTTGAACCTAAAATTGAGGAACTTTCTAAGGAATTCCGGGAAGAATTCCATTTTCTCGCTCTAAATATTTCCGAAAACAAGGACCTATCCTACGAACTTAACGTTATGCGGTGTCCCTCCTTTTTGATGTATCGGGATGGTAAAGAAATCCGCCGGATGTTTGACGTGCAGTATACCGAATCGTTCGATTCGGAATTCCGGGAATTTCTCATGGGTAGTTTCCACTTTGATACGTCTTCATTCCAGATGCTTGATTCCATGAATTTTACCGCTCGGGTTGATACCGGTTTCCAACTCCATTTAATTGGATTTATGGAGCCGGGTTATCCCCGTAACTGGAAAATTGTTCCGTTGCTCGAAGACTTAAAGCAAAGTTATCCAAACAGCCTCGTCATTAGCCTTGTAAATGCTCGTAATAATTCAAAAATCCTCAACCGATTTAGTATTAAAGAATTACCCATGTTCGCGGCGTTTCAAGGTGGTGAAGTGGTCGAACGCTGGGAACCCGTTACAAACCCGGATCAATTCCATGACGATGTCACAGGCATGATCGAATGAGCTCATCCGACACCCTTTTTTCGGAATCGTCTTCGGAGAATGGTAACGAGGGGAGTTTATCCGAGGATCGTCCCCTTGCCTACCGGATGTCTCCTCGTTCGTTTGACGAGTTTGAAGGACAGGAACATGCTCTCGGTCCCGAGACTCCCCTTCGAAAAGCCGTGGAAGCCGATCGTCTTTCGAGCTTAATTATCCACGGTCCTCCGGGATGTGGCAAAACTGCTCTTGCCCGCGTTGTTGCGCAACAGACCGATTCCCAGTTTCGTCAACTCAACGCTGTTCTGGCCGGGAAAGACGACTTGCGCGAGGTAATTCAGGAAGCCCGGGACGCCCGGGAAATACAGGGCAAACAAACGGTCCTTTTTCTCGATGAAATTCACCGCTTCAACAAAGCCCAACAGGACGCACTTTTACCCTCCGTTGAAAAAGGGACTCTCACGTTAATTGGGGCTACCACGGAAAATCCCTCTTTTTACATCATAAACGCCCTGCTTTCCCGGTCGATCCTGATTGAGTTTCACCCTCTCGAAAAGCAACAGTTGAGCTCAATTCTTGATCGTGCATTACGGGACGAAAAACGCGGTGTACAACGAGATGTCTCGCTCACAGAAGAAGCTCGCGAACATCTGCTGGATTCAGCCGGGGGCGATGCTCGACGTCTCCTAAACGGACTTGAAATAGCTGTAAACTCCTCCTCGGAAACCACCATCGACCTCGACCACGTGGAAACCGCCATCCAGGAACAATACGTGGAGTACGACCAAACTGATGACAACCACTACGACGTAGCTTCGGCTTTTATTAAAAGTATTCGTGGATCGGACCCGGACGCCGCCATATACTGGCTGGCCAAAATGCTCGAAGCAGGCGAGGATCCCCGGTTTATCGCACGACGCA
The DNA here is from genome assembly GCA_042219695.1 of bacterium. Taxonomy (GTDB): domain Bacteria; phylum T1Sed10-126; class T1Sed10-126; order T1Sed10-126; family JBDGPJ01; genus JBDGPJ01. The sequence continues at coordinate 5,519 of JBDGPJ010000149.1, forward strand.
TGATCATCGCCGCATCGGAGGACATTGGTAATGCTAACCCACGCGCCCTGCAAATTGCGATTGATGCCATGGACGCCGTCGAATACGTCGGTCTTCCCGAGGCCCAGATCACGCTTGCCCAGGCCGTGACCTACCTGGCTTCCTCCCCCAAAAGTAACGCCGCTTACAAAGCCATTAGCAGTGCCAGAAGTGCCGTTGAGAAGGGTTTGGACATGCCCGTGCCCGATCACCTACGTGATTCAAACTCTTCCAAAAATCGAAAAAGCGACGATCGTGGATCTTATAAATACGCTCACGATTTCCCCAACCACTACGTCGAGCAGGATTACATGCCCGAATCCCACACGTTTTACGAACCCACCGACCAGGGCTCCGAACAAAAACTCAAACAATACCTTGAAACCCTTCGCTCCAGCACTGATTCTCCATGATTGCCAAATTTTCGCCGTCGCGTCCATCTGGATGGACGCGTTTAATAATTTCTTTTTTTCCTGAAGACCGGAGTGTCCGGTTATGATTTTTAAAAACTACGGGGGAAGTGTTCAGTACCACATCGAATCCGCCGAGGACCTGAAGCAAATCCAGGAACTCGACGAGGCCCACTGGGTAGCCACGAGTGCTCCCGTGGAACTGCTGGATTGTTCCGATGATTTCTTGAAGTTCGTTGACCTTGACGAAAACGGTGAGATCCGTGTTGACGAAGTTCGGGAGGCCTGCTCCTGGCTACTCCATCATTTATCGGAGTACAAACAACTAACCCGTCGAAGTGAAACACTCCAACTCAAACATATCGACACCAACCACGAAAATGGTCAAAAAATTAAGAATGCCGCTCTCCGGTTACTGGACAACATCGACGCCGAAAATAACAACGAGGTGCGGCTCGGCCAGGTCCGTGACGTACGCCAAATTCACTCGCGAGGGGCCGCAAACGGCGACGGTGTTATCCCGGCGGATGCCATCGAAGAAAAAAACACTCGCGAGTTTGTCCAGTTCCTAATCGAATGTTACGGAGGGGAACCCGATGTAAGCGGGAATCCCGGTGTCACGTCCGCACACCTCGACCGATTTGAAACCGAGGTCGAACAGTACTTTGATTGGAAAAAGCAGGCTACTCAAAAAAGTTCGGGAACCACTTTTGGAGACTCAATAGACCGTGCTTACCGGGTATACCGCGAACTTTACGATAAACTCAATGAGTTTTTCCAAATTTGCTCACTTCGGGCATTTGACCCGGAGCTTGCTAAAAGCGTCCACTCATCCCCACATCGTTTTGACGACGAGTCCGAAGATAACAGAGTCGATATCGACGAAACTCTCAAGGACCAGCCGTTAGCTCCGCCAAATTCCGATGCTGTCCTGGATTTCGAAAGCGGGCCCCTCAATTCCCATTATCACGGAACCATCCAGCAATTTCGAAGAGAAGTCCTCGAACCGATCCCGGACGTTAATTCAAACCGTATCAGCTTTGAAGATTGGGAACGCGTCCAACATATCGGATCGTCCCGATACACCTCTAAGCGAGGTAGGCACCGAGCGTCTGGAACGTTTCCGTTCCGGTAAACACATAAGCCGGCTTCGTGAACTGATAAAACAGGACAAAGCAGTATCCGAGGAGCTGGAGGATATTAAACTGGTCGAAAAACTGATCCTTTACCAGAAATGGATGCTCGAACTGGTCAACAATTACGTAAGCGTCCCCTTCCTGTACGATCCAAATCGACGCTCCATGTTTGAAAAAGGGACTCTCGTCATGGACGGTCGGCGTTTTGACCTAAATGTCCTCGTTCAGGATCCCTCCGAACACAAGAAGGTTGCCCGCGAAAGCTCCATCTTTCTTCTGTACCTCGAAATTAACCGCGAAGGTGAAGAATCGTTTGAAATTGCGACCGCCGTGACGTCCGGTACCAGAGGATCATTGTTCAAAGGAAAACGGGGCGTATTTTTCACGAAGGACGGACGGGCATGGCACGCTCAGGTGAAAGACATCGTGGAAAATCCAATTAGTCTCTGGGAGGCAATCAAGGATCCCTTCAAGCAAATCGGGGCCACGATCAAGCAAAAAATTGAAGGATTTAAGGAACAACAGTTCGAACGTGTTGAAAGCACGGTTACGGGAGAAAAATCTCCCACTAAAACCGATTCAAGTTCCTCAACCGACAAGGGCGTTACCAGCTCCTGGATACGGGACCTCCTTACCGGTGGAGGAATCGCCGTGGCTGCCCTTGGTTCGAGTGGAGCCTACATGCTGAGTAAATTACAGGACATATCCTGGTTTCACGTGGCCGCGGTCCTGGGAGGAGCGTTTCTGTTGTTCATGATTCCGCTGTCTATTCTCGCCTACTTAAAACTGCGGCACAGGGACGCTGCCCCCCTGCTCGAAGCCTCCGGCTGGGCCATCAATACGCGGATGCGGTTGTCACGCAGTCTTTGTAAGCTCTTCACGAGATCGCCTTCACTACCGTCCAGTGCACAGCTCGATAAAACGGACCTGGCCAAAGTATACCTTGCCAGCATGGAGTCGGAATCACGGCGTTGGTCCATCGTGTTTCTATTATTGTTAATTGCCGTAGTCCTTACCGTCATCACCCTGTATTTTTCGGGATACTGGAAGGTACTATTCCTGTAAGGAATCAACTGAAACAAACACTCTCACTAATTTAAATAAACCAACCCCAATTCCTTAGTAAAGACATCCATCGAAATGTCCTTATGAATCTTAACGTGTTTTTTCCAAACATAATCGAAATTCGATCACGAGCTTATTTAACAGTACTCAGGATAACTCCATGTAAGTAGAACCCCAGTTTTTTCGAAGTTGTAACTCTCCGGGACGTTCTTATCCAAAACGATCCTCGAATTTTCCCCATTGAGAATATCCATGCTCAACTCAACCATAATCAAACAACACAAAGCAAAACACTCCATGTCTGCTTCGATATCTTGCAAACAACCCGGCGAAATCCCATTCCACCCTTAATTGGTAAAATATATTGAAATTTTAGACCATTCTGATTTATAATTAATCTGGAATTAGGGACTCCATACACCAATCCATCAAGGAGGATAAAAATTCATGGGATCGTTTATCCCTTCTGCGAATTCTAATTCAAACGGGCTTGGTGCGGGTTTTTTGCGCCGGGCCCTCCAGCTTGAAAATCAACAAACTGGTGAATCTACTACCGTAAATGACCTCGCCGAGCAACAAACGGACACACCGGAACAAACGTCCAATTCCTCGTCCGACCGACAAACTGCGTTTGAGCGGGTCCAGCAGGATCGCAAAAGTTCGGGAAAAGAAACCATCGAAACCGGACGCCAGAAGGACGCAAGTGTTCAGGGGGAAGGATTTGTCGCTCTTAACACGGGGGGTAACCAGGAATTTGCGCGATCGGTGTCTCTTGAAGTTGATAGTCAGGGGAACGTCCGCGACGATATTTCGGGCGGTCAAATCCAGCGTGAAACCACCAATGAAAACGGCGAAACAAAGACCGAGGATTTTCAGCTTTCCGAATCACAGCGAACAATCGAAGCCAGCGCTACGTCGGAAGCCCAATTTAGCGGAAACATCTCGGAAAGTCTGGCACAGAGCGAATCAACGACATTCGAGGCCGAAATTACGGATTCAAGCGATAACACGGAAACGGTGACGCTGGAGGCCACACGCACGGCGGAAAACGAAGTCGAACTCAGTGCTGCCGACACGTCCGGTCAAAGTGCTGACTTTCAAGCTACCGTCACGTTCAATAACGAAGGAAACGTCGAATCCTCCCAGGTATCCGAAAACAGCCAGGGAGTTCAAGGACTGAGCGTTACCACGCAATCGGGGGAAACGGTGGACGTTAACCAGGAAAACATCGATTTGAGTAATTTAACGTTATCGGAAGGTGACACGTCGGCCGAAGCTGAAACCGATGGAAACCAGTCCGGACAGTTGGAATCCGTGTCCGTCAATCAGGAGGGACAACTTCAGGGACAATTCAGCAACGGACAAACCCGGAATTTCGGTGAAGTCGCTACGGCACAGTTTGAAAACCCAAGCGGTCTCACCGAAAACAGTTCAGGAACCTTTAATTCCACGGTCGAATCCGGTGAAGCCAACTTCAGTGCCGATTCGGAATTCACAACCGGGGAACTTGAATCACAAAATCGTCAAAACTCTCAAAATATCGTCTCCGATTTACTTAGCGAAGCTCCCCAGAGCCAGCGAAGTGAAGTCCTCGGTAATGCGCTGGACTTATTTGGATAAGTCTTACTTACGATTTTAACCGGCCCGCACGTATAGACTGTTTGCAAACTCCCGCCCGTGATTCTAAATTTTTTCAAGCGCTTGAGGTCTAACTTGGGTAGGCAATAATTTACCC
>JBDGPJ010000149.1:9892-10108 GCA_042219695.1 bacterium
CTCCCCCCGTTCGTACCTACTATCATACTACGTCGGGGAGAGGAAACACAGATTTAAAAGCAACCTTGGTCAATAATGATCTATAACACTGGGGCTGGTCGTTAAACGGATTGCAGTTATCGGCCGCTCGTTCAAGCATATTTCGATCCTTGCAGAACGCAAATCGTAGGTACGTATCCTCCGGCTGGCTCTGAAGGTAGAAAGACGACATCGGTA
>JBDGPJ010000015.1:0-11767 GCA_042219695.1 bacterium
ACAAAACACGAAACCCGGAACACGGAACTCGAAACTCCTTCGGCGGACGCGGATTGGCGCGGATGGGATGGATTTTTCGGTTGATTTTTCTGTGGATGACGGGTGGAGTTTCCATTCATCGGCCTGGATTTACATGGACCGGCTTCTCTTTTAACGGACTGGATTTACGGGATGATCTGGATTTTTTGACCACAAAAATACGAAGGATACTAAGACAAACCACAGATTACGCAGAGTTTTTTGCTGGAGGTTCCGGAGTTATTTCCATTCACGGGCCTGGAACTACATGGACCGGGTTCTCTTTTTATTGGACAGGATTTACAGGATGGACTGGATTTTTTGACCCCAAAGACACGTAGGACACTAAGACAAACCACAGATTACGTAGAGTTTTTTTGCTGGAGGTGCCGGAGTTATTTCCATTCACCGGCCTGGAACTACATGTGTCGGGATCTCTTTTTTTGGGCCACAAAAAGGCACAGAAGGAACAAAAAGGTTTGCTCAAGAAAGGTATAGATAATGCCAAAATAGCCTCGTCGTTAACGCCAGTGACCCGTCGCCATGCGCCGGGATCCGGGCGCCATACGTCATCGCCACAAAAAGGTACAGAAGTACATAAAGGAGATTCGGGGGAAGATTGGGGATCTTATCCTGGTCTTACCCAATACTGATCACCGACCACCGAATACCGGTATCGGACAGGATTTACGGGATGAACCGGATCTTTTTAACCCCAAAGACACGAAGGACACTAAGGGAAACGTGTTGTTTTGGTTTGTGCTGTTACTGAATACCGACTACTGTTTACCAATACTGGTGATGGACTGGATTTTGACTTTATCATTATCAACCAGCGACTATTGACTACTTACTTACTGCTTTTTCCGGGGCGCGGATTTCCTCAGACTGAGTAGATTTGTAGCGAACGTAGTGTCTCCGGGGCGTTATCGGATTAAAATGGCGAGAAGACCGACAAACACGACGAGCGCGGAGCCGAAGCGGTGGGCGATTCGTTGTTCGGAAAACAGCAATCCTCCGCCGAGGACCGTGATCAGCATGCTGGCCCGCTTGACGGCGATAATGTAGGAGACGTTGGTCTCCATGATGGCAAGCATCTGGGTGGAGACCAGGATGATTTCCATCAGTGCAACTCCTACCAGCCACACGGCAAACCAGCTAATGGAGTTCCCCTGTTTGGAGGTTCTTCTCCTAAAGTCCGGTATCTCCCCTCGAAACAAAAGCGGAAGCAGCAACAGTCCCATGCAGACGTGAAACCAGAAGGCGTAGGAAATCGCGCTGGCAGATCTGACGGCCATCTTGTCGATGTTGGCCGTTACACTCCAGATAACGGATACCCCGAGAGCGATCCGTGTTCCTTTATCCTCCCATATCCGGTACAACGGCTCGAGGGGACTCATGCCGGATTCACGAGCAAGCATATAGGTCCCCGCTACCACAAGCACGATACCACCTATCCCCTGGACGTCGGGCCATTCGTCCAGCATCACCCAGCTTGTCAGAATCATAAACAACGGGGACAGCGACAGCATCGGACCCACCAGGGACACGTCGCTTTCTTCTATCGCCCATACATAGCCGTAAAACGCAAAAAAATTCCCCGTTAAAGCAGCCGCGAGGATCCAGGGGAAGGAAGTCTGATACGTGTGAGGGGCCGTCCATAGATGCACAACCAGAAGCCCGGGTACGGCTCCGGCCATGAATATCCACATGATGAATGTTCGAGATATACCTCTCCGCCCGAGAAACTTAATCATTAACTGCTGAAACGCAAAACCCACACTACAGATAATGGCAAGGATATGCCAGCTCAATGAAAACCACCACGTGTATCAATTTGAAAACCCGGAGAGCAGAGACGTTTATTCAAACTGTCAAAATTTGGACGGAGATCAATTGTCCTCTTATAACCTTGATTCCGTTCTCATTATTGGCTGAGAGAAAACCTATAGAAACAAGAGGTTATATAATTTCTACATTCATTGTGTTAGAAACTTTTTTCTGAAGCGATAGCCGCTGAAAGTACGAAATCAAAATCGTATCGATCAACTTACTCGTGGGTCTCCTTAGACACCATGGAACATGTTCAAAATGGATTGTTGAAATCCCCGGTATGAAAAATATTGGCGCTTTACCGTTCCTCGTTCTATGGGTAATACGCCGGAAGCTCGAATCACTTTGAAACACTCATTCTAGCGAACATCATGTTCGCTCCGAGGAGTAGAATTCGCTTCACGCGACATCCTGTCGCAGCGAATTCAACAATACCGTTTGTTCAAAGTGATTCAATCTTCCTCATCAAATATGAAGGATCGGTAAAGAGCCAAAATATTGAATCCGTCATTCGCTGGGTTCATTCTTGATCGACATCCTGTCGGTCTCCGAGGTTTGTAAAGTTTAATTCGAGTCACATCTGAGAAAGAATCCGCACGGTAGGAAATTGCAATCAAAGTGGAATGTTGCCGTGTGGCGGGGGGGAATCACCGTAGTCTCGAGATTCAAGAGCTATTTCCAGGGAATCGATCAAGCGTGTGCGAGTTTCTTCCGGTTTTACCACGTCATCGATGTATCCCCGGCGCGCGGCTTCCCAGGGATTTCCAAACTGCTGTCGATAATTTTCAAGTTTCTCCTGGAGTTCTTCCCTGGGGTTTTCGGCCGATTCAATATCACTACCGTGAAGGATTTGAACGGCACTTTCCGGCCCCATGACGGCAATCTCGGCCATTGGCCATGCAAAATTGAAATCCGCTCCAACGTGTTTTGAGGCCATTACGCAATATGCCCCGCCGTATGCTTTTCGAGTAATCAACGTTAACAACGGAACCGAGGCTTCGGAATAGGCGTAGAGAAGTTTGGCACCGTGACGAATAATGCCCTCCGATTCCTGTTCTTTCCCAGGCATGAAACCGGGAACGTCCTCAATGGTGAGAATTGGAATATTAAAACTGTCACAAAATCGCACAAACCGGGCCGCTTTATCGGAGGCGTCAATATCGAGGGTCCCGGCACTAAACTTCGGTTGATTGGCAACGAGTCCCACGGTCCATCCGTCAAGCCGTGCAAAACCAACAACAACGTTTCGAGCATAATCCGGCTGTATTTCCTGGAAACTCCCACCATCCACGAAGGCCTCAATCATATGCCGGACATCGTAGGGCTTCGTTTTGTCCTCGGGGACCAGTTCCTTCAACGAATCGGATCGATCCGGGGGATGAGGTTCTGTCCGGACGGGAAAATCTTCGTGATTGTCGGGTAAATAAGAAAGTAGACGTACCACTCGATCCAGCGCATCCTTGTCGTCCTCTCCCACTAAATGAGCCACGCCGGATTCACGGCGATGGACGTCGACCCCACCCAGGTCACGGTGGGACAGATCCTCGTGGGTAACGGTCCGGACCACGTCCGGTCCGGTCACGTACATGAAACTGGTTTCCTCGACCATCACGACGAAATCACTAATGGCCGGCGAATAAACAGCTCCCCCGGCACAGGGACCCATAATCACGGAAATCTGGGGGATTTTACCGGAGTATTTCGTGTTACGGTGAAACAGCTCAGCATAGCTGGCCAGGGACCGGACGCCTTCCTGTATCCGGGCTCCCCCGGAATCATTCAATCCAATCAGGGGAACACCGTAGCGAGCCGCCTGATCCATTAATTTACAGATCTTGCGACCGTGCTCCTCGGATAGACTTCCCCCTTTCACCGTGAAATCCTGGCTGAAACAGGCCACGGTTCGACCTTTAATTTCACCAAAACCACATATAACGCCATCCCCCGGAGGTATTGTATCGTCTTCCCCGTAAGTCCCTTTTCGTGGTTCGACAAGTTGATCGATCTCGCGAAAAGAATCGGCGTCAAACAAATATTCGATACGCTCGCGCGCTGTTTTTTGGCCCCGCTCACGCTGTTCCTGAACTTTTTCAGGTGGACCGCCTTGCCGGCTTTCTTCTCGTAACCGATCCAGGGTCTCCTCGGGTCGTTCATCCTCCCGCGTAATTTCTACTTCGTCTTCGGAATCATTATTCCCTTCCCCGGACTCATCGGAGGACTGACCTTGCGCCTCGGACCCATCGGGATCATCCTCCCGGTTATTTTCTTCATCCGTCTTAGAAGACTTATCGGTCATCTCTTCTTTATCCGACATGGTTAAAATGAAGTCAGCAGATATACAAGAATAACAAACAATAAAAAGCTAACCCCGATAACCACGGTAACAACAGTATTTTCCTTGAGAAATTCAACAACGTCGTCGCCCGCGTCGGAATTTTTCCGGACTCGAGTTGATTCCGGAACCGTTAAACTCACGTCAGTCCCACAGGTGGCAACTCCATAGGTGCTCTCACCAAACTTCACCCTCAAGCGCATGGTGCCCGCTTCCGTTCCCGTCTTGCGTTCGAGCTGGGCGGGAATCAAGCCGGTATCGTTATCCTTGTGAGCTTCTAATTTTAGAGCTACGTTCTTGTTTGAGGGAGACACGTCACCAAGCTCCACAAAAACCTGGTCCCCCGGTTCCAACTTCTTAACCGAAACCCCTTTTGTCGGTGATATTTCGACATTGCAAGGGATTTCAACTTCCTCGTCTTCTTTTTTTTCATCGGATGATTCCTCCGGGATTCCTTCGTGTTCGAGCTGGGTTTCAAGACTCTGCCCGATACTTAGAGTTCGAACTCGAAAATCAAAAGCATCGTTGAACAACGCCTCAAGTTCATTCGATAACTGGTCCCAGTTTTGATCGATAATCATACCAAATAGCTCACTACCGGGGCGGATCGATTCCTTAATTGTTTCCGTAAGGCGTTCCGAGTTCCCTCCCATCATGTTTTCCTTTTTCTGGAGGGTGGCCATGGTTTGATCAAATTGTTCCGGGTCCTCCGCCAGAGAAACGTCGGAAAGATCATTCGTCCCAAGTACAGATGCCACAATGTTTTGAACGTGGTTTTCCGCAACATCAACCGCTATCTGAAACACCCCGGAGGCGGAGTCCGTTTCAAATTTGCCGCGGACCCACAACGTTTTAGGGGATAGTAACCCTTCGGCTTTGTCAGAATCCCCGTCCGCGACTTCCCAGGCTTTTTGCGCCAGCTCATTGCTTACGTCGCGCTGTTCAATAAATGTCTGTTTATCCATCGTTCTCCTCCAATTTGTAGAATGGATGTTACTTTAACGAGAAAGGCGTAAAATATACACCAAACCATATCTTGTTCCTCACACGTTACTTTGTCAATCAGGGGCCGTAAACATATAATACCTGAACATTTTGCCTCGGATGTGAATTGTCGATGCCATCACAAAGTCAGTATAAAAATCAACCCGCTGAATCGGAACGGACTCTGTTCGAACAAAAACCACTAAGAGTCCATCCCATAACCTGGCGTGCATTGGATACGATTCGCCCCCATGAATCTTCCAACCCCAACGATCTCGAAGCATTCTGCCGGAGCCTCCGTGAAATGGGCTTATTTTATAAACCCATTTTGATAGACGGGGAAAGCGGTACCATCCTGGACGGTACCCATCGATGGGCCGGTCTCCGTGAAATGGATGCCACTAAAGCTCCGGTGATCGAATTTGAGTACCTGAACAACGATGAAATAACCGTCGACACCTGGTTGCCGGTCCACTCAATTTCCCATGAAAAGATTCTAAGTTTTCTCGATAACAAAGACATCGAATATTCAACGATTAATGAAACGGACGGTCGATTCAGTATTGAGAAACCCGTCCTAAAAACCGAAAACGGTGAGTACTCGATTCAGGAAGACCCCATCACGTTGTTTCACGACCTTGAATCAAACTGGTCGTTCCAGTACGTTCAAACCGAAGGACAGTTGCATTCCCACGTTCAAAGGGGAGGCTGTGGATTCCTGCGCACTCCCCCTGACAAAGAAACAGTTGTGCAAGTGGCCCGCCAAAAAGACTCCGTGCCTCCAAAATACACTCGACATGAATTCCCATTTAAATATCAACACATCATGGTTCAACTGGAGGAATTAATCCCGTGACCGGATCATTCCCTTTTGATGTCGAAGAGTCTTTTTACCAGGACACAATTACAAACCTGGAGAAAGAAACCAGTTATTCCCGGGAAGAAATAAAACGAGGTATTACCTTCATGCTCGGGCGTCGAACCGGGGAGTTACTTCAATCCTTGTCTTCCATGGAGGATGACAATTTGCTGGAGGAACTGGAAATTGCTATCCAGCACTCCGGGGAAGAAAAGTAAGTCGTGAATTCTAACCCTTTACCCCAGGAACTGTTTTCTCGCAAGACCATTCAATCAGCACTTTCCCTCGAAGATGTCATTTCCACCGTCCGGAGAGCGTTTGAATTGTACTCGCAGGATGAAGTGCAAATGCCCTCAAAAAATTACGTCTACTTCGAGGGATACAACGGTGACCTGCGAACGATGACGGCGTATATCCCTTCGTTCGATACTGCCACCGTGAAAATCGTTAATTCACACCCCGATAATCCGAAAAAACATTCCCTCCCTTCTGTCATGGCTTTTCTTGCTACGGTTGATCCCGAAACAGGGTACCCGCAATCATTACTCGATGCTACCGAGATTACCGCCCAGCGCACGGCCGCGGCCAGCGCCGTGGCCACACAGCGTCTAACTCCAACCGACGCGGAGACCCTGGGAATCATCGGCGCTGGAGCCCAGGCCCCCTACCAGGTACAAGGGCAATGTTCAGTACGAAATATTGAGCACGTCCTCATTTACGACCGTGACCACAAGCGCTCCAAACAACTATGTCAACAATTAAAGGAACGCTTCGAGTGTTGTTCGTTTGAAGTTTCTCCTTCCCTCGAGGAACTTATTGAATCATCACAAATTATTAACAGCCTTACTCCGACTCGAGAGCCCCTTGTATCTTCAATGTCTACCCTGAACCGATCTCCCGCACTTCATATCAATGCCATGGGAGCGGATGGCTCCGGCAAGCAGGAGTGGCCAGTCGAGTTTTTAACAGACGTTAATATTGTCATTGACCAGTGGGAACAGGCCTCACACTCTGGTGAAATTCATAGTGCGGTTGGCCAGGGGGTAATTACCCGAAGTGATGTTGTTGAACTTGGAGACACGTTAACGGGAAACACCGAAACAAATCTACGTGAGAATCCTTCCCTGTTTGATAGTACGGGGCTTGGCATACAGGATACGGCGGGGGCTCATGCGTTTCTGAAGGATAATCCGGAACCGGATCAAACGTTCACTTTTTTTAACGCCTGAAGGTAAGTCCCCGAAGTAGTTACTGGGAACTTGAAACTTCCACTCCCCTGACTTTGTACATCTTCGTTGTTCCGTTTGATGGAGAAACGACGGTAGCCCAGATCGTTTCACCCGCAGAAGAGATATGAGATATGTAACCGGGGAGACGCTTCGATTCCCAGCGGGTTTTAAGCATGGAATTATTTTCCTCCAATAGATACAGTCGGGAGCTGTCGTACGATTGGAGACTTTTAAACAGCGGATATCCTTTCATGACATTGTTAGCGACCACGATATTGCGTGTTCCTTTGTTCAATTCCCACACAACAAAACCAGGGTGCCGCTCTACCCCCCCACGGTCCTGCCGACGTCCCGATATCATTATCGGGTTTCCTCCGTACTTCGAGGTGGACGTTATGGTATTATTAGAACCTCGGTATACTTCAAGTTTTCCCTGACCGTTAATCCGATACACTCGCCCCCCCACAATACGGAGAGCAGACGGAATTGTATTTCGAGGGATATACGGTTCGGAGGCTTGCTTCTGCCAGTCCCATCCCTGTTTATCAACTTTTACACCCGTAGGTGATCTTTTGAAGGGCGAGGAGAGCCCTATTTTAACACCGTACATTTCTCCGTTAATTTGGGTCAACCAGACATGATTTTCCGTCCATTGAAGGGACAAATCCCTTGACTGCAGGTCAAAATAATAAAAATGAGTGCGGATTGAGCCCTCACGACGAGTAACGACAAGTAGCGGAAGATATTCCAGGGAACCCATTCTCCCGGACAAAGCGGTAATGTCCAAAACCTCTCCACGTACCGCGTGCCAGCTTTGCGATTTCAGGTCCCCTTTCCAGTAAGCAAATCCAACTTTTTGTTTCGAAGCAAGCGCCAGTACCGTTATTCCTTTCTTCTGGGGGAGTGAAAAGTTTCGAAACGTAACAATGGGTTTATTAAAAGATCCCAGGACACTGACGGATCTTGAGGAGGAAGTTTGTGATTCCGCGGGTGGGGACTCGGCCTTCGATTTCAGTGTGCCAATAACACCTGTTTGACCCACCTTTCTAAGTTCAATTTGATCGGCCGTTACCGCAAGCTCGAAACTGGGACGCTCACTCGAGGACTGTTCGGGAGCCTGCTTTTGATACACCGATTCAATGGATTCAAGTTCTCCCAGCTTTTGAGCGGTTCCATCCGACAAAACGTTTTTAGGATCGTGGATCCACAGTGAACCGGGGCGCTCGTGGAACCGGTCACCCTGTTTAAGAGCCGAGCCCGTTTTGGCAGTCACCTCGAGTACTCCAAGCTGGCTATTCAAGCGCCTGAAATCTCCGGTTCCAACACGCGACCGGTTCAGGGAACGCTGTTTCCCGCTTCCGGTAAGTTCTTCCCGGTATATTACAACCGGATACCGATCTACGGATTGCTCGGTCTCGTAGGAGACGTAGATGGTCTCACCTCCTGATACAACTTCACCACGAACCGCGGGTAACTTGTTTTTAACGAACTTCGAAACTTTGTCCGGGGAAAACGGTTCCGACGCTACGGGAGAACCAACGAATACGGCAAGGATACAGGTTACACAGATAATTACCGGTCGCTTGAATAAATTAATGTTCATTTGAATTTTCCGTCCATTTCTTCAAGGGATGAGGATAATGAAAGTAAAACCCCTGCTGATATTGAACTCCAAGCGAGTTTAATAAATGACATGTCTGTTGGTCCTCCACCCATTCACCAATTACGTCCAGTTCAATTTCGTCACACAGGGTGGTAATGGTCTTGATGAAGTTTTGATCCACGTTTTTTTCGGGTAACTGTTGAATGAATGACCCGTCAATCTTTAAAAATTCCAATGGAAGCGTTTTTAACGTTTTAAATGAACCGTGACCCACTCCGAAATCATCAAGGGCGAATTTCAGGTTCTCCGTTTCTGATAAATCCCGAATGTTCTGGGCCGCTTCATCCCGGTGTGATAAAAGCAACTTTTCGGAAATTTCAATGATGACTTTGTCGGAGGGGTAGTCAAACTCCTCCATCCAGTCCTGAATATCGTGAAAAAAGGCCCGGTCAACCGTGGACGGCGGAAACAGGTTGAGTGAAATCAGCGGCATTTTTTCGGAGCCAATAACGGAACGTGTTTCCTCGAAAATTGTTCGGATAATCCACTGGTCCAGTCGTGAGGTGATGCGACCGTCGTACAAAATTTCCTTAAAATCCCCCATGGTCATTTCTTCCCCGGTCTCCGTAAAAATTCGTAGAAGGGCCTCCTGCATAATAAATTCACCGGATTCCGCATCGACTATAGGTTGATAATGAATTCGAAGCCGGTAATCGTTGAGCGCCTCGAGGAGCTCTTCTCCAGCGGCCACGCGATCCGATTCCTTAAAAACGGCCACGTTCTGCTGAACATTACCTTTCGATCGATTCAGCGCCCGGTTGGCAGCAGCGATAATCGATTCAACGGAATCTCCGTGGTCCGGGTACAAAGCAACTCCGATACTCAGCGTCTGTGTGATTTCCACCCCTTCAATAGCAAACTGTCTTTGAAAGGGTGCAAGTTTTTCCTCCAATATGTTCTCGGGTTCCCTGTCCTTCGACACACGCAAAAATAAACCAAATTCGTCCCCACCGAGGCGCCCTATTAAATCCTCGGAATCGATGTTCCCATCGAGCCACTGACCACATCTCTTTAACAGTTCATTCCCAATCCAATGACCATAAAAGTCATTAACTTTCTTGAAATTATCCAGATCCACAATACAGAACAAGTAGTGCTCGTCGGGCTCAATTTGATCGTGTTCCTGCATCTTTTCGTCCACGGATTCAAGGAACCAGCGACGGTTGGGCAGGTTCGTTAGCACATCGTGGCGTTCCTTAAAGGTTGCTTCGTGCTGAGCTTCACGGGCCCGGGCTTCGGCTTCCTTAACTTCCGTTACTTCCTCAATAATTCCCTCAATACCGACAATGTCCCCGTCCTCGTAAATCGCTCGCCCCTGTTCGTACACCCATTTTAATTCATCATCCCGGTTGTGAATCCGGTATTCGACGGTAAACGGGCGTTCCTCCTCAATGGCTTGATGGATGGATTCCAAAACGTTCTGGCGATCCTTCGGATGTATCAAATTACCGAATGCGACCTTCCGATCATTAACCAGCTCCCTGGGCTCGTATCCCATGAGGCCCACACATTGTTCACTCACAAACCTCATGGTCCGCTCTTCATTGTCATCACAGCGATACGCCATGCCCGGTAAGTTATCCAACAACGTGGTCAACTCACGTTCTCGATCCTTCAATTCGTTTTCTACCTCTTGAGTTCGTTCTAAGTAATTCTTAATGATCCAAAACAGAACAAGGGAGGTCGCCACTATAAAAAATAGTCCCTTAATGACGGACTCCTGGAAATAAAACGTGAGGTTGGGTAGGTACGTATAAAGAAGGTAATCGGACAAAAAGATCCACAACGCACCTATGAGCATATAGGCCAATACAATTTTTATGGCAATTTTGCGAGGCGAATCCGTACTTGTGGGCATCTTGTCCTCAGTTAACAGCTCATTAACCGGATTCATGAAAGTGTTCCCCAGTTGAAGAAATCATAATACAAGCTCAATGATTCAACATCCCAGTAAATATCGCATGTTTCCTTCATGATCCCTTTTCCGGGGAGTGTTTAGTCGTTATGGGGAATCACGTATTCCGAACCACCAATAAACTCCCGGATGGGGGAAGTCCCCGGTATCATATCCATGTCCGGTACCGGTTCCACCGTATCAAGCAATGACTGAGTCCTCTTTCCACGAACGTAAGCAGCATATCGCTCGTCATCCTTGAGTTGTTCGATGTGGGAATCATCCGGGTACTCATCTCCCATCGCAGCTTTAAGGGCCGCCAGCTCATAAGGTAGGCCTGAATTAATGACCGCTTCCGTGGAAAAAATGTACGGAATAATATGTTTCAGTTCTCCTTTGCGCACATACGGCCAGTGGGACAATGTTCGTTCCATGCTGTATCCTCTATGACGTGCATCCCGTAACATTCGTTTGAGCATACGGATGTCAGCCCATCGAGTATGGTGTCCCGTAATGTCACGCATTACGTTCATGGATTCTATGTAAATTCGAAACTTGTGACTCTGGGGTACGGAGCTTGTTAAATTCCGATACAACCCGTGAAGACAATCAATCAAAATGATTTCGTCCTTGTCACGGCTGAACGGTTCCGTACCATCGCGACAACCTTTCTGAAAATTATAGCAGGGTTTTTCGATCGTCTTACCCTGCATGAGCTTCTCGAGGTGGTCATTCAAAAGACTCATATCGATGGCTTCTGGCATCTCAAAATCGTAATCCCCGAACTTGTCCTTGGGCTGGTCCTTCAGGTCGTAAAAATAGTCGTCCACGTTTAGCTCCTTGAACTTCAGTCCTTCTTTGTCCAGTTCCTGACCGATCATAACGGTCGCCGTCGTTTTGTTGGAACAGGACGGCCCGGCAATAATCACGACGTCGATTTCCTCTTTTCTCTCGA
>JBDGPJ010000150.1:0-1713 GCA_042219695.1 bacterium
CCTTCCGAGAAGCTGACCCCTGGGAATAATGTTAAACACCTTAATCGTCAGGCCGCGATTCATTTCAAGGCGGGTGAATACAGGAAAGCGATTGAACTCTGGAAGAAAAGCTTGTCGAAAAATCCGGATCAACGTCATCTATATCGAAGTATTGGAGTGGCTTATTACGAGCTGGGTGAACCAAAACAGGCACGTAAGTACCTGAATAACTCAGCGAGGGGAATCGAGTAATTATTATTCATGGACAGTTTTTTGATATACAACCGGCCGCACCCGGTGTTCGGGTCGGTCGGAATCATGGGATGGATTAGTAAATACCGGTATATCGTTCTTTTAACTGTTTGTTGTTTGATCGGTGGGATTGGTCTGGAAGGGATCCTCGTTACTCCCGCCCATTCAGCACAGACGAGTCAGGACGAAGCGCTGGCCAATAACCTGGATCGATGGAACTTTCCCATCCGAAGTATAGGAGTAGGAACGGCGTACGCCGCCGATGCCAACGGTATACAGGGTGGTTTAACGAACCCGGCCAGTCTGAGCCGGTTGCAAAGTAATGAGTTTAGTATCGAATATCAACGCTGGGGCGAAAGCTGGGATATGTTTAACATGGGAATTGCGTCGCCCCAGTACGGTGGACAAAGTGTAGCGTTTCACACTTCGTGGCTGGATTATGGGGAGCTGGAGCCCCAGGAAGACACGGAACTGTTTCGGCCCCAGGGAAACGAATTGAAAAGCGGAGTAACGTACAGTTACCGGTTTTCGAAAAATAGTGCACTGGGCGTTACCGGAAATGTTATGTCCAGTGATATTGGATTTCGTGAGAGCGAGATTAGTTATTCCGTTGACCTCGGCTACCTGTACAGACTTAACAATCAAATTTGGTTTGGGGCCTCCGCAAAAAATGCGTCCGGAACATTGCAGGTGGACACGGGCCCCGAAAAACTACCTACACAGGTACGAGGAGGTGTTGTCTGGTACTTTTTACAGGATCGAGGGGCACTAACTACGGATTTAGTGTTTCACGATCCGGGAGAGACTGCCGATGAACAAATAGGCGGAGCAGGAGGAGCGAGAATTCTTATATTTAATCATTACCGGTTTTCCGCCGGGTATCATAATTACTACGAGGACCGATCCGGTATGACGGGAGCTGTTGAACTGGTATATCCGGACATATCCTGGAAGACGTCGTACCTTAATACGGGGAAGGACGACGTTATACGCATTGGTGCCAATCTGAGGTTCTAAGAAACGACGGCCAAAATTTGAAAAGGAGAATTATTACCTTTTTAGAGTCTTATTGGACCGGTAATAGAAGGGATTGGGCTTTCAGTGTATGTAGACCAAGGGGAGGGATCTTTTAAGTATGGTTTGCTGAACGCGGCGAGCGGAGGAAAACAGACTTGAATTCACGTTGAAACCAGAACTAACGGAGACGATTTTTTTGAACAAAAGTTCTAATGATCTACTAAGACTTTTTACATTTATTGTTCGAACCGGGAGTGATTTGGAATGGAATGGTTGCTGGATTATTCACTCGAGGGTTGGGTGAATCTGTTGAGTCAGGGTGGCCTTATCATAGGTTTCCTTCTTCTGATATCCCTGATTGGACTGGCTATTGTCATACAGAAGTTTATGCGTCTTCGCCGAAAACAAGTTTTCGATGAAGGAAGTGCCGTAAACTTACTTCTTGCGATTAAGAAAGGAGATTCG
>JBDGPJ010000150.1:1723-6593 GCA_042219695.1 bacterium
GGACGATATGTTATCCGAGATGTCGGCGGTGGCGAGTATGCATATACGCCGTTTGAGTTCCTGGATTCGCCTTCTGGGTATTCTTGCCAGTGTCACTCCGCTTTTAGGGTTACTCGGTACGGTGATCGGAATGATAAAGGCAATGGGGGAAGTGTCATTAGGCGCAGGAGCGGATCCCTTAAAGGTGGGACAGGGAATTAGTGAAGCCCTGCTAACCACCGCCGTGGGCCTTGCCGTTGGAATTCCACTATTGATTGCGCACAGTTTACTTAAGGATCGAATCAATCGTTACGCCTCGGAATTTGAGGAATTCGGTCATGAGGTTATGAAAGCGTTTTATTACCCGGACACGTTAAACGTGGAGGGAACCTTTGGAGGGGATGAAGGGTCATGAACGTTTTCAAGCTGGAAGAGTCGGAATCTTTTTTTCCACAGATCACTCCGCTCGTGGACGTAGTGTTACTGGTTTTGATCTTTTTCTTGATTACGGCCACGTATTCAAACGTTCCGCAGGAGCTTAAACTCAACTTACCCGAGGCAGGCGCATCCGATGGTCAGGTAGCTACCGAACTGCGTATGTTTTTAACGCGCGACGGGAAAGTGCGATTTCGCGGAGAATGGTACAAACGACAGAAAATGTTACCGGTATTTAAGAAACTGAAAAAAAAGCATAAATCACCAGTTCTGCTAATCTCAGCCGATCAGCGGTCTGCCCATCAGCACCTCGTGGACCTGATTGTTCAGGCCAAGCAGGCGGGAATCAAAAACTTTGGATTTGAGATTGTACTGCGGAAAACCGGTCGATCCGGTACAAAATAGAATGATGTTGGAATATCCCGAGTAACCTGGGGTGTTTTTGTACATGTAGGGTCCGAGAACAGGTAGAGTCGTTGTGAAAATGTACTATTGGACGTGGTTCTATCGTCGGACTAAATACATGAGGCGATCTAATTATGAATCGAACCAAAAAAAGGAAACTCCGATACGGTTTCGGGTTTTATTTACTGCTATCTACCGTGGTACATGTGGTGACAGTATCCTTTTTTTCGGTGGTACCTCTACCCGAAGCGAAAACGAATCAGGAGGTCGTACCTGTTCAAGTGTCGACGAGAGATCAATTGTCATCGGTGTCCGCCCCTGCACAAGTTCCCCGATATTTGCAGGTCAGTTCATTCGTGCCCACGTCCCCGGGAGAAGTAACCATCGCTCAGGCAACACGTCTACCCCGTTACATGAGGTCATCCCCGGTACCCCAGGCACATGCGAAAAGAACCGTGACACCTCGGTTACGTATTCGAACACGACCGACCCAGGAGTTTACGGTTCAGGACATAAAGGTGTCCGCAACCGTAAAAGAGCCGGTTTTACGGAAAAAGATAGAGGTACAAGAAAAAGTAGAACCATCAACTCCTAAGACAGTAACACCGGAGAAGAAAACCGCTGTTAAAGGCAAGCAAAAAACTATGGAAGAAACTACAAAGGACGGAATGATGGGACTTGGAATGGATACCGCTGAAGTCGAAAAAGAGCGAGCATTAGCCGTGTCTCCAGCTGGAATTTTTACCCGCTCAAGACTATCAAAGTTTTTAATGAAGGAGCCAACCAAAGCTCGCTTGAAATTAAACGTAAAGTCTTCGGGGGTCGTTAACAAGGCCAGAATATTAAAATCCTCTGGAGACGTGGCCTTGGACAAAGTCCTCAAGACGCTGTCCAAGGAGCTTCGTTACATGAAAGCTCCTAAAGCAAGCGTTGAGCGTATTACCGTACAGATCCCGGCAAGGCGTTAGAACTTTAAATATGGTGAAACTCGAACGTTGCACAAAGTTAAATGAAAACGAGATCCACAACGATCGTATTGAGAACAATGAGACCCGCTATTTATAAAGTTTTGTATATAATTTTTTGATAGTTGCCAGGTGGTGTGGAATATGAATTTTCGACGGCCTTCGGTATTAGTTGTTAGTATATGTATGGCCGTGTCGTTGCTGGTTGTGTTCCCTCTCAAAGCCCAGGATCGAAGTTCGGCCTTTGAGTTTCCCGTCAAGGCATACAATGACGGGAATTATCGTGTTGCGATAAGAGGATTCAATCAATTCATCGGAGAGTATCCGGAGGATTCCCGAATATCACAGGTGCGATTCTGGAAAGGGGAGGCTTATTACCAGCTTGAAGAACTAAAGAAGGCTTTCGACACTTTTTATAAACTTCACAAAGCCCATCCCACCTTTAAACAGCAGGACGTGCTTATCCGTCTGGCTTACCTGGCCGATAAGCTCGGACGCCAACAAAAAGTAATAGAACTTTTAAGTAGCCGATTACTTGAAAAAATACCCGAGGTTCAGAACTACCTCGTCAAATGGAGACTGGAAAACAATAACCACTCAACGCTTGCTTCTCAGCTATCATTGATTTCCAAGGACAAGTTAACGGATTCGGCCCGCCAGTTCATGAGCCAGTATAAACGAAGTCAGTTGACCAAGGATCTACAGAATGCGCTTGAACGCGGTGATTGGTCCCAGCGTATAAGGGACAAGATGCACAGGTTGTCCGTGGTAACCCGTGAAAACCTGATTGTGCTGGCGATAAAACGAATGTGGGACAATCAAGAATATTCCAAGTTGCTTCAGTTTGGTGACAAGATACCTTATAGCTGGCAGACTCCTGAATTTAAATTATACATGGCGGAGGCGGCGGTTGAGCTGGAAGATTTTGCCGAGGCCGAGAAACGCTACCGGGAGTTGTTGAATCAAACTAAATTTCGTGGTCAGGTTCACTTTAGTCTTGCCTGGGTGCTTTACGAGCAGGGGATGACGGAAGAACCCCTCCGTCTTTTAAATAACGTAAACTGGGCCGGTCTCAAGGAACCCTTCAGTGCTGAAGCTCTCCGGTTGAAGGGAGATATATTGCTTGCAAAGGGCGAATTACGAAAGGCTCAGGATGCCTATCGGAAAGCCATCGATACCTCGGAAAAATCGGGGTTTATTAACGAATCTCGTTATTGGCTCGCCTGGAGTTACCTGGAAGCGGGTGACGTTGCGCAGGCCTATCGCATGTTTAACCAGGTTGCGGCGGCCGGGAACGTCAATTTGGCTGACGTGTACCAGGCCCGTGGTCGAACGGCCCTCGAGATGGGAAATTACAAGGAAGCGGAGAAAAATTACCGCAAGGCACTCAAGTTTTCCGATAGCGAAAAGAGGAACCATGAAGTTCATTACGAATTGGCCCAGACCTCGTATGAGCGGGGGAACTACCAAAAGGCGTTTGACCTTTTTCTCGAATTAAATAACGAGGATTTACCCTCCAGACTGGAAGCATCCGTGGCCATGGGAATTGGTCGTGCCGGATTAGAAGTGGGTCGTTATCAAATGAGTTGGTCCGTGTTGCAAGCACATTCCAATGTACTACTCGAACAATTCCCCCGTGAATACCGTTATTTTGCCGGACAGGCTGCTCTTAAGACGGGGAGGCACGACGTAGCTCTGCAGTACTTTGACAAACTTCTTAAAAAATACCCGGACTCGCCCTTTGCCCGGGAGGGGTTGCGACTGGGATTTCGCGTGGAACTGTCACGCATGGGAGCTACGATCGTGGACACGAATTCAATCCGACGGCTTCGCAAGAAAATTCAGCAGAGTCCCAAGGACATGAGAATACAGATGTTGGAAGAATGGGCCACCGCCCTTAGTGAACACAAGTATTACGATCACGCACGCGATCGATACGAAGAAATCATGGAAAAATCCTCCTCCGGCGCCACGTACAGCCATGCCGTAAATAGGATTACCGACCTGTTATTGAAACAGGAGAAAATTGGTGAACTAACAACGTTTCTCGAATCCAACTTAGAGTCCCTGCCCCAACATCCTCAGGCGGCCGAAGCTTTATATCGCTTGCTTCGATTTGACTACGACCGGCGGAATCTGAAACGGCTTCGGAAATGGACCACGACCTTCCTGGATCATTTTGGATCGTCACCTTACCACGGACACGTTCATTTTATGCTGGGAGAAATTAACCGCAATCGGGATCAGGTAGATAAGGCCCGAGATTATTACCGTCAGGCGTTGCAGTTCAATCCTCCTTTGGCCATCAAAAACCGGGCGAGGTATCGTCTCGCGGAACTTTACATGGATCAAAGTGAGTATAAAAAAGCCATTCCACTACTCGACAAACTCAGCGAGGTTGAACCGGATTTTGTCAAGGCGAGTTCTTTGCAGGCGATGCGTGCGCGTGCGTATTATGAAACCAATGATTATGTGATGGCCCGTAAAATCCTGGAAAAAATTGAGATAACAAATGATGTTCAGCGAATGATTTTGGTGAGGATTTATACGAAACAGGGACAGTATTCAAAAGCGGGTACAATATTGTCGCAAATGAACCCCGAGAAGGGCTCAACTCTGGCCGTGGAACAAAAGTACTATCAGGGTTTGGTACAGTATAAACAGGGGAATCTTGAAAAAGCGGAAACCCGCTGGTATCGAATTATGTACCTGTATCCCGATTGGGAGGGAACGGATCGAACGATCTATCGGCTGATTAAGTTATTGAACAAACAGGATCGAACTGGAGAAGTTAAGGACCTGAAGAAGAAACTGAAAAAAGAATATCCGGATAGTTCGTACCTGGATCGGATTAATTCGAGTTCCTCGTCCAAGCAGAAAACCATTAAGGTGAAGTAGGGAAAGGGTAAGGTTACTGATGGATACATGGAATGACTTGTTTCCCGGGGGCGCGTTTCGACTCTTCTGGTTCTTGATAGCTGTTATTGTTGTAGTGTCGCTTCCTCTTAATACAGGATACGCCGATCAGGTTATTGTAGTACCGGATCACCCCGGGGAACTTCGTTCACTTGAATTAGAGCGCCCGG
>JBDGPJ010000151.1:0-4623 GCA_042219695.1 bacterium
TAAACGAGAAACGGCAAATGTTTAAGTCGTATGCGGATTCCCATCCGGTAAACCTGATGTGTCGGACGATACTGTGCCCTGGGAGCAATCGCCCGACCGGGGAACTTAATTAGGATCGAATGTAAGTCAGGTGGAAGCTTGTTCGCGACGTTTGAGATATTGCTCGAGGTGCCGGGCGGCGAGGGCGCCCAGCAAAATCAGAAACCAGGTAATATAAAGTCCAACGAGTATCACGGGTAAAATGGCCAGACTTCCGTAAAATTTCCGGGCTGAAGCCAGGTTATACACGTAAAGTCCGTATAATAGGTTATTGAGCTGTAATAAGATTCCGCCAAATAATCCTCCGCCAAACGCGTGAATCAACGATACTTCCTTATTGGTTAAAACCCGGTACACGAACGTTAGACTCAGTACAAGAATAGCGAAGGGGAAGACGTACTGCATTAACCCCTGTAAGGGAGCAGCGTAGCTTAGATACCCCGATAGACTTAACGACTGAAGAAACGTGTTGATCCCGATCAGGAACACAAGGACGATGACAATTAACAGTTGGAAGGAAAGGTATAATCCAAGGCGTTTCCACCAGGACCGGTCGTATTCGATTTCCCAGATAATATCCAGGGAATGTTCCAGGGTCATCACCAGGGAGGCACCGAGGAAGAATAGTGTGCCGAGCGATATCAGTCCGGCGGTTCCGGTACCAAATGTCTCGATAAACGATTTGATTTCCTTTCGAATGTCCTGTTTGGAAGGGAGAACACTTTGGGAGTCATTGTTTTGGGATTGTTCATCCAAAAGCTTCACCTGGGGGGCCACTCTGGTAATCATGCGATCGATGATCCGATCGTACTCCTGGGGTCCGTAACCTTTCAGCATGAGGTTTGTTGTCCAGAGAGTCAGGGCAATTAGAGGGACAAGGAGCAGAACAGTGGTGTAACTTAACGCGGATGCGTTAAACAAAAGTTGCTTATCAATAATGTCTCCCAGGAAGCCGAGTATCGTCTTCGATAGATTCATATTCCTGTCATGCATCTCCGGTAGTGTTTTCAAGACGGGTTGAAGTGTTGTCTTTGTAGTTTACCTCTAACGAACTCATCTATTGTTACTGAAAACGGGTTTATTGTACGGTTATCGAAACCTCTACGTCGGTTGCCACGGCAACCGTTCTATACAATGGTCAGCGGTCTTTATAGGCCTCAACCAGTTCGTTCCCCACGTCCTCCGTCACACCGTGCAGTTCAAATTCCATTTCGACACGCTTGTAATCGGCCGGGTTGTCTTCGGCACGAACACCTCTGATTTCACAATGGGCTTTTGAAAGGGAGTAGTTTTTTTCGTCCGCAAACGATTCAACCAGGCTTACTCCGCAGGCCGATACGCCCGTGAGGAAGGATTCCTCCGGCGTGACCGCTTCTCCCGGCCCGCCCGCAAAAGCGGGTTCATCAATCACGTAATGCTGGTCACGGGCATGGTTCAGGGATCGCCCGGATTGTTGGGTCGTTTCCGATTTCACGGTCGTGATTCGAAGATCATCGCTCATTGTGAATTTCTCCCCGATTGAACAAAGGATATGGTGTAAGGAATTCAACAATGAGTTCAAGTTTAACAAAGGTTGCAATGAATCGTTAGAAGGCCACGTTTTTTGGCTTGAAGCACGTTGTAAATTAAGGTGCAGAGCCGAAAATTCGTACCTCAAAAAAAACGTCGGATAAAGTCGCCCGGAAATTTGTGAAATCAGGGGAAGTACAACGGTGGACAATTGAAGGGGAGACGGCAATCAGCGGTTACGTGCGAATTTTCTTTTATCTTTTGTTGTTTGCAGGTATGCGTGACAGTGCGAAAGCGTTTAGCTCTACCTATTAAACCGGGTTAAGCGGTTCGTTCTCCCCTTCTCCGAAATTGTTACTGGTGATTTGCGCGGGGAGTTCTTACTATCCCTTGCCCGTACCTACGTTTCGACGGAGGAACTCTTGCAGATTAGTGTCTCCCGTCCGGCCGGTAACCCGCCCGAAAGCCGTTGTACGGAACGTCCCGTTTCTTGAAACCGTCCTATCTATAGTGACCCGGGTACAATATGGAATGCGGTTCAACGTAGATGAACTGGTTCGCAGTCGATTTTTTATGGAGAAAATAATGATCATGCAAACTACGTTCAATCATGCTGGCCTTAACGTCGAAATATACGACGTAATGAAGATATCGTCGGAATCTCCCGCTCGCGCGAGCGCATTCCGCAAGCTTACGTGATATTTCTTGAGTGTGTTTATTTCGTGTTTACCGGGAATTACCGGACCATTTTCCCAAAATAGGCGGATTAACCCTCCCCATAATATACAGGGTTTTTTTTTTGTAATTGATATGATGGAATTAGTCGAACGTTACCCCGCTATGCATGAATTTCCGGGTGAGGACTGAAATCGTTTCCAGTACTTTTTCCATTCATGATTAATAATAGAAATAATAATCATACTACGAGGTGAGTTTATATGAGTACATTGTGTTCCGGGGAAAACACACCTGTTTTTTCGGCGTTTGTGGCGTTCGTTTTGATTACGTTGGTGACCACACCGCTTATTGCACAGGAGAATTTGAAGGATCGAATCAATCGTCTCGAGAACCGAATTGACAAGTTGGAAAAGGGCGAGGAATCCTCCAATTTTAACCTTGATTTCGGTGGCCGAGTTCAGAATGACTGGGCCTTTATAAGTGAGGATGATCAGATTAAATCCAATAATAATATCGGTAATCAACCAAACGGTGTCGAGTTTCGGCGTTCACGCCTGTACGTCACCGGTGCGTACAACGACATCGTTGATTTTAAAGTACAGTACGATTTCGCCGGTGGCTCGGGGAACGCCGATTTTAAAGACCTGTATATGAATTTGAGTAATTTACCGGGGAATACAAACCTGCGAATCGGTCATTTCTGGGAGCCGTTTGGCCTGGAAAACCGTATTAGCAGTAAGTACATTACGTTCATGGAATACAGTTTGACGAACAATTTCTTCCCGGGGCGTAACAACGGCTTGATGGTCCAGAAGTTTTCCGACGGCTGGGGAGTCGAAGCCGGTGTGTTCCGTCCGTCCGATAGTTTTGGTAACAACCAGGGAGACGGAGTGGTATCGGCTTCGGCTCGTGTCTTTGCACAACCGATATACTTAAAAAACGGTCGTCGTGTCCTTCACCTGGGAGCATCCTACCATCACGAAAATCCCGGTGGTACCGTTGCATCGTTCGGCGCGGATCCGGAGGTTCATCAAGCCAGTTCCTTTGTGTCAGCGAATGTAAACAACGTAACTGCACAAAACTCGTGGAGTGCCGAAGCGTTATGGATCGACGGGCCGTTCTCCCTGCAGGGGGAGTACGTTTCCAACGCCGTTGATCGAGACAACAATCCGAATCCCGAGTTTAGTGCTTATTACGGTTCGGTGAGTTACGTTCTTACCGGTGAACGCCGTCCGTATAAAAAGTCCGGTAGCGTGGGACGGTTGAAGCCGAAACAACCGGTAACTCGCAATGCCGGAGGAAATATTAACTGGAGATGGGGAGCCTGGGAAGTGGCCGGCCGTTATTCCAGTATCGATTTGAACGATGCCGGATTCAACGGTGAGTTGGATGATATGACCGCCGCCTTGAACTGGTATCCTCATTCGCACATTCGCGTCATGATGAATTACGTAAATGGTGACGTGAACAGCGGCGGGGAAGCCGACGTAGGTCAGCTCCGTTTTCAGTTTGATTTTTAAACGAATTGCTAACAGCAGTACTGTTTGTGACTGGGTGAGTTGGAGTGACTCAGGTCATATCCCACAATTACCAGAAGGTTAAATGATGAATTTCTGCTCGAACTGTGGTGCGGAGGTCGAAATCGACGATTCCTACTGTGGTAACTGTGGGGAAGAATTATCAGCGTCCATTGATGGCTCAAATCCAACCGGGGAAAGTTCTCCAACAGGTGACTCCCAACTTTAACCGGCAGGGTTCTGGTTACGTGTGATCCCGGCGATGATCGATGGCTTAATCATCAATATTGCTTCCTTTTTTGGGGGATTCATTATTGGATTCATTTATGGAGTGTCAGTGGCGTTAGTCGGAGGACAAGTCAATCAGACGTTTGCGAGTATTTTGGGAGGAATTGTGGGATTAGTCGTAGGATGGTTGTACTTCTCGATATGTGAAGCCTCGTCGATGATGGCGACCCCCGGTAAAAAACTGTTTGGTTTAAAGGTGACCGATACGAATGGGCACCGTATTGGATTTGGAAAAGCAACCGGCCGTTACTTCGGAAAGTTCCTGTCCCTTGCCATTGTTGGGATTGGTTACTTCATGGCCGGGTGGACGGAGAAAAAACAGGCTCTGCATGACATGATGGCGGGTTGCCTAATCATAAAGGAGAAAAGCTCGTAAAAGCGTCAAAGTAAATTGACGTTTTTACGGGGAGGGGGTTTTGGAAGTGATAGGTTTCTGGTGGATGGAGGAATCAGGTCAGATTGTTATTTTGTTAAATCATACATGATCGTTTCGCGTTGTTGTGCTTCGTTCAGCCATTTCTTGAGCTTTCCCTCGAGCGGAAATTTTAAGCCTACCCGGGTACTTGAACCCCGGCAGTTTCCCCCGGCGTTC
>JBDGPJ010000151.1:4643-6646 GCA_042219695.1 bacterium
ACGTGCGCCTTTCCCTTGTAATTTTGGACGAAGGCAAAGGAAGCACCGGACTTAATTGATTTTTTTACGTTTACACAGTTATAAACGCCGTTATTTCTCATCGCCTCCCGGACAATGTGGCGAGTTTCTAACTGTTTTTTCACGCGTTGCGGTGAAAATACATCGGTAACGGTGACAGGTGTTCCGCCTTTTCGGAGGTCGAGTGTGATCCAGTTTCGTTTAACGAAAGCACTGGCCCCGCCACACTGTTGTTGGTGGGTGAACCGAAAGGAGATATACGGACCTACGATGGAGAGTAGTTCCTGCTCGTGGTTTTTTGTCGTACATTCTTTCATCGGGGCCTGGGGGTAGTAATACCCCGGAGTGATGACCGTATCTCCGTCCCGGGCGGAAAACGTACTTTCATCGTACGTTATTAACCAGTCCTGCCAGGTCACCGCGTTTTGATCGTAGCTTTCTTCCGCGGCCTTGATGGTATTAATTCGTTGCTTTCGCCCTTGCTTAAAATTGTTCATAATCTTGGTGGCCTTCGCATCCGGATCCGGTTCGTACCAGCACTGATTGTTGAAGTACTGATTCAAATCGTTGCTGTTGAATTTGTAACCTTCGAGGGCAAAAAAGGAATTCCGGAGAATTCGAAGTTGCTGCTGGGAAAATTTGGATCGTAGTTCCGCCGGCGAGTCCTGATAGAAGGGACCGTAATTAAGGGGAAACGTGGAATGAGGATTTAAGGGATTTCGGAACACGTCAATTTTAAGTTCTTGTGATGGAGTAAAATTTTTAGCGTGGTACCGTAAGTTTCCGTCCTTCAGGTAAAACGTTTTCTTGTCGGATTCGTTATTCTCGCACCGGGTTGGGCCGGACCACTCACCACTATTATTTTTGGATAATGATGCCGGTACCGAGACCGTTTTCCCCGGCTCGGAAACATCGATCGTAAGGTTAAATTCACCGACTGAACCACCTTTCCATAGTTTGGCCGTGGTAAGAATGTACTCGTAATATTCGTGGCTGGTAACGAGGTATTTTGAACCGGCGGACAGTTTGTACTGGTGAGTAATAGTGTTGGTTCCCGGTTTGAGGTCGACTTTGCTGTAATATACGGCTAGCGGGTAATAAAAGTCCAGACCCAGCTCGTTAAATTTAGAGTTTTTTAGATCCGTGGTTTTGTGTGGGACCTGTTCGCCGTTTACAGTGGTTTGGAATTGACTGATTTTTGGTTGGAAGTATTCGCCCCCTTCACTTCCCTTTTTCGCAACGAATCCGAGAGTCGTACTCTCAGGGCCCCCCGGGTTATTCACGATGAATGTCACGTTAATTTTTGCACGGTCACCGATGGAAACTTGTAAATTTTCTCGTTGCAACGAAAGGTTGGTTTCTTTAAGAGGAACCAGACTTCCCCCCGACCCGGACAGTATCGAACTGTTGGCTAACAGGTAATTGGGTAACACGGCCGTGGTCACCAGGAAAACGAACAAGGCTGAAAACGTTCTAAACCGATCGTTAATCAATTGTGACATTGCGATTCTCCCTACTATCACGAAATACGATGGCTCTTTGTCAATCCTCCATATTGAATGAGGAAAGTTGTACTCCCCGTCACAAATCAGTATGAACTATATACAAATAGCGTTAAGACGTACAAAATACCCTGATTTGTATCGGGGTAACACCTTGCATAAACAACATTGTTGAATTCGTTGCGACAGGGTGCCGTTCTTATCTTTTTTGGAGAAAAGATAAGAACAAAAAACTTGGTTTTTATTAGCAATCAGTGTTCAGCTTATCAGCTTTCAGCAGTTGGCTTTTTTGCTTTTAGCTTAAAGGCAATAGCCAATAGTTAACAACAAACAGCCAAATACTACAGGTTTCTTTTGGGGTACTTTTTCTTCTCGTAAAAGAAAAAGTATCCAGGTTTCTTTTACTTCCTTTTCTTCCCGTAAAAGTAAAGGAAGTGATTTAAGCTTGCGGCGTATTGGCCACTGGACGAGGATCGGTATAGG
>JBDGPJ010000151.1:6659-8896 GCA_042219695.1 bacterium
ACGGAAATATAAGTTCACACATTGTCCTTCCTGATCGAACGCATGGTTTTCGTGTAAAAAAAGACTGCGATGCCTTTTTAGTTTGTTATAGTATTTACCACTCACCATATGATGTTAATTTGCTCATCCCATCAAGAAGAAAAGGATCTTTATTCCCATGGAACAATATCCGTTGCACGATGACGAAAACGAGCGCCTCGAATCCCTCAACCAACTGAACATCCTCGATACACCCGCCGAGGAACGATTCGACCGTATTACGCGTCTGGCCGCCCGAAGTATTGGGGTTGGTTTTTCGGAAATTAATTTGATTGACGAGGATCGACAGTGGTCCAAATCCCAGTACGGAACGTCACAGCCCGAATCTCCCCGGGAACACTCATTTTGTGCTCGTACGATGCTGGAGGATGACATTACGGTTATACCGGACGCCCGTTCCGACGAACGGTTCTCGGATAATCCTTACGTGAAAGAACAACCTAACATTCGATTTTACATGTCCCATAAACTCGAAACGCCCGATGGTTTTCCCGCGGGCACGCTCTGTGTGTTTGACGACAGCCCCCGGGAGCCTTCCGAACAAGACATCGAGATGTTCCGGGATTTTGTCGACATGGCTCAGGAGGAGCTGGAAAACCAGGCATTTAGTGAAGTACAGACGGAGTTGATTGAGGAGCTCGAACAGGCCAAGCGCAAGGCCTCCATGGATTCCCTTACACGTACCTGGAATAAAGGAATGATCATGGAGCTGTTGGAACGTGAACTCGAGCGGGCCAAGCGGGAGGAACTACCCCTGTCGGTGGCGATGCTTGACCTCGATCATTTCAAACAGGTCAATGACGAGTACGGACACCTGACCGGGGATAAGGTACTGCGAACGACGGCGGATCGTATCCGACGGGAGCTTCGCCCCTACGATGCCGTTGGACGATACGGTGGAGAAGAATTCACGCTGATTTTTGTTGAGTCGGACATTCAGGAGGGACGGGAGATTTCAAAACGGGTTTGCCGGTCGATCGGGAGTGAGTCAATAGAAACAAAGCACGGTGATTTGGATATTACTGCCAGTCTTGGAGTGAGTTCACGTCGGGGACGAGATGTCACGGAGAATACGCAACTTATTGAAGAAGCGGACGAACTCCTGTACGAGGCCAAGGATCGGGGACGCGATCGAGTCCTAACGTCTGCGGCCGACGACCGCGAATAAAAAAAGCATCAATTGGTGTATTCTTAAGTTTACCGGCTCTGTAGAAACACTTTACGTAATCAGGGGAAACTGGGTCTGCGACCCTCATTCCTGACTTGCTTCCAGCGATTCTCCGAGGAATCTGGATGGGAAAACGCCCCGTCCATGGGGCTCAAATGAAGGGGAGCCGTTTACGCAAGCACCAATTCCCTTGTGCCACCTCAAAAGGAGATTTGCAACAGGGTTTCTGCAAAACCAGATTTCCATAAATTCGGACGTAAAAATTCAAAACGTTTTCAAGGTTGGATTGATTAAGTCAGTGTAACGTTCATGGGAATTCACGCGTTAAGTGACACGAAACAGGGGATGAGGAAAAGAATTTCCTGGTTCCGGGGGAGAGGTTATAATAATCGGGAATCATGGTATTTAATCCGTAGTTCTCATAAGAATTGAATGGGGTCTCACCAATGACCGAATCCATCAGTATTGACGAGAAAGACGAGGCCATTCTGAAGTTACTCCAACAGGACGCTCGAAACTTATCGTCCGGTGAAATTTCCGATAAGGCGGATGTATCCGCAAGTGCCGTGCGGAAGCGTATCAAGAAGTTAGAGGAATCGTCCGTCATCAAGGGGTACAGTGCGGAGATTGATTACGAGAAGTCGGGTTATCCGATCCGGATGATTCTGTATTGTACGGCTCCCATTCCGGAACGAGGTGAACTCGTCGAAGAAATTCTGGATATTCCACGGGTGGTGTCGGTACAGGAGTTGATCACGGGGGATGAAAATTTATTGATTACGGCGGTTGGTGAGCAGGACAGTGACATCACCCCGATCGCCGAGGAATTACTCGATCTCGGGTTAACGATTACCGACGAAGTCCTGGTTCGACAACACGAGACCTCGGCATTTGACGGATTCGGTCCGGGAGACGACAGTAGCTCGGGGTAAGTTTGTCCAGTGGACAAATCGATTCGTCTAAAAAGCTTGTAACGGTTAGTGGCAAAATAGAAGTACACCACCAGAAGGATTGCATATTAGGATGGAAA
>JBDGPJ010000152.1:0-1887 GCA_042219695.1 bacterium
TCGGCCACCATCCCCCCAAACCCAACCATCTTTCCATCGGCTTCGGTATCCAGTTGTTTCGACGTTGTACCGGAAGAGACCAGGCTATGAAAGCCGGAAACAGCACCGCAGGCAATTGTTATAAACAACACGGGAAACAACGGTGGAAGATCGGTCGGGGCCGACGAACCCGTGTTTACAGCGGGAGCACTAATCGATGGATTCATCCAGAATAATCCGCCGAACAGGGAGATCAGGCCGGCGTACAACAAGAAGGAATTTAAGTAATCACGAGGTTGCAAAAGTAACCAAACCGGCAACACGGACGCAACAAAAGCATACCCCATCAACAGGTAGGTCCAACTATCCAGGCCAGGTACCGGTACGGACAGCGTAGAACCTAACCCCGTGGGAGTTACCAGTGTCTGAGCTACCTTCGTATCGGGATTACGCACAACCTCAATTCCCAGCGTATGCCAAACAATTAAACCCAGGCAAACAATCCCAACGACGGACGCCCATTTTAACGTTACTTTTTCAAATTGAACGAGAGTTCCGATAACCATGGCTATGACTATCAGGGCAAAAACGGGAATTACAGTGGAGGGATACATCTTGGAAAACAACAAAGCAATTACAAAGGCAAAAACACCCATTGCCAGTGATATCAAGAAAAATATAAGGATAAGAAACAACATTCTGCTTCGTTCATTAATAATTCCGCTGGCGACATCACCGATAGAACGTCCGTCATTTCGGACGGAAACGGCCATGGTCGTAAAATCATGAACCGCCCCGATGAACAACGTCCCGAAAATAACCCATAGTACGGCCGGTAGCCAACCCCAGATCACGGCTATAGCGGGTCCAAGGATCGGACCCAAACCGGAAATCGACGCAAAGTGATGGCCGAATAAAACCCACTTATTGGAGGGAACGTAATCGACGCCGTCATTGTTCTCGTGGGCCGGAGTTTCGCGGGAAGGATCCAGTTGCATCACTTTGTTTGCTATTACATCACCGTACCAGCGATATCCCATAGCAAGGCACATCAAACAAACCAGGGCAATTAACGTCGCGTTCATGCTTCAGGCACCTCCGATGGTTCCAACACCTGAATCTCGGGAACGTCTCGATGATACATCCGATCCAGCATTGTGCGCATGGAATCCGATTCACCACTGACAAAAAACTCAGCACGATTCTCGGATCCGTTCGACACGGAAATATCTTCATGATTTGTCCGAGCAAGGATTCGGCCCGGATCCACGATTGTCACGTGATCACTAAACTGATTCGCGATTGCTTCCGCCAGGAAGGGATAATGGGTACATCCCAAAACGACAGTATCCACGTTTTCTTTGATAAGAGGAGCCGTTAACGGTTCAAGGGTTGATTGTACCAGATCGCCGGAACACTGACCGGTTTCCACAAGGGGAACGAGAGGTGAACAGGCCTGCTGTACAACACGGACATCAGACGTCTCCAGGGCTTCTTTATAACGGCCACTGTCCACCGTCCCCTGGGTGGCTAACACTCCAATAATTCCATTGTCCGATTGATCCCGAACGAACTGTGCCATTCGATCATTGATTAAACCTTCAATTTCCAGGGAAGGAAACCGGGATCGAGCGGGTTCAAGGGCGACGCTGGAGCTAATATTACAGGCCATGACTATTTTGTCACAGCCCTGCTGTTTCAAAAAAGAAACCGCTCTCATGGCAAACTCACGTACTTCGCTTAATGGGCGATCACCGTACGGACAGTGCTCGGTATCACCAAAATAAACAAAATCAATATCGCCCCTGATACGTTGAAAGGAGCGCAAAACGGTCAACCCTCCCACGCCCGAATCAAAAAAACCGTACGTTTCAGCAGTCACAGTATATCTTCATCCAGGTCCGAACC
>JBDGPJ010000152.1:1897-5550 GCA_042219695.1 bacterium
GACTTCCGGGAGGAACGACGAGAGGACGTTTTGGCTTTTCCCCGTGAGGATTGAATGGCTGGCAATAGCTTGGTTCCCAGGGCGGAATCAATTTCCTCAAGGAAATCAACTCCTTTTTTACGTACCGACTTATAATCGGACATCTTCGGAATTTCATCGGGAGAAACTCCCAGGGCCCTCTGTACTTGCAGGCGTATAAAATGATGAGTGAATAACTCCGTATCCGACAATAGCCGGATTAACTCCAATAGGGTTACCGTCCGGGGAGGATACACGTTCTTTCGACCGTCTTTTTCGACGGGAAGGTCATACTTCTGAGACCAGTACTTCACATTTCGCTCAGAGATCCCCGTTTGTTCAATGACGTCGTCCAGGTACATCGTACTCATTCCCTAACACCCTCCAGTGAAAAATTTGATTATTGTATTAAACCAGTGTTACTGTTCCTTTTCAAGGGATCTTAACAGCTCACGCTGTGTCTCCCCCTTCAACGGGTGAACAAAATCAGGAGCTATTTCCACCATGGGTCGCAACACAAACAACCGATCCTCTATTCGCGGATGCGGTAACTGTGGATTGGTTTCATGGACCCGATCCCCCCAGTACAAAAAATCGAGATCGATCACCCGATCCGGCGAGGAACCGGTTCGATCGCGACCGATCTCTCCTTCCAAATCCATTAGAATTTCAAGGATGTCGGTTTCAGAATTCCCCGAAGGATCGGCTTCAAGGTGAACAACCTGGTTTAAGAAATCACGATCAGTCTCGATTCCCTGGGGGGTTGTTTCGTGAATGGTGGAGGACTCAATGAGATTAAGCACCTCGGAAAACCGTTCGGAAGCCCGGGTAAGGTAAGAACGACGATTCCCCAGATTGGAACCCAACCCAACAAACAGGTAACGATCCATCCATGTAACTCCATATACGTATAGTAGCCTCAAAAAGGCACAAAAGATTCGAAAGTTTAAACACAATCGTAAAAAACACGCTATCCGTAAGGACACTACGAAACAAATTGAGGGAAACCAACCCGGAAAATACATGAGCGTATAACTGTCGGAATATTCCGATTCGTAGGACAGCCGTTAATAGCCGTGAAAACGGCCATTACCAGCGGGGTGGCCCGGCCGACAGGCTGGAGAGTAGCCGGGGCTTCGAATACCCCTTGTAAAACGGACACCAGACTACAACTTGATATTTAATTACCCAAGCCGGACGGCTGTTCCGCTGGGACGAATAATTCATGACCCTTAAAATCGTCATGAATCATTCAGACTAAATATGTATAGGTTATCAGTCCCCGACATGAGCATCCGTTGTGCAACGCGAACGGGAAGCCGACAACTTCATTCTGGTTTAATAATGGAAATCGTGAATCATTCGAATTGAGAGCACTCACCATAACGATATTACTAAATACCCACACAAAAAATATAACATACCGTGGGCCTCCCCCGGACCTCCTCAAGCGTGAATTTTCAACGCTATTTCACGAACGACTATAACCCCAGTACTTCTTTCATGGAAAACAATCCGCGGTCATGGTGGCGTAAGAAACGGGCCGCTCGCAGGGCTCCGCGGGCAAACGTCTGCCGGCTGGACGCCCTATGGGTAAGTTCAATCCGTTCACCTTCCCCGGCAAACATGACGGTGTGATCACCCACAACGTCCCCACCACGCAGGGCCATGACTCCGATCTCATCCGAACTGCGTTCCCCGACAAACCCTTCCCGTCCCGTAGTCTCGACATCCTCCAGTGACTGTTTGCGAGTTCGGGCGATCTTATCGGCCAACAACCGCGCCGTGCCACTGGGAGCATCTTCCTTGTGACGATGGTGCATTTCAAGAACTTCGGCGTCAAAATCTTCACCGAGACAACGGGTGGCTTCTTTTACAATATCGATCAACAGGTTAATTCCCACGCTCATGTTGGGGGCTTGTACAATAGCCGTTTGTTCGCTGGTTTGTTCGATCTTATTGTGATCGTCATCGGAAAGTCCGGTGGTTCCAATGACCATTTTGACTTCGTGGTTTGCGGCAATGTCCAGAAACCGGCTTGTGGCATCCGGTCGAGTGAAATCAATCAAGACCGCGCCCTTGTTCGCCACCGATTCGGGATTCGATTGAATAGTCAACTTGGGGGAGATGGATTCCTCAATCTCCTGAACCGGCTCACCGACCAGTTCAGATCCCTCGTACTCCAGGGCACCCACGAGTTCAAGGTTTTCCCGATCGGGTAGAAGGGACAACAGCGTTGAACCCATACGTCCCCCGGCCCCGGCTACGATAACTTCCATGGGATGATTTTCATCTTCTTCCATCAGTAACACACGTCCCCAGCATTGTTTTATTCATTTTGTTCCGGACTCAAATCAGCCTCTTCCATAAGCTCAATTAAATCCTCGTGGTAGGATGAATCCAACGTAGAAAGGGGTGAACGTACTTCATTATCACAGAGCCTGAGTTGAGAGGCGGCGAACTTCACCGGAATGGGATTGGTTTCCCAGAACATCGCTTTCACGAGCGGGTGAAGTTCCTGGTGAAGATCACGGGCACGCCTGGTATTCCCTTTTTTGAATGACCATGTTAACTGAGAAATCTTATCGGGAAGAATGTTCGCGAGCACGGACACCACCCCGGCTCCGCCCACACTCAAAATCGGTAACGTTAGTCCATCGTCACCGCTTAACACCGCGAAATCATCGGGAGTCCGGTGACATATTTCGGTGATCTGACTCAAGTCACCCGAAGCTTCTTTTACACCTACAATATTGTCGATTCGTGAAAGTTTCACCACCGCCTCCGCCGATAGATTAATCCCCGTACGACTGGGCACATTGTACAAAACGATGTCAATGGAAGCGGAGTCCGCGACTTTCTCAAAATGTGAAACCATCCCGCGTTGCGGAGGTTTGTTGTAATAAGGAGTGATCACAAGAGCCGCCTCACATCCCACCTCATCCGCGTGTCGGGTAAACCGGACCGCTTCATGCGTGCTGTTGGAACCCGTTCCCGCCATGACATCGAGCTCCTCGGCTTCGTCCACCACGATCTCTATCACTTCTTCGTGCTCCTCGTGGGTCAAGGTGGCCGATTCCCCGGTTGTGCCACAGGGCACGACCACGTCCGTGTCATGTTTCTCGTGGAATCGCACGAGACGTCGCAGTTGTTTCTTATCCAGCTTCCCGTTTGAAAACGGTGTGATGAGAGCAACCATTGCACCTTCTAACATATACGTTCACTCCGAACTAAATTGATTTTTAGGCTTGCCTGAACTTCATAATATTGTCTAACGACTGTCCTCTTCAACCAGTATCCGTTCTTACGAGAACTCGGGTTCGCCCTGCCAGAGGTCCTCGTGGGACTCACGTTTCCGGACCACCGTACTGGAATCACCATTCACAAGGACCTCCGCCGGGCGAGGAAACGCATTATACTGTGAAGCCATCGCCATACCGTATGCTCCGGCACTCTTTACCGCGAGGTAATCGCCGGACTCGGGTCGGGCCAGGGTCCGATCCTTGCCAAAATAATCTCCCGTTTCACAGATTGGGCCAACTACGTCAGCCGTTATAAATTCTTCTCCGGAACGATCCACCGGAGCAATATCGTGGTAGGAATCGTACATGGCCGGTCGTATCAAGTCATTCATC
>JBDGPJ010000152.1:5560-9977 GCA_042219695.1 bacterium
CACGACAAAATCCTTGGTCACGGATTCTTTTATATAAATTGTTTCCGTAACAAGGATCCCTGCATTCCCCATGATAAACCGTCCCGGTTCTATAATCAGTTTCACGTTAAGATCCTCGATAGCCGGTACCACCACATCAGCCCATTGCTGAGGCGTAAGCGGGGTCTCGTCCTTGTAACGAATTCCCAACCCCCCACCGAGGTTCAGCGTTTCGATGACGTACCCGTCGTTTCTCAATCTATCGATTACATTGGTTGCTTTGCGAACCACTTCTTCAAACGGCTCAATTTGAGTGATCTGGGATCCAATGTGAAAATGCAATCCCTTGAAATCAATATTTTCGAGTTGACTTGCCTCCTCAACGTATTCCTCGAGGTTTACAATGGGTATACCAAACTTATTCTCTTTTTTACCCGTTGTGATTTTATCGTGGGTTTTTGCATCCACGTCGGGGTTCACCCTGAACGCCACCCGGGCCTGTTTCGAAAGTTCACCAGCGACCTCATTCAATTGTTGTAACTCCGGCATCGATTCCACGTTGAACATGTAAATACCGGATTCCAGAGCCAGTTGTTGTTCTTCCCGAGTTTTGGCGACACCTGCGTAAACAACCTTTGAAGGATCTCCACCGGCTTTTTTTACCCGGCGAAGCTCACCGCCAGATACGATGTCAAATCCACACCCGGCTTCAGCCATGCTATTAAGGACAGCCAGGTTACCATTGCATTTCATGGCAAAACAGATCAGGTGATCGACCGGTTCGAGAACCTCATCA
Organism: bacterium; assembly: GCA_042219695.1. Lineage (GTDB taxonomy): Bacteria > T1Sed10-126 > T1Sed10-126 > T1Sed10-126 > JBDGPJ01 > JBDGPJ01. The sequence continues at coordinate 6,336 of JBDGPJ010000152.1, forward strand.
AGCGCCCGGTAGCGATCCAGAAAATGTTGTTCACTATACACGTAAAGCGGTGTACCGTATTCATCGGCCAGTGTTTGAACGGGAATGTCTTCACAGTACAGTTCATCATCTCGATAGGGAAACGAATCACTCATGGTCGCGTCCTCCAGGTAGCATATTAAAAAAGTATTCGTTGGAACAAAAAAATCGTTATTTCAACGAGTGCTTTATTTTACGAAACATTCAGGTGTGTAGAATTCACTCAACTTTCTTTGTTTTCTTTATGATCCTTCAGCCAGGCCCGGGCCGCGTCAATCTGTTGTGTCACAGCGGTAGGTCCCGTACCTCCCGGCAAATCGCGCATTTTTGTACTCTCACGTGGAGTTAACTTCTCAAATATCGTTGGATCAAACTTGTCGTGGACCTCAAGGTACTCCTCAAGGGGAAGGTTCGATAAGGTTACGTCCTGCTGAATCGCTTTATGGACCACGTCACGCACCGCGTTATGGGCCTCCCGAAATGGGACACCTTTTTCCACGAGGTAATCGGCAAGGTCCGTAGCTCCAAGGTACCCTTTTTCCAGGGCCTCTTCCATGGATTGTTCGTCGAATGAGGCAGTACGTATCATGTCGGAAAACAAAGGAAGCCAGCCAAGAACCGAATCAATCGCGCTGAACAGGTGAACCTTATCCTCCTGTAAATCACGATTGTAGGCCATCGGTTGGCCCTTCACCACGTTGATCAATCCCTGAAGGGATCCCACGAGACGACCGGAATGACCGCGAATCAACTCGGCCACGTCGGGGTTTTGCTTCTGGGGCATGATACTGCTTCCCGTGGTGTACTGTTCGTCTATTTCACAAAACCCAACCGACGGAGACGACCAGATAACCCAGTCCTCACAAAGCCGGGAAGCGTGCAAGGCCACCTGGGTGAATACCTGAATGGCCTCCACCATGAAATCACGATCGGCGACGGCGTCCATGCTATTTTGACTGATCGAGGAAAATCCCAGCTCCCGGGCCAGAAATTCGCGATCGATATCTACACCCGAACCGGCCAGGGCCGCACTGCCCAGGGGTAAAACATCGACTCTCGGCATGAGATCATCGAGCCGTTCAAAATCACGCCGAAACCCCTGGAAATAGGCCATCAGGTAATGGGCCAAACGGATGGGTTGCGCCGGTTGGAGATGGGTATACCCGGGTAAAAACGTCTCCTTTTGTTCGCCGGCACGATCGGCCAAAACCTGAAGCAAATCCGCCAGCTTTTGCTGGCATTCACGGATCACGTCCTTAAGGTACAGGCGAACGTCTACCATGATTTGATCGTTGCGGGATCGGCCGTAATGGATTCTTGCCCCGGTATCCCCGAGCCGGTCGATCAGCTCCTGCTCAATGTTCATGTGTATATCTTCAAGTTCGGGATCCAGTTCAAATTCGCCGTTTTCAAACTCCTGCTCGATCGACTCCAGGGTTGATTGTATCCGTTCAAACTCGGAATGGGGGATTGCTCCGGCGATCGCGAGAGCTTCGGCCCAGACAATGGAAGCTTCGATGTCGTAGGGATACAGACGGTAATCGACGTCCAGGGACTGCGTAAAATCCAGCACGGAATCCGCGGGGGATTGTTCCGACTCGGAAGACCAGAGCGTCATTGAATCATTCCAGGGAACGCTGACGACCGGCTACTTTTAAAGGAAGTCCCCATAATTCGTTAAATCCTTTGGAGAGGGATTGATCGAACACGTCACCTTCGTCGTACGTGGCAAGGGCTTCGTCGTACAACGATTCCGGACTCTTACGACCGTTCACAACTGCGTTACCCTTGTACAGTTTCATGCGAACAGTTCCCGTGAGTTGATCCTGGGCTTCCTCCAGCATGGCATCCAACGCCTGACGGAGGGGTGAAAACCACTGGCCGTTGTAAACCAGCTTGGCGTAACGATGGGAGGTTTCCTCGAGGTGATGGTACAGGTCACGCTCCAGGACAAGATCCATCAGGGCTCTATGAGCATTCATCAAGGTGACACCGGCCGGGGCTTCGTACACTTCCCGGGATTTTAAACCAACCAAACGGTTTTCAACCATATCAATACGACCAATACCGTGTTGTCCGGCCAATTTATTTAACCGTTCGATCAGGTCATGCATGGCTAACGAATCCCCGTTCAATTCGACCGGTTTACCGGCCTCGAATCCAACGGTGATCTCTTCCGGATCGCCGGGGGCGTCCTCGGGACTTTGAGTCATTAAATAAATATCCTCGGGAGGTGCGGTCCACGGATCCTCCAGTGGTCCACATTCAATACTGACCCCCCACAGGTTCAGGTCATAGCTGTAGGGACTTTCCTTGCTGGCCTCGATCGGAATCCCATGCTGTTGGGCGTACTCGATCTCGTCATCCCGGGTGTCCAGTTCCCAATCCCGGACCGGGGCCAGAACTTCAATCTCCGAATCAAGCGCCTTGGCCGACACTTCAAATCGCACCTGGTCATTCCCTTTTCCCGTGCTCCCGTGTGCAATAGCATCGGCATCGTATTCGCGGGCCACGTCAATCATGTGTTTAGAAATCAGGGGACGACCGAGAGCGGTTGCCAGTGGATAACCATTTTCGTACACAGCCTGAGCCTTAAGTCCCTTTAACACGTAGTCGTTGGCAAACTCTTCACGCAGATCGCGGATCACGATATCCTCGGCGCCGGCTTCACGGGCCCGTTCGCGGAGAGGTTCGAGGTCCTCCTTCTGGCCGAGATCGGCCGAAAACGCGATCACTTCACAATCGTAGTTTTCACGCAACCAATGAACAATTACGGAGGTGTCAAGCCCCCCGCTGTAAGCAAGTACCACTCGATCGATATTTTCGGTTTTACTCATTGAAACTCATCACCTTTCAAAAACTCTGACATATCCATAATGAAATCAATCAAAACCAACGATACATAGTACAACTCAAGCTACCTCACTCGAACAATTCATTTGGTGATTGTGATCGTTTTCTACCCAAACTACCTATTTCCCCTGCAGAGTTTACAGCCTGAATCATTCATCTCTACGAGACATCCGTCAAACTTGAGTGTACTTATAAAATTCAAGCTGTAATACCATTCAATCAATTCAGTCAGTGTGCTTGTCAATTTTGATTTCCCACAGTTTGCCGGCTGGACTAACCCAGCTGGCCGAGCAGTCAATCAATCATTATGAGGTGTCAATCAGGGTATTGAATTCGTTCAACAATGTCATTGACTGCTCGGACGGCTACTCCATGAACGGTCTATTCACTGACTGTTTCACTGTCATGAATAGGCCGAAATTGTACTATATTCTACATCGAATTATTTTCTATCATGGTCGCCAGAAGGGCTTTTTGAACGTGGAGACGATTTTCCGCCTGGTCAAACACGATGGATTGGGGGCCCTCGATGATGTTGTTAGTAATTTCTTCCCCGCGGTGGGCGGGAAGACAGTGCATCACTCGCGCTTCATCATCGGCCTGACTTAACAACTGCTCATTGACCTGGAACGGTTCAAAACGATCGCGCACGGATTCCGCGTCACGATCCTGTCCCATGCTGGCCCAGACGTCCGTGTACAAAAAATCAGCCCCATCCACAGCCCGGTCGGCGGAGGACGTCCATTCTATATTGGCACCACGATCGGACAG
>JBDGPJ010000153.1:0-2021 GCA_042219695.1 bacterium
CGTATACCCTCCTATATAAAATGGTCGAGAATCTCAACCCACTGGAAGGTTCTGCCCTTACATACACACTTTAAATCCCGTGATATTTTATTTTTTGTTATAATGTTTTCTTGATCGAGGGGTGAATCCACATTTTTACCAACAAAGTTCATGAATCCCTTTACTGTTTAAGTAACCCGTTATGATCAAAACAATCTCATTTGTTCGGTTTATTCATGACAGTAAAACTGTCGTTGAATTGACCGTTCGTAGAACAGTCCCGCGGTAGCGAGATTATAAACAGACGATAACGTATCATTGTCAACTGGGTTAACCGCGACGGCAAGCTGTGAAAACGGCTTACAACAAATACAGGCTGTACAATTAAACCGATGTATTACAGCTTGATTTATTCGTTTGTTCAAACTTGTCGGATATCTCGTAGAGATGAATGATTCATGAGGAACGAAATCGTCATGAGTGATTCAGGTTAGGATTTCCCAAAAGCGCACTAACAAACTCTCTCGGACAATGAATCAACTTACGAATTTCCCGTGAATGAATATTCTTAAAGATTCAAGGTAACTTGAATCTTAGCAGCCCCTGCATTACCGTATTATCTTCCTGAAATAAGAAATTCTATTTAACGGTTGCCTGGATTGATAATTAATGAACTCCATGATGATCAACGAACAACCGGAGCCCGATGCTCCGAGCATGCCGTTGGATGATCTCGATGTGCTCTGGTTCCAGATAACCGGTACACTGTGTAACCTGACCTGTAACCATTGCTTCAATAACTCGGGGCCGAACAATCGCACATTTGACATGATGGAGTTTGACACGGTTCGGGATTACCTCGAAGAGTCACGTGAATATGGTGTGAAGGAATACTATTACACCGGTGGCGAACCATTTCTGCATCCCGAGATGTGTGACATTCTCGAATTATCTCTGGAATACGGTCCCACTTCCGTACTGACCAACTCTACTGCGTTCACGGAAGAGGAACTCGACCGTCTCGGGGAACTTTTCCACCAGAGCCATTATAGCCTGGAAGTTCGGGTAAGTATCGACGGGTTCTCTCCCGAAACCAACGATCCTATTCGTGGAGACGGCACGTTCGAGCAGGCCATGACAGGTGTCGAGGAACTGGTCGACCGGGGTCTTCTTCCTATTATCACGGCCACCCGAACATGGGAGATTGATGAGGATCCCGAAATCCTCGGGGGCTTCCGGGAACGGTTGTACGAACGCGGCTACGATCAACCTCGTATTAAGCTACTACCTTCGTTAAAAATCGGGAGAGAAGAAGAACGGGACCGGGGTTACCACGCCACCGAAAAGGTCACCCACGAAATGATGAAACAGGTTGGGAACGAACAGTTTATCTGCCACAACGCAAGACTGATCACCGACCGGGGAATCTGGGCCTGCCCAATACTTGTCCTCCACAGCGAAGCAAAACTCGGCGACTCGCTCGAAGAAGCCATGCAACCGATTTCCCTGGGATTCGATGCCTGCTACACCTGCTACCGCTTCGGCCAGCTTTGCTCCAACATGCCCTCCTACGAGTACTCCACCAATGATGAAAAAGAACTTCCTGAAAAAGCGTCAATTTAGATTGACGCTTTTTCAGTGTACTTAGGCGTAGTATCATTGAGTCCAAACTGGAAGGAGTACCCCGTGAATCGGGAAACTATCGGAGTATTTGGGGGGGTCTACAATAACTATCTGGCCCTAAAAGAAACCATCGGTCTCTTTGGCGATCGAAACGTCGAGGACATTTTTTGTCTGGGTGACCTCGGGGCTTTCGGTCCTCATCCCGACCGAGTGTTCCCTCCGCTCGTGGAGCATGACGTCAAAGTGGTGCGTGGAAACTACGACGATTCCGTCGGGCACGAGAAGGAGGACTGCCAGTGCGGGTACACCGATCCCAAGGACAATTATTTCGCCGAAATAAGTTATGACTATACGCTCGAGAACACGTCCGACGAATGGAAGGAATGGATGCGTGATCTCCCTCTGGAACGTCAAATCAC
>JBDGPJ010000153.1:2031-6373 GCA_042219695.1 bacterium
TACTCATGTGTCACGGCAGTCCCCGTCAGATGAACGAGTTCATCTGGGATTCAACGTCCCCCGATCATTTTCTACTGCAGTTTTTCGAGGAGCATGATTGTGACGTCATCTTAAATACACACACCGGCATCCACTGGCACCGGGAACTCCCCGGGAACCGTCATTTTATTAATGTCGGAGTCATTGGGCGTCCCGCCAACGACGGTCAAACAAACGTTTGGGCCACGGAATTGTCGGCCAATGGGAATGACCTCGAGGTGGAGTTTTTACCGGTGGAATACGATCATCATCGCCTGGCTCGCGAAATGGAAGCGGAAGGACTTCCCGAGGAGTTCATAGAAACAATTGAGACGGGCTGGTGGACGACATGCCTTGAAATCTTACCGGCCAAGGAACGGGCCCGGGGCAAGTATTAACCTAACCGGGTCTATTCTTGACAGTAAAACTGTACATGAATAGACCGTTCGAACAACGGCCGTTTTTGGAATGACGGTAAACAAAATGCATAATGGGTATATCCGGATGAAAATACAGTCCGTACGAAAACATGGTTAATGTAAACGGCTGGGTTAACCAACCCACTTTACAAACAGGCTGCCTATCAGATGATAAATTCATAGAAGACATGAATATCAGGCTAACCCGGAATATTCACGACAGTTTCACTGTCGTGAATATTCCGGACTAACCATCTCCCTGGTTTGAACTTCCCAGCATAGAACGAAGTCCGGACATCGGATTGTCCTCCTTCTCAAGCCAGTTTTCAATCCGAGCACCGATAACCGAGGAAAACGTGTATATTTTATCGAGGACTTCCTGGCGGCCCTTCTCTTTACCTTCCCGAAACTCCTTGCTTTTCTCCAGGGCACCACCGGACTTTTCCGTGGTACGGTCGGCTTCCAATCGGGATATTTTCAGATGCAGTTCCCGTTTTTCCTCCTTGAGCTGTTGCTTGTCCTCCTGTAAGTCTTCGACCTGCTGTTTCAAGGATTGGAGACGCTTTTGAACCATGTCGGGAACGGAATCGCCCCCTAAAGAGGCCCCCCCATCGGTTCCGGATGAAGTTGATGACGTGCTTGCCGCGTTCTGTTCTTCCCCGAGGATTTCCTCCCGTATGGCGTCGGACTGTTTGAGTGCCTTTTGTAAGTTTTCGGAAGGTATATCGACCTGGGCGGGATCTACGTTCTGAGGAAGATCGGGAGTGGGAATTTCACCACGATCGATCATTAACCGGACCCACTGTCGTTTCTTGTTAAAAAATGAAGTGAGTTCCTCCACCGACCAGGATGAACGAGTTTTGGCCAGCCGCAGGTACTGATCGATTTCACTCACGAATCCGTACCTCCCGATTCAACAAACGCGATACGAGAACCTTCGTATAGGTAAGCTGTATAATACAAAAATGCATACCAGATGGAAGTCGTCCCGAGCATTTCCAGATACTCTTCTGTTAACCTCGAAACATGCTGGATACTGCGCCCGGTCCAACCGCTCCATAACACGAGATCCATGTAAATATTGTCGATGCCGTCCAGAAAATCCAGTGTCAATGCAATGAAGTAGGCCACAAACCCCAGTATGAGGAACTTAAACACGCCCAGGGGGCGATACCGATTCCAGAAAAAGACCGCCATAAACAGACTAAACCCCACGTAAAACGGGGCCACGAACAACTGCCAGTACCAGGTGGGAAACGTTTGGATCCAGTACATCCAGGATCCCGGCTCGGACATCCCCCCGCCTGAATCATTCAATATAACATCGATAACAATCCCGACCCGTTCGTGAATTCGGGACGCATCGTCCAACGACATGAACACGAAGAACAGGGTGATTAATAACCATAATCCCGTTATCCATCGACTTCTCCCTGAGCGGTATTGATACCATGTAATCAGTCCCACGGTTCCCCCGATAAAAAGGGCCTGGATAGAGGCAAACCATGTACCCACTCCACCTTCTATGGTGAGGTCGGTTAATTCATAAAGAGCGGAAATATCGATCGGTCGGGAAAACGTAAACATCAAATCGAGAGCAACCAGTATGACTTCGCATAATATAAAAGTCCAAACCGGATACAATACCCCCTGATGAGGGTCCAGGGAAAATTCAGTAGATGCTAAATTATCAGCTTGGTCCGGTTCCAATATACATTCAACCCAAAATTCAGAGTAACTTCGTGGGTTACTGTCACAAGGAAATGCGACTTATTAGATTGAAAAAGAGGAAATCATCCTAGTCTATGAGACGAATGGAAGGGTTTGCGTAGATAGGTTTATCCATGTCGACCTGCTTTTTAGTTTCAGGTCCTCCCTTTGTCATTGTAGAACCGTCATAATTGGATTGCACATGTTTGATGTACGCCTGGTTGGAATCCGAGGGGAACTTGAGTTTACCGTCCGTTACCACCACTCCATCAATCTGGGGTCCATTCCCTGAACCGATCGATGAACCAAGTTCCAAATCATTATCGGCAGCGACAATGCCCTCGAACTCGACCCCGTTTTCCAGCAGTCGCAGATCCTGCTCCGACCAGATCGAAAGTCCCCCCATATCCGTCTTACGACCGTGGAACTTATAACCATTCCCCGGCACCGTTACATTCCCCTCCGCGTATAATCCTCCCAAAATTCCTAAATCGGTGGGTGGGGTGGAACTGTCTTTAACATTGTCCGGTTTGGAACTTTTACTACTCTCACAACTTCCTCGATGATCACCATGATTCAGATGAGCACTTACAGCAGGCTGACCCACCGTAATCGTATGACGGGCACTCGGATTACCGGGAGGAATGTGACAGATCGTAACTTTTGTAGTTCCGGAACCTCCTGAACTGCCCTTTGAGCGCGAGGAACCTTTTTTTCCATTCCCGGAACCACCCGACTTTCCAGATCCACCGGATTTACCGGACTTTCCGGAACCACCGCTCTTACTCTTACAGGGATCTTTTGACTTCCCGGATCCCCCTGATTTACCGGATTTCCCGGATCCCCCTGAACCGCCTTTCTTTCCGGACCCACCGGATTTCTTTTTCTGACCCGAACTCCCGGATGAACCGGAACTACCCGAGGAACCCTTTGACCCCGAGTTCCCCTCACAGTTACCGGATCCCGGATCAGTGGCAAGATCGTGCTTGGCAAACGTCACGTGACCGTCCGCATAGATGGAAACGGGCGAACTACTGCGAGCATTCCAGATCATCTCCGTGTGGTTCGCCATCGGATTCTGGGGAGCCACAATTTCGTAGGTGGGTATTGAACTCCCACTCGGGGCGGATACTTTCTTCACACAGACAACTTCTCCACTTCCATTATACTCCACGTCGGCCACGTTACTGCCCACTGTACGCATTGCCTTAATGTTATCGTCTTTTGTCCCGCATAGGTAATTATTAGAGTTGTTTTTTCCAGAACCGCCGGATTTCTTTTTTTTACCGGAACTTCCGGACTTACCGGAGCTTCCGGAACTTCCGGACTTACCCTTGCTACCGGACTTCTTCTTACTCCCGGAAGAACCATTTGAACCTGAACTGCTTGAAGATCGGGACAGATTATAGGTACCTTCTTCTTCACGGAACGAAGCTCCTTGAAACTCAAACGTAACATGGCTTAAAGCGTGGGGAGGATTCGCATCACTTGTTACCGAAAGGGTAAATTGATTACCGGATTTTGATTCAACAGTAGTCGTGAAACCCAGGCTATCGGTCACTGATTCTCCCACGGAATTCAAATTGTTATCACTACTACTGGTCGCCGCCTTTGTTGTTACCGTTATTGGAAATTGACCGTAGGGTGCCGTTACAGTAAATTCATCGGTTTCCACTTTACCGTTTTCACCAAGCCCATCGTCCGAACCCCCCGAATTAACCGCATCCTCAAATTTGATCCAGTTATTTTTTTGCTCGTACGTGTACGTTATGGATTCGGTGCTATTACCCGCGTAGGCCGTTGAAGGATATAAAATCGGGATAGCTCCCGAACCATCATCCTCGTACGAAGCCATTTCCCAGGTCGATTCGAGGAATCCGTCCTGGGTGAATTTTTGCCCGGACGACAGGTTCGACCAACTATCAAAATTTTCCAGGTTGATTTCATATCCACCACAGGAAGAGGATGAATCACATTTAAAATTAGGTATGTCCATTTTATTGTCAAATCGAGAAACTTTTCCCACACTACCCGGTGAAGTGAAGTTCTCCCCTTCCCGCAAATTAATTTTGCCCATTTGACCGTTAGCCGAAGAACCGGCATTAATCTCGTTGTTTGAACAATAGTTTGGACCGGTTAAATCGTAATTATTTCCACTGAGCGTGGATGATTGGTTTACGTAAACACCACATTCA
>JBDGPJ010000154.1:0-782 GCA_042219695.1 bacterium
CCGGGTTCACTGTATCGTAGGTCAGAATGACCGTGTCCTCTCTCAGGTTCCCCGCCTGATCGGCGATCTGTGTTAATAGCTCGTATTTCCCGTCCTCTTCTCCGCGTGATGGCACGTGCCTTCGTGATTTCGTGCACGTGAAAGACCTCGCTCGAGCCCACATGCAATCGCTGGATCTAATTGAAGACCTGGAATGTGAACGGTTGAACCTGGGGACGGGAGACGGAAATACTGTAAGAGAGGTCATAGACACCGTAAAACAGGTAACGGGGAAATCATTTCCCGTCAAGGAAGGGGAGCGCCGTCCCGGTGATCCTGCTCGGCTGGTCGCCAGTTACGACCGTGCCCGTGAACGTCTGGGCTGGGAACCAAAACGCGACCTGAAGACGATCATAGAGGATGCATGGGAATGGGAGCATAACAAACCTTGATAATCTGAGATGTTACTTAGTAGTTGGTTCATAGTATGTGAATGTAAGGATTGTAAGAACAGTCTAACTAAGTCACTCAAAGGAGTAGTTTTATACGATAGGACACCTTTACACATCCGTTATGTTGCCAGCATTAAGTCTTCCGGATGAAAACTGACCATTTTTTTACGAATACCGGATTGTGTTTTTGTGCGTTTTTGGGGGTCAGTTCTTTGCCCTTCGTGTTTCAATGTCGTTTGAAACTGTGCGTTTAGTATAATTGAGATCCCTATAAAATCCTATTAATCCTGTATATCCTGATCCTGTCCAACGAGTAGAATCACCGGCCTGAATATACCGCAGGGGATTAAC
>JBDGPJ010000154.1:891-5547 GCA_042219695.1 bacterium
GAAATTAACCGCTCGGACGGCGCGGAACTTGAATTTGACCGCAGTAAAGGAGTTTCGCTGTCCTGGGGAGGTCAGGTCGAAACTCTGCAGGTACAGTACGGTATGTCTTATTCCGGTGCTGACATCAATCGATATACCAGCGCTTCCGACACTAAATTTTCCGGCCAGGGCGAACTGGAAACCACCCGGATTTCCCTCGAAGTGACCAATAATGAGGATTTTCCGGATCTTGGGAAAAACTGGTCCAATTACTGGGGAATGGGTGTGGGTTTTCAAAGGAGCACAATTTCCGACCTTACGATACCGGGGGAAATTAACGTGGATGCTGATTCGAAAAATTTTACGTATCAGTTTCTGGCGGGTATCGAGTATTTATTGTCCGATCATCAGAGTTTGTCCCTTGATTACCGGTTTTTAGCTTCTCGCGAACAGACCTTCCAAAATCAAACAACCGACAAGCAAGAAAACTGGGATGGACTGCAGGAACATTCTTTTGGTCTGAAATACACCTGGCGATATTAACCCGCTCAGTACCGGGATTACAAACTGGAACAAAAAGATGGGATTTTCTTACTTTATGCTTTAAAATAAGAATAGGTGATACGGATGAACAAGCGTGTGCGGTTATCGAGTAAGGGCCAGATTGTGCTTCCCAAAAAAATTCGTGATGCTCTTGGATTATAGCCGGGCGATGAGCTGGAAGCGGAGGTGACAGGGGGGGTAATTCATCTACATCCACGGAACCTTACGACTGTTACCGAAAATCTAAAGGGTCGGTACGCGGAGGGGAATTTGATTTCGGAATTGGAGCGCGAACATCGAAAGGACATGGAACGTGACGAACGAGAATCTCGTGCTTGATGCCTGGACCATTCTGGCCTACCTCCAGGATCATTCTGTCACGGTTGAGCACCTGGATCGATACCTTGAGGAAGCCTCACATGGATCCCGGAAACTCAAAATGTCATGGATTAATGGGGGAGAAGTCGAATACATTATCCGTCATCGTCATGGAAAAGAAGAGGCACGAGAAATATTAGAGTTAATTCAATTTTTACCGATAGCACTGGTTGAAGCCACTCCGGATCGGGTCCATCAAGCCGCGTCTGTTAAGGCCGAAGGAGGATTGTCCTACGCGGATGCGTTTGCCGTGGCCCTGGCCGGGGAATATGACGCACAAATCATTACGGGTGATCCGGAAATTATTCAACATTGTCCTGCAGAACAAGTGGTGAACCTGACGAAATGAGGATAAAGGTTGAGGTAAAAGAGCGGTTTTTCATTCGTTTCACATAAACAACGATTGAATAAAAGCGTCAATTTAAATTGACGCTTTTATAAATCAGTGCGGTTGGCGATTGGTTTTGTTGTATTTGGGGTTTATTAATGATTTCAAAACTCGTAAGATTATCTGCTCCAACAATACCATACGAAAGTGAGTATAAATCATGCTTGAACTGCTAAAAGACCTCTGGGGCTTTTTGAATGAGCGCAAGAAGTGGTGGTTGCTCCCCATGATCCTTGTGTTGCTGCTGTTTGGTGTACTAATCGTCCTTACGGCCAACACCGCCGTGGCCCCGTTTGTCTACACCGTGTTTTAGCGATGGAAGAAACCAATCCCCAGCGCGTTCTTCTGGTCTTAACGGCGGCCTGCCTGCTGTTTTACGCCTGGACCGCCTGGGTACCATTGTTCTGGGTAGGGATCGTATTTGCCGTTATACCGCTAATCTCGGATCAGTTAACCCGGGGGCTGGCCACCGTCTGGATGACCTTCGCCGAGTGGATCGGTACCTTCAACTCCAAGGTTTTGCTCACGATCCTATTTTACCTGGCCCTTACACCGATTGCCCTTCTGTTTCGCCTGTTTACCAACCCACGCCATGAGACCGAACAGACGGCTTTTTACACCCGAAACGATTCCCCCGATTCGGAATCCTTCCAAAAAATGTGGTAATTTTCTTTACTTCTTACATTTTACGATTTACGTTTTAAACAGGTGATGTCAATGGCTTATTCCAAATTATCAAGCAAGGGCCAGATTACGATTCCCAAGGAACTTCGAGATGAATTGGGATTACAAGCGGGTGATCGTCTGCAAATCACGGAGGAGGAAGGACAGATAAAGATTTCAAAGGTTCAGCCTTTTGATGAGGCTTATCACAAGTCCACGGAAGGTACATTGAATGAATGGATGAGTGACGAGGACGAACAGGCCTACGGCGACCTTTAGTGTCTTACGAAGCCTTTGACGTGATTGTTGTTCCATTTCCGTTTACTGATCAAAACACGTCGAAGCGCAGGCCTGCCCTCGTTGTTTCTACGGAGCCCTTCCATGAGGTCGACCATTCCATTTGCTGTATGATCACGACCAAATCACATTCCCCCTGGCCGGGGGACATCGAAATTAAGAATCAAGAGGAAGCCGGCCTCGACCACCCAAGTATCGTTCGATTGAAACTTTTCACACTGGACCAGCGCTTGATCGTGAAAACGATTGGCTCCTTGGCTGACGAAGACCGAACACGGGTAAGTCAGGCTTTGGATAAGCACCTGTCTCTTTGATTTAATAGTTCAGGTGGATGTTAGATGACAGGTGATAGTTATCAGTTGAAAGCGGTAACTGCACGCCCTGTTAAAAAAATTTTTCTTTGTGTCCTTTGCGACTTTGTGGTTAAAATAATCAAGTCTGTTTTTAGGTGTCAGGTGACAGGTATCAGGTACAAGATATAGATAAAATGTTCCAATCAAAAAAAATATTTAGTAAACTTCGTGCCTTTGTGGTTGTTAATCAAGTCGAACCTGTAAATCCAGTCCGATATTAGGTGTCAGGTAACAGGTCTCAGGTGTCGGTAATAGCGGAAAGTTTCGTTGAATAAAATTGTTTCTTTGAGATCTTTGTGCCTTATTGGTTTAATAATCCAGTCGATCCAGTAAATCCAGTCCGATATAAGGTGTCAGGTAACAGGTATCAGGTGTCAGTAATAGCGGAATGTTTCGTTTTGATGCATAAAATTGCTTCTTTGAGATCTTCGTGCCTTTGTAGTTTTTTGAATCAAGTAAATCCAGTAGATCCAGTCCAGTTTGGTGTTTTCAATGAACGACAGTGAATCCACGTCGATACTCGGAATATGCGCCTTCTACCACGATTCCGCGGCCGCCCTCTTACAAGACGGAGAAATCATGGCCGCCGCGCAGGAGGAACGCTTCTCCCGGGACAAGCACGACAAGACCTTCCCCAACCAGGCGATTGAGTACTGTCTTGATTACTCCGGTCTCACAATAGACGAGCTGGACGCCGTGGTGTTTTACGAAAAACCACTGCGAAAATTCGAACGTTTGTTAGAAACCTATTATGAATTTGCCCCGAAAGGCTTACGGTCCTTCCTGTCAGCCATGCCGGTCTGGATCAAGGAAAAACTCTTTCAGAAAAACACGATTCGGGATGGGCTACGTGAAGTCCAGGAATTTGACGGGGATAAGTTAAATCTACTGTTTACGGAGCATCACCAATCTCACGCCGGTAGTGCGTTTTATCCCTCGCCCTTCGAGAATGCGGCTATTTTGACGCTGGACGGGGTTGGCGAATGGGCCACGACTACGGTTAGTGAAGGGGAGGGAAATGAAATCACTATACGTGAAGAACTCCATTTTCCCCATTCCATCGGACTGTTTTATTCCGCCTTCACCTATTTCCTGGGATTCCGGGTCAACTCCGGTGAATACAAGATGATGGGACTGGCTCCCTACGGGAATCCGGAGTCCGACCGTGTTGAACGATTCAAGCAGATCATCAATGACGAACTGATTGACCGCCGGGACGACGCTTCTTTCACAATGAACATGGATTACTTCACCTACCCACACTCACTGCGAATGGTTGACAACGGTACCTGGGAGGACCTGTTCGACCTGGAAAAACGTGTTCCGGAGTCGGATCTCGAACAGAAACACTGCGATTTAGCCATGGCCTGCCAGGCCGTGACCGAGGAACTGGTTCTCGATCTGGCCCGACAGGCCAAAGACGTAACGGGCCAATCCAACCTCTGTCTCGCCGGGGGAGTGGCACTGAATTGCGTCGCCAACGGTATTCTCCGGCGTGAAGGGATCTTCGATAACATCTGGATCCAACCTGCCGCTGGCGACGCCGGAGGAGCCCTGGGAGCTGCTTACGTCATCAATCACATGTATTACGATCGGCCCCGGAACGTCTCTAACGATGCTCAAAAGCGTATACGGGAGAAGGAAAAGGAAAAACAAGCAGTCTCCGCGGGGGCAACGGAAGATGGGAGCCAACAAGTTTCCCGAGATTCCACTTCGGAAACAACCCATTCAACTTCTCCTTCCGGAAAACCTTCTGTCCCGGTAAACAACCCACAACATTTAATCACGGATGGTATGCAGGGATCCTACCTTGGACCGGAATACTCGGATCTGGAAGTGGAAAAAACGGCTCGGAAGTATGATGCTCCGTTTGAATATTACTCCGATTTTGACCAATTATGTGATGATGTAGCAGGATATATATCGGAACAAAAAGTTATTGGATGGTTTCAGGGACGTATGGAATGGGGCCCCCGAGCCCTGGGGAACCGCAGTATCCTGGGGGATCCACGAAACAAGGAGACCCAGAAACGAATCAACCTCAAAATCAAGTTC
>JBDGPJ010000155.1:0-4369 GCA_042219695.1 bacterium
AGTATTTTCCGAGTGACGAGGAATTGAAGGAGGTTGATTCAGAGCGAATTGATGAAACCGTGAACAAGCTCAACCATCGACCGAGAAAATCGTTAGACTTCCGAACACCTCATGAGGTGTTCCATGATACAACCGAAGAACTCACTGTTGCACTTAATAGTTGAATCCAAGAAAGAATGAACCCGACCGGCCCGAAATAGCTCTTCTGGCTACGTTTTTAATTCGCGTTCGTTTATTGACGAATTTCCCAATGTGAGGAACAGTTGGAGGTAAGTGGAAGATTATCTTTTTGTGTATTCTGTGCGTTTTTGAGGCTATTTATACGGGAGAAGAATGATGAAATAAGGAAAGAGTTACCCGAGTTTTTCCTTGATGGAGGTGACTTTGGCTTCCTCGTCCTGGTCGCCTCCGGTGTTGATCGTACAGCTTCCTTCAAGGACAACCCCCTGTTCAATTTGAAGAACGGGAGCCGTAAGATCTCCAAAAATTTCACCGGTGCTGAGAATTTCTATTTTCTCGTTGGCCGAGACGTCGCCGTCGACCCGGCCGCCTATCACAGCGACTTCCGCCACGATTTCGGCTTCCACGTTGGCGTTGGCCCCGATAATCAGGGTCCCTTTGCAATGGATGGTTCCTTCAAAATTACCGTCGATACGCAGTGATTCATTGCTATCCAGTACTCCGTTCAGCGTACTTCCGGAACTGATAACGGTCGGGACGGATTCATTACCGTCTAAAATATTACCAAGTACACCCATGAATTCAGGATGACTCCTCTTTGCTCTTGGTTTTGGTCTTCGCGTAATGCTTGTAGGAATCGTAATGCTCCACGAGATACGGCCAGGGATTGATGTGTTTTCCGTTTACCTGAACTTCGTAATGGACGTGACTTCCCGTGGAATGTCCCGTATTGCCAACCCGGCCAATCGGAGTCCCTTTCTTCACCCGCTGGCCCTTGGAAACAAGCCGTTTGGAGAGATGTCCGAACAGGGTCTTATAACCGTATTCGTGCCGTATCGTGAGGGACTGCCCGTACCCGGATTTCCAACCGGAGAACGTAACTTTTCCATCCGCAGGGGCTCGTACAGGGGAACCATGCCACGCAGCTATATCAATACCTTCGTGGAAGTTCTTCCCCTTCCCCCCCATCGGATCTTTACGCATTCCATACGGTGAGGACATCCAACCTTCCACCGGCCAAAGCATGGGAGTATGCCGAAATACCTTGTTTCGGCTTTGCATAAATTCCCGAAGCTTGGCGAGGGATTGGTTCCGTTTCAGGGTATTCTGAATGCTCTTATTGGTTTTATTGAGAGCTTGTTTTGTGTTGTTTTTCTTGAGTGAGGCCTGTTGAATACCGCCTTTACGCTTCGTCGGTAATTGAAACTGAGAAAATCCGCTAATTTCAAGGATCGACTGGTGTCGTGTCCGGGTTTTCTTCAGTTCCTGCTTGAGACTGCTTAACTTATTCTGAAGTTTCTTCAGCCGGACCTCTTTATTGCTGGAGGAGGAAGCCAGCTGGGAAGAAGCCGAGCTTTGATCGGCGGAGAGAGCGGTGGAACCGTAATGTAAGTAGGCAGAAAATACCCCCGCACCAAATAACAAGCCAAATACAAGTATAATACTGAATAGTGTGAACCATTGAACCGATAACTGATGTGTATCAGAACCATCGTGAGGTATGACGATGAGCGTTAATGGCTGGCGCCACCAGGACATAAGCATCCCCTCTACATTAACAAACGTCGGTAAAACAACGTTCAGAGATCAAAGACCCAAATTACTTATGCCCACTCACAGTGAATATGAAGTGCTGGTCAGCGCAGGCCAAAAAACTTCCCTGAACCCTTACTTGATCTTCAGCACATTCAATGCTGAAACTACCACCACCAGACCATCGTGTCAACAATTATCCTCGAATAAGCACGAGGTGGCGGCTACAATCCAGGGCATTAAACGGTCCCAAATCGCGGGTGTTTCAGGTTTGTTTAGCAGGCCCTATTTTCTTTTACGGCGGAGTTTAACCTCAAGGGTGTCAACGTGGTTTTAAAGGATCAAACGAAAAAACGGTCACACGTTTGAATGTATTACGTAGTCGGATCAAGTTGGTTCAATCGTTCCTGCAGTTGTTCGAATTCATCGGGCGATTGAAAATAAATCCGTATGTGACCCGATTGACGGTCCTCCGATTCAATTTCAACGGGAGCCCCAAGTGTTTCTTCAAGTCCGGCTTCCAGGTGATCGAACCCGGGGTCCGGTTCGGGCTGTTCGGGTTCTTCTTCGGATTGATCGTCCTCGTTGTCCCCCTGCTTGTATCGCTTAACGAATTCTTCGGTTTGTCGGACGGACAGGTCTTTCTCCAGGATGGTTTCGTACAAATCTACTTGAGCTTGGGATTCATCGAGTCCCAGCAGGCTACGTGCATGCCCGGCGGAAATGTCACCGTTCTGCAAGCCATTTTTAATGGTTTCCGGTAACTGTAGCAGTCGCAACCGGTTGGTTACGGCGGATCGGCTTTTCCCCAGTTCGTCTGCCAGGGTGCTCTGATCCCAGTCATGTTGATTACGAAGCGAATCGTATGCCCGGGCTTCTGCGATGGGGGTTAGGTTTTCCGCTACGATAACGTACTCCGATTCGTCGGATTGACCCGGACGGAGAAGAATCGGTTCAACGACGCCCTGTTGCTGGATGGATTGTGTTAATTCATCCAGGCGATCCTCGTCAAAATGATCCCGGGGTTGGTTAGGATCCGGTTCAATTTGATCCACGGGTACTTGCTGGAGTTTATCTTCGTTGACTTCATCATCGGGGAGCATGGAATCAAGACCACGTCCCAGACCACTATTGCTCACGTGTAATCATCTCCTCGGTAGCACGAAAATAGGCTTGTGCGCCCCGGCTCATCGGGTCGTGTAGAAGCACGGGGAGCCCGAATCCGGGCGCTTCACTGATTTTTACGTTACGAGGAATCGTTGTATCCATGACTGATTCACCAAAATACGACTCCGCTTCGGACTTCACGTCGCTGGATAAATTGGTCCGGGCGTCAAACATCGTCAGGATAATTCCTCGTACAGTGAGTTCGGGATTAAATGAGTCCTGTATGGTCTTAATGGTTTGCCAGAGCTGACTTAATCCCTCCAGAGCATAATATTCACACTGGAGAGGGATAAGAACCTCATCGGCGACTTTAAGAGCATTTAGTGTTAACGGACCCAAACTCGGTGGACAATCGATAAAAATATAATCTAAATCATTATCTATAACATCTATTGAATCCGACAGCTCCTCGTACCGGGAATTATTTTTGGGTAATTCGGCCCGTACGTTATTCAGCTCGATACTCGAGGGAACGAGTTGGAGTTGATCCACACACGTCGTCACCATCGCGTTCTTAATAGAAGGAGGATTCTGTATGATGTCTTTTGAGGTGACGTCGCCTTCGTCCGTTTCAATCCCCAGTCCGCTGGTTGTGTTCGACTGGGGATCCATGTCGATTAACAGGGACGAAAAATCACCAAGAGCCGTTCCGCTGGCCAGATTAATCGCCGTGGTGGTTTTTCCAACCCCCCCTTTTTGCATGGCAATCGCGATAATGGTAGTCAAGTTATGCTCACCCGATATATTGACGAGTTATCGATCGACATACGGATCCGTCATCGGGATTCGTGTTTTTCTCGTACAATCTTGGAATGTTGGAATCCCGCAACTCTATTTGATCGTCGAATTACAACCCCTATTGAACTGTACAACCCAGTAGAGTAACGAATTTTATGGGTTGATGACAGGAGACGTTGATTAAAACGGCACATCTCCTTTTTTTACGAGAACAAAGGAAGCAACATAAACCTGGAAGAGTCAATTATCAGCATTCAGCAATCGGCGATTAGCCAACCCAACGAAACGTAAAATAACAGCCTACGTATACGGAAGGCGGATAACTGAATACACCGTGCCGATAAAACAGGTTTTTTGATCCAATCGTTTTCTCTTAAAAAAAGAGGGGTACCCTCGTTGTTTTCCGGGGAAGTGAATTCACAAATTGAGAACGTTCTATCCCAATATATTTCTTGTTCAAAAAACAGAGTAAATTCTGGAAGTATTACGGATGTTTCACGTGAAACAGGTTTTAGAGGAGGGGTAATGATTAATTTTGTTAATGATGGATTGTCGGGAAGGTGTCGCTCGCCGTCGTCTCCTAAAAGAACTGATAGTATCTTCGAACAATCGCTCGACCCATTCGAGTGGTCATTAAGTGGTCACGAAATAACCGCCCGGAGCTGACAAGCGAGTTTCCCGGCAACAACCGTTCGATGATGCATCCCTTTGAGGAGGATGAGCTCCCGGATGATGATGATTCCGCCGAACT
>JBDGPJ010000155.1:4385-5483 GCA_042219695.1 bacterium
CAAATCATGGGTGAGACCGGCAATGCGAACGATTGTTCGTCCCGAAGGCTTTTCCGTGACCTGCATATCCACCGAGTCATTCCGGCGCCATTCATCGGTGAAATGATCAGCGTAGTAGAACGAAAAAGGGTTTGAGTTGGTACTCGAATGGGTATCGAGTTTGTCGAAAAGCCGGCTGGTCTCCGCGGATAAATTGTAGGTCAGACTATAGGAGAAGCTATCCCCGATATCGGTTGTACTCACACTGTCACCGAGTAATCGTCCATTCTCTCCGGCAAATTCAACGAGAATACCTGTTCGACCGAGGGCGCGCCGGCTACGATCCCCCGTTCCCAGACCCACCGGCATATGCTCGGCCGCTATTGATCGAGTATCGGAACGTTTTCCGATCATAACCTGAAAGGAGGGTTCATTGGTCCATACGTGTATCGTCAAGGTATCCCGACCAGAAAGTGTTAACGGTGTAGAAAACGTCGAGGTAGCGTTGTTGCCGGACAGGTTCGAATGGTCGTTCACCGGTCCCGAATACACGGAGGTGGATGGAACGTTTTCAAAGGACAAAAGCTTGTATTGATTTCGTGTGGAGGTCGGTGAGGTTACGGTATGACCGGTATCCATAATGGTTTGCTGGGTGGTGACGCCGGGATGATGGATTAACGAAGTATCATTCGATTGATCCGTAAGTTGATCGGTGGTAATTCCTTTTAAATGTACGGAACCCGACATTATGACCCAGGTCGTCGTACCAGCGGCCGTGACGGATACGGGAATATGGGGCAGTCCAATGGTCTGTTCGATCTCCTGATCCAGGGGGTCAATCCGGACCAGGTTTTTTGGAACGTGTCCAATAGCCGCCCAAAGATTGTTGTTATTGATGGTGACATCCTGCAAACGATCATTAATTCCTCCCGGAGTAAAGTTCAAATCAACGGAACCGAGCGAAATAAGGTTGGAACGGTTTATTTTGGAGACCTTTTCTTCGATAAGACTGCTGTACCATATTCCGGCCCCCTGGCTCGTAATACCACGGATATCCCCGCCAGCTTTCTGTTCCGAACGGATGGCGAGGGGATTGGTATCCACTTTCCACAGTTCGTC
>JBDGPJ010000155.1:5493-7788 GCA_042219695.1 bacterium
AAGCCACCCAGATCCAGCCGTCGATAAATTTGACGGTGGTAGCCACTTCGTCTTTTAGAAACGTACGTTCGACTATAGAAGCATTATCCGGATCAATTTCTACGATGTTGCGTTCCTGCTGGTCCCGCTTTTTGGTCACCCACACGGAATCACCATTCGTACCAATACCGTAGCCGGGTCCATTTAATGATGTTGTCGAGATCACATTTCCCGTGGTCGGATCCAGCTTGTACACGTTCTCCGATTCCTTGTGTACCACCCAGAGGTTCGTTCCGTCGTATGTAATGGCTCGGGGCTCGTTACCGACGGGAATGGTTGCAACAACGGTTCCGGCCTGGATATCAACCTGAGTTAGATCGTCGCTTCCGGCATTGGTGGTGTAGATAAAGCCATTGGCAAACACGGAATCCACGGGCGACCCCGATGAACCGATGGAAATTTGTCCGTAGACGGGTCCGGCCGTAAAACCAATCAATATTAAGCAGGCAAGGAATACACCAGTATCACGAGTCATCATCATTTCACCAGGTTCATTGTCGACCGAATTACAGGAGATGATTAATGGGAACTTGATGACAACGGAGTTCCATTCTGACATTGATGGCCATTGCGCCGTTATGAATAGACCGTCCACCGGACCGGTGTTTTTCTATATACGATCAAATATCGAGTCGAAATAGTAGATGGAGAATACAGACGGTACTACGTTAGAGATTATGTGAACGGCTGGGGGAGCCCGTCCTTTTATGGATTGAATGGTCCGTCGGACGAATGATTTAGAAAATCTGTAATCATCGGGGCTTAAATGGCCTTATGAGTGTTCCGGGTCCACGCTTAGCCAGTCCAGGGAGTCCCAGAGATGTTGTTTCACGTGAAACATTTCCCGGGGACCCCACCAATCAAATGATTGATAAACCAGGGAATGAGTACAGTTGATCGTACGATGGACCCAGCCTTCGCGATCGGGAGGTTCGGGTACGTTCGGTCCCGACCATCGTACGTAGGGATATCGAGAGGTGTCGTCCATTAAGAGTTCGTCCCAATCCAATGAAGATCGAGCAACGACCTGTGCGGGAGGAATACAGTGCAGGGGAATATTTTGTAATGTACTGCAATGGGTGCGTACGTGGGTGTTATTAATAAAGGACAGAAGCCAGTGCAGTAAGGAAATACACTCTTCACGTGGTTCCACGGCTATGATGGGCCGGGCGGGATCAGCGATGGCCAGTGGTAATGAGGGGATTCCAACCCCTGTGCCAATATCCATAATAGGACGTCCGGCGGACAACAATGGACGAACGGCCAGACTACCGAGAATAAGTCGATCCATAACCTCGTCCGGGTCGGTCAATCCAACGTACGAATGGGAACGTCCTACTTGAGCAAGTTTGAGGGCCAGCCGTTGAAAAACAGGGGAACCGGTGTCAGGAATGTTGTACAGCATCCTGGTTATAACTCCCAAAAATAGACTTTGCATGAACGCAAACAACTTATCGGGAACACTATAAATCATCTTACGCAGAAATGGATCATTGAGTCTTATAATTCTTGCCGTGAACATCTCGTGGGGTTGTTGAAATCCCTGGCTTATAGAATATTAAATCCGTTAATCGATGAACTCATTCTCAGCCGACATCCTGTCGGCTTCCGAGGGCTGTGCCGTCTCTATGGCCCTCACGGCCCCGACGGCACAGAAAACCGTTCATCGAAAAACGGATTCAATTTAAGTATATAACGGAATAATCGAAGGATTTCAATAGAGCCACATCTCGTAGCGTCAAGACATCAGAAATTAGATGATAAATGCGTCCGGTGCATGAAGCTCACTTGAGATCAAGACAGCTGCCAAGCACACAATGATCAAACATCACGCAGAATAAAACCATGGATCGATAGATTACTAAGCTACTCATTCTGCAAACAAAGCACTGCAAAAAAATTCTGGTCAAACTGGATACATAGTTCGTAAAAAATCCGTACTGAATACAATAGAAGTTTTTGCCAGAGAAAGGAAGGAAGAATGCCCTTTGATGTCCAAGCGGGCGAATTATGGCTGTACGTTACCTACACGGGAAACTCGGGAAACGATTTATGTCATTCAAACCGTTTACTTCATGATTGTGAGTTTACAGTAGGATGTTACGTGATGTGTTTCCGTAAAAATTCGTACATTGCCCAGAAGTGTCTATTCTAATAATTATTGTATAAATCTGTTACACCACTTTACTTTTGCATTTTTGTTGGCGAGGCGACCGTGAATCGATGTCATCATTCTCGAACTCCATCCATGGAGCT
>JBDGPJ010000156.1:0-3299 GCA_042219695.1 bacterium
GTACGTTCATACCATTGCTTCATGTAGAATACACCTGTAGGTAGTCATAGATTAGGAATGAGATGCCTTGTGAAACTGATCGATCATCTGATTGAA
Organism: bacterium; assembly: GCA_042219695.1. Taxonomy (GTDB): domain Bacteria; phylum T1Sed10-126; class T1Sed10-126; order T1Sed10-126; family JBDGPJ01; genus JBDGPJ01. The sequence goes on from JBDGPJ010000156.1 coordinate 97, forward strand.
ATGGCGTTCCATGGTATATTGCTGGCCAATTTGAGCAGCTTTCCGACGGCGTTCAGGATAAGGATGGTCACGAACAAATTGAAGTATGTAGCGCTTCATTTGATCGATTCGGGTGGCATTATCGATAACCTTTCCCGCCGGTTCCTCAATTAATTCATGGGTCCCGTTCATACTTGTTGTGATCACCGGTAGTCCGGAAGCCAGTGCTTCGGGAACCACGTTGGCTCCGGCATCGTAGCGGGACGGGAAGACCAACAGATCGGCCATACCGTAAAACTGTTCTATGTGTTCGGTATATCCTTTATATATAACTCGATTGCTCAGGTCGAGTCGGTTCACTGCTGAGTTTAATTTGTTTTGTTTTACGTTACCGATAATGACCAGCTTCACGTGATCCTGTTTGATCTGGACCAGAGCTTCCAATAATTCGGGGAGACCCTTCCGTTTCCATTTTGCTCCCGTATACAGACAAAGGAAATCATCCCTATTAAGGTCATATTGTTCACGAAGTTCACCGGAGCGATTCTTGAGTTTCTCGTATTTGAAGCGATCGGTATCGACGCCGTTGTAAATCACCTGCAGACGATCCTCGGGAACGTCGAATTCCTCGATCACCTGTTGTTTTACCATGTTGGAGTTGACGATAAATCGAGTGTCCTGACAGTGTTCGTAGAGCTGGCGCTGTAAGGTCAACTGGACCCAGGTTTTTGGTTTCAGGTAGGAGGTCCAGTCGCCGCACTGATCGAGGTATCGTTTATGGACTCCGCCTCCGGCCCGGTGGATATCACCGAAGTTTACTTTCCCGGTGGTGAAAAGTACATCAAATTGATCGGAGTGTTTTGATGTAAGCTTGCGGGCGTTGTAGTTGAACGACCAGTGTCGCAGGCCCTGTTCGAATCGAAAAGTGGGTACGTTGACGCGCTCAAACCGGGGCGAGTCCGGGAGACCATCGGCCGATTCACAAAAGGCGGTGATTTCCAGGTTTTGTTTCAGGCCGTAGTTGATAAGTCTATGAAGGTATTTTTCGTGCCCGCCCTTGGATTTCACCAGGGATCGACAGACCAGTCCGAGCCGGAGAGGTGAATTCACGATTGCTTCAATCTTTTGGGTAAAGTTGTTGTTTTACGTAACTTAAAGCTCGTTGTTGCATCGGGGTATAGTCACGGTGGGTCACCAGCTTTTCCTTGAGAGGCCTGAGACTTTCCATGGACCCCTTGGCCTGGGCGTTGCCCTGTAGGTGGTGGAAGGGCTTATGGGCGCCGTCGAACGGATTTTCGTAGTCCAGATTTATCCAGTGGTGGATGGCTTCGATGGTGGACTCGGGATGGTTAACGAGGTCCTCGAACCGGACCTGTTTGTAGGTGGAGTGATTCGAAAAGAACCACTCGTAAAGCGTATTTTTGCGGGCGTATTTTAAGAGTAGGGAGTGCCAGAAGTTGTAACCCATTCTCATTCGGGACTCCAGCTGGTTTTCAGGCATTTTGACCAGGTGAAGCAGGTACACGTGTTCCGGCAGACTTTTCCAGAGAGGTAGGACTCGCCAGATCGTTTTCGAGGCGTCGAGTATGACTTCGGATCCGGAAACTTCCGAGATCGTTCGGAAAAATTCCAGGTTCCGGCTACCAAATGAGTTAACATTTTGTTTGGAATAAAGACCGAGGACAGCTTTGATCCATTCCAGCCTTCGATCCATTGACAGACGTGCGATTTGTCGAGCTTTTTGATCGTCGATGGAACATCGCTCAAGTACCTCGGGCCACAAGGAGCAATTCGAGTCACTATTTTCCGTACAGGGACAGTTGATCGGACCGGAGATCGATTTTGGGAGAAACACAATTTCTCCCACCGAGAGAATGTCGGAATGCTGGTTCAGAACCCGGCTTAGGTAGGTCGAACCCGAGTGTGCCAGCCCGGCGATGTAGAGGATTTTCAACGGGTTTCCTTGTTCCCACCATAGGAATCATCGTATTCCCACTTTTCCATGGCGTTACCGGCAATACTCTGGAATTGTTCTTTCCATGAGTCGGGCCACTCTGGATATTTTGGAACGAGTTTGTGGGTGGATTTGTTGACCTTTTGCTGGAAGGAATTTTGGACACCCTCGTCACGGTATTCCATGTCATCAAACTGATCAAGTATTTCGTAAATGCCTTCGTGTTTGTCGTAAAAGATGTCTTCAAAATAAACGGTTACATCAGGTGATTGTTCATGAATGACTTCATTGACCGCTTTCCAGTACCAGGCAACTTTCTCCAGGGCGTTCCAGTCTTCCCAACAGTCGGTTGCTTGGTCGTAACCCTCGAAGTAGTGGGGAGAGAGTTTGGAACCCGGGTCGTCCAGGAACCAGCCCCGGTTTAACCAGGAGCGGACGACGTCTCGACCATCCCGGATAACGTGAATGACGATGGGATCCTCAAAGGCTTCCCGCAAGAGCGGAACCAAACTAAATAGATGGTAATTGGACTCAATATAGTAGTCTTTGTCACGTAATAAATGGCGGTAGAGTCGAGGGATTTTGAAATAGATTTTTTCGTAAAGGGTGTGGCCACGGGAAACGAGTTCGAAGCTTCGCCGTTTAAAAGCGGGAGTGGGTTCGTGCAGACTCCAGCTGTTCTTTACGACGTTATTAAAAAAATGCGTAAAAAAATCCGTGCCGGTTCGTCCGGTCGAAAGTATAAAACCCGTTTTCATTTTGATGTCACCATTGAATTGAAAAATTATTTCGAAGATTCTAAAACAAACTTCTTTATTTTGTCCATGTGTCGAGAAAACTGAAAATTTTCCAGTTTGCGTTCGGAATCCGGAGTCAAAATAAGCTGGTTGGAACCGAGCGGTCGCCACTTTTCCGGACAGTAGCGCGGATCGTTCGAGTAAAACCCAATTTGGGGTGTCTGAACCAAACTGGCTAGGTGGATGGGGCCAGAACTCCCTCCCATGAACACGTTGGCCGATTGTAAAACAGCCGAGAAGACTAATAGCGAAACATTATGACCTAATGCGTAAACATGATCGAGGCCCTTGGCCAGGGATTGATTAATTTCGTGTTCTTGATCTCCCTTACCGGTTAACAGTATATCCATGGTTCCGTGCAGGAATTCGATCATACTGCGATATTGTGACGGGTTGAGGTGATTAGCCGAATTGGAATGTCCAGGGTGAACGACCATAAATGGTTTCCGTAATGGAAGGTCGTCCTTCAGTAT
>JBDGPJ010000156.1:3309-11110 GCA_042219695.1 bacterium
GATCGAGCTTCATTCATTGCTTGTTCGGGAGGTGACCAGTCGGGTAATCCGGGAATACGTTTAATTTCATCGTTAAACTTATCGAGGTATTTCAAGCAGAACTCGGACTCGTGTACGGGAGGATTTTTTCGATGTACAAATAAAGGTTGGGTGTAAAAAATGGCGTTTAATTTGTATCCAAATCCCAATCGCTGAGGAGTGCCGGACCATTGCGCGGCCCAGGCGTTCCGAGTTTTGCTCGTGGCTGATATTAACGTGTCACAATCGGATTCTTTGATAACCCGGGCCAGGGATAAGAAGTTGCCACCGGAGTCTTTCAGGGGTTCAACGTCGGGAAAAACGTTGGTGAAAAGCGTCGCTAAATCTGAGTTTATGAGTGCTTTTACGTTGCTCGAGCCCAGCCAGGATGTTGCTGTTTGAAGCAATGGAAACGTAAGAATGAGATCCCCAAGATGGTCATTTCTCACGACCAATAACCGATCGGGTTTCCGGAGCGCTCGAAACCGGTAAAAGAATTGACTTAGGATGAGGAATCCCCCTTTGGGTAGTCAAAGGAATCGTATGGTTCAAATTGGTCTTGCTCCCAGAGCTTGGCGTACTTGCAGAAGACGTCGAAGCTGGCGACAGTGGAAATAAATAATCCGGCTTGTCCGTCAAGAAAACCACGTTTCAAAATGTAGTCTTTGAAGAACTTAAAACCGGAGTGAGTGATAGCTTTCAAGGCGCCACCCGTTTCACCATCCTGATGTTTTTTCTGGGCCTGGATGGATGAATAGTAGTTTCCATATCGGACGTTGTCGGCGATGGATTCGTAAGGGTAATGGTAAAGGTGACCATCGAGTCGGTTCCTGTTATTGGCGGGAAGTACCCGGTCGTGAGGATCGGTTCCTCCCCATTCGGTTTCGGTTCTATTAAACAATCGAACGATCCAATCGGGATGCCAGCTTCCGTGGCGGATCCACTGCCCCAGGAAGTAACAGAGCCGGTTAACTTCGAAGGTTGTATCGGGCGAAGGGGGATCGGGTTCAAATAATTCCTGGATGGATTCGGCGAGTTCGTCACTGACTTCCTCGTCGGCGTCGAGGGACAAGACCCATTCATGTTCGGCCTGGTCGGTGGCGAACTGTTTTTGTTTGACGTGACCTTCCCATTCATGTTCCAGCGTTCGGGCCCCCTTGTTTTTAGCGATTTTTAGGGTGTGATCGTCACTGCCGGAATCAACGACCACGATGTCGTCGGCCCATTGGACGCTGTCGAGGCATCGACCGATGTTGTCTTCCTCGTTAAGGGTAATCACGCAAACGGAGAGGGGGATATTAGTTGGAGGCATAGTAGTCACCTGTGAAGAGAATTATAGATCATGAATTAAATCGTGGACAGCCTTCGAGACGCGGGAAACCGGGATGTCGGACGTTGCTTGTTCATCACCGCGACCGGTCAGATAACGGTAATTGGTCAGCATCGGGGCACTGATTTCGTGATCGGAGGACCCGAAAAGAGTAACCAGTGGAACACCCATTACATCAGCCATATGACAGGGGGCGGTGTCGCCACAGATGACCAATCGGGCGTTCTGAATAAGGTAGGCAAACTCCGAGAGTTTTCCGGTTTTGGGCGCCACTCGTACTCTTGAATCAAACTGTCGAGCGATGGCGTCGGCCGTGGAATGCTCGTTCGGTCCCCAGGTTATGAGAATCGGGTTGTCGATTAGGGGCAGGAGCTCGTTAGCAAGCAACGTGTAATTTGTGATTCCCCATTCTTTTTTTCGTCCATACCGGTCGTGGCTCGTGCGAGGATGAATAAGAACGGGTGTTTCCTTAGCAGCTTCCTTTATAGCGTTGTCCTGAATGCTAAAAGTTGGTTGTGACGGCTGAATGGATTCCCGGGTGAAAACCGACTCCTCTATAAACGGTCTGCATAATTGTATGTATTTTAAAATTCTTGGCAGAGATTCAGGGAGGGAACCGATTGTTTCGTTCTGAAACAAAAAATTAAATTCTTTGCTGTTGGTACGGTGGAAGCCAATACGACGAGGTCCGCCGGAAGCCAGGGAAACAAGACTACTTTTCAGTAATCCGTGCAAATCAAACACCCAGTCGTATTCGTAATCCTGACATTCCGAGGCATCGTCCCAGTACCGGACCGGGTGAAACGGCAATAATTCACGACGAACGGGATGAACCCGATCGATTTCGTCCCATTCATTGAGCAGTCCGTCGATCGGGGGATGGGCGGCCCAGCCTATCGTCCCCTTAAATCCATTCTTCCGTAGATAGCGTGCAAGAGGGAGGCCCCGCACGGCATCTCCGATCGCACTCAATCGAATGAGTAGAATTGAATCGTCGGTTTGAATTTGATCCGACAAACCAGTTTCCGGAATGGGTAGGTGATCGGAATAATGGGAAATTACTCGGTAATTCATAGTAATGATTTTTTAAGGTTTTTAATCGGGGTGGTGTATGGACTAATCGGTAAATGTGCTGATTTGATCATGTTTTTGACCACGCCATTCAAGCAGGTGATCGATCCATTCCCGTACGGCTCCCTGACCTCCGCGAGACTTCGTAACATATAATGCACGGTTACGAACTGGTTTGACGGCATCACGCGGAGCACAGGAAAAACCTACGGTTTCCATCACGGCCAGGTCTGTGAGATCGTCCCCCATGTATCCTATCTCATTGTCATCGAGAGAACGCGTTTGTTGGATTTCCCGGAGGGCTTCCGGCTTATCCTCCTGTCCCTGGTAGATCTGTTCGATACCAAGTTCCTCGGCTCGTCGTTTGACCATGGGAGAGGCACGTCCGGTGATAATACCAAGGTCAAGACCGGCATCCTGGGCCATCACTATTCCCAGCCCGTCTTTGACGTCAAATCGCTTTATCTCCCGATCCTCCGAATCATAATAGATTCCCCCGTCGGTGAGTACTCCGTCCACGTCAAGCAGTATCATTTCAAGCTGTCGAGCCGCTTCTTGTAACTCTGTTTCCGTCGTATCCTGTGATTGAGGAGATGTCATTTCTTTGTCCCTCGATTCTTAAAAATCAGTTATATCGAAAATCGATTGTAACGTTTCAAACTATGAGGTGGAAGCTGAGTGTTCCAATGTGAGAGTTTGTTTTCTAAGCGCAAACATAAAAGTTATGTAGTCCAATGCATAAAAAATGCTACATTTATATGAGGTGATAACCGTGAGAACTACGCTTGAGTTGCCCGATGATCTGGTGGAGAAAGCTTTCCGGTGCTCATGTGCGGAAACCAAGACGGAACTTGTCCGGGAAGGGTTGAAGAAACTGATTGTGGATTGCCGCACACTTGAGCTTCGTGAGTTACGAGGTGCCGTCGATCTGGAGTTGGACATCGACACTTCCAGGGAATCACAAGAACCGGGTTCTGGCTGATACGATCGTCTGGGGGTCCTTTATTCGTGATGGAAGTCACGACGATGCACGTAATCTCGATGAACTGTTCGAGTACAAAACCGATGGTTGTGAATGCCCCCATTCGCGCCGAAATTCTCTCGTGGGTACCGGGACCGGATATGTACGATCGACTTCCCGACATTTTCATGTTTATTCCTACCGTTGAAACGACTGAATTCGACTGGGATTAGGAGGACTGTCGTTACGAACTGGCCCAGTAGGGGACACAGGTTTCGTTAATGGATTTGTTAATCGGGGTTCACGGTGAGCGTGAAAACCTACTTTTATTCACGCGTGACCGGGACTTTGAGATGATCACGTAGATCCTGGAAATAACGTTTTTTGACTGGAAAAATTTGTCCTGAGACGTTTCAAAAGCGTCAATTTAAATTGACGCTTTTCCAATTGTTGTTTTATTGTGAGATTCCGGCGCGGAGGATATCGTGCATCTGGATGATCCCGTCGGGTTTTCCGTTCTCGTCCAGTGAAAATAGTTCCGTAATCTGGTGTTTTTCCATGATTTGTAAGGCATGAACGGCGCGGTCGTCGGCGTCGATGGTAATGGGGTCTTCGGACATGACATCCCCTGCAGTGTTCTCAATGGTTTCCTCGGCGTATTCCTCCAGGATGCGTCTCAGGTCGCCGTCAGTAATACAGCCGAGTAACTTGCCTTCGGGATCGACAACCCCCGTGATTCCAAGCTTTTTTGACGTCATTTCCACCAGTGCATCATCCATGGTGGCGTCCGTCGGGACGAGGGGGATTTCATCCCCGGTATGCATCAAGTCCCTGACCTTGAGTAGTAGTTGTTTTCCCAGGCTCCCTCCCGGATGAAAGAGGGCAAAGTCTTCCTTCACGAATTCCCGTTCCTCGATTAGTGCCATGGCAATGGCATCCCCCATGGCAAGCGTAGCCGTGGTACTGGCGGTGGGGGCCAGATCCAGTAAAGAATGGACCTCGTCGGTTTCTCCGCTGTAAGAAATAGCAAGTACGACATCCTCGGAACGGACCATTCCAAGGTCTCCGTGCACCCCTTCGGCGGGATGCATGAAAAAGGCCGGGGTGCCGAGACTTGCAAACGTGCCGGTGATTTTACGGCCGATGGCTCCGGATTTGCCCATGCCCGTGACCACAACCCGACCTTCACAGTTCTGAATCATATCGACGGCGTCGTCAAACGTTTCGTCAATCCGGGGGATGAGATTTTCAATCGATTGAGCTTCGATTTTTAATGTATTCTTGGCTCGTTCACGTTTCGTGGCCGGATCTTCTATGTCCTCCGTGTATAGGTCGGAGGGGGAAGAGTCATTCACGGCTGTAACCTCCCGGGATTAAGGGATCGCTTCGGTACTCACCGGTCAGGTTATGTATCTCTTGTAACTGTTGTACGAGGTCCAGAGCTTTTTTGAGGGGGAGTTGATTGGGGCCGTCGCAAAGAGCGTCGTCGGGATTGGGATGAGTTTCCAGAAAAATACCATCAAGTCCGGTTGCTACGGCCGCCCGGGCCTGGGGAGCGATAAACTCCCGCTCGCCCCCACTGGCATCTCCTTTGGCTCCCGGAAGTTGAATACTATGAGTGGCGTCGTAAATTACGGCTCCACCGCTTTGCCGCATGATTTGTAGATTCCTCATGTCCACGACCCAGTTGTTGTACCCGAAAACAGTGCCCCGTTCGGTGACCATCAAACGGTCATTCCCCACCGACCGAGCTTTATCAAGAATAGAGGTCATGTTTTCAGGGTCCATGAACTGTCCTTTTTTGACGTTAACGGGCACGCCCGTTTTGGCGGCCGAAACCAGGTGATCGGTTTGCCGGCAGAGAAAGGCAGGGATTTGCAGTACGTCCACAACCTCGGCCGCTGGTTCGGATTGTTTCGGGAGGTGGACGTCCGTTATCAGGGGAAGGTCAAATGAATTCCCGGCTTTTTCTAAAATTTTCAGTCCTTCCTCTAATCCGGGGCCACGGTAAGAATCAATCGAGGTTCGGTTGGCCTTATCGAAGGAACTTTTAAAAATGATTTGGGCCCCGGTTTTTTTACGTATGTTAGAAATTTCCTCGGCGGACCTCATAATCTGTTCCTCGGATTCAATTACGCAAGGGCCCATTATAAAAAATAATTCGTCTCCCCCTACGACGATATTGTCCAATTCAAAACAATCCATGGGACTGCACCACGTCCGAATGATATGATGTAGAGTCCTTGCACAATTTGAACAAAAACGCAAAGTAATGATTCTATCGAATAAATGCAAGATTTGTAATTGAGTTAACCTGGATTTAAATTCTACTGTAATACCGATTCTGGGTGGACCGATCTAAGCTTTATCAGGTTCTAATGATGAAGGATAGCGTTCAATTCAGTTTTTGATAAAAACTATTGTCGAATCGGGCATTATAACCGCGATAATGTGCATCACCGCTTTGGAAGCGCCTGTATCGATGCTATTCAATCATTAACAATGATCTCAAGACTTAAATGGCTTCATATGTAATATTATGGGGCTGGATCTTGTTTTTTACTTAACTGTATCCTCTGTCTTTTAAGGAGATTGTGATTGATTTGAAATCAACGTGGGATTTTGTCAAATGGTTATGGAATTATCTTCGCTTCTATAAGTCGTGGTTAACAGCGGCTTTCCTATCCATGTTTGCATTCAGTGCCGTTAATGGGACAGTTTTATTATTTTTGAGACGGGGTATGCAACATATGCGTAAGAATTTTGGCAAGGAAGGGTCCCAATCCTTTACGATTGAGTTACCCGACCTCGGATTTTTTGGCTTTACTGGAGGAGAATGGGTTCTTGCCAGAGGCACAACGGGAGATATTTTAATCACCGTGACCTTTTTCGGGGTGGGTATTTTGATTGTTCTTGTGATATCCGAGTTTTTAAAATTGTCCGTGATGGATATTTTGGCGGTGGCGGTCGGACGAGATATACGCGATGATCTTTATCAGCATATCCTGAACAGACCTCTTGCGTTTTTTGAACAGCGAAACGTAGGGGATCTCATGAGCCGGTTATCATCCGATGTAAATACAATTAACGGCGCGATTACAGGAGCTTTAAAAGACGTCATCCAATCCCCCCTGGAAATTCTCGTTGTAGGGGGGATTGCTGTATACGTGGCGCCGCTTTTATCTCTTATTTTTTTACTCGTGGTTCCAATATGTGGCTACGTAATCTTTTACGTAGGAGAGAAAATTAAACGGTACAGTCGTAATTCACAAGATGTACAAGGGAATCTTTTATCAAGAGTTCAGGAGCGTTTTTCAGGAATCAAATTAGTTAAATCCGAGGTTAACGAGGATCGTGAAATTGAGAGCTTCAAGAAGGAAAACCGACGTTATTATCGAAAGGAACGACGTAAAAAGGTGGCTAAGGCGTCATTAAGATCATTTTTGCATTTTATGATCTATGGTGCTGCTCTCGGTCTTATGTTCTTAGGAGGGCAGTTTATCATTAAGGGTTATATGAATACTGAGGATTTTGTGGTATTTCTAGCCAGCCTCATTTGGATATATAAACCCATTCGCAAGTTATCTGGGGTAAACCAGAAAATTCAGTCCTCCCGCGGAGCCGCTGAACGCATTGATGCTGTGTTTTCTGAGTCTAATAGAGTACTTTCCCAATTATCGGAAGGGAATCGGGAGGCTCAATATGAGAAAAGTATCTCGTTCGACAATGTTTATTTCGAATATGAGGCGAGTGACGAAGAGGTTCTGAAAGATATCAGTGTTGAGATAGAACGTGGAGATCGGATTGGTGTAGTCGGAAAGAGTGGAGCCGGCAAATCAACATTTGTGGATCTTCTTCTAAGATTTTACGATCCGGTGGATGGGCAAATCAAGTTAGATGGGATTCCGCTTCAGCAATATTGCCTTGAGTCCTATCGAAGGCTTTTCGGTCTAGGAACTCAACACACAATTTTGTTTGATGACACCATTGCCGAAAATATACGTTATGGACGAGAGGGAATTGACCGCAAGCGGATACGGGAGGCCACCGAGGAAGCACAGGCCTGGAAGTTCATACGCGAGTACGAGGAGGGACTGGATACGATGATCGGTGAACAGGGAGTTCGGCTTTCCGGGGGGGAGCGTCAACGCGTTGCTCTCGCCCGGGCACTGGTTACCAATCCCGATATCCTGGTTCTGGACGACGCGTAGAATTCGAATCCTCGAAGCGTTCGTCGGCGTCCGGAATTCCGAACCGCGAGGGGGCGTCCCGGACGTCGAGTTCTTCGAACAGGCGGGCCGTGACCACCTCGGTGACCACCGACTCCAGCGATTCGTCGTCGCCGGTCCCCTCCCCGAGGATTCCGATGGGGAGCTGTGCGCCGCCCATGTCCGTGTGCCCCCCGGCGCTTCCCATCCCGG
>JBDGPJ010000157.1:0-2838 GCA_042219695.1 bacterium
CGACCACGGAGTACGAGTTCACCTGTCCCCCCCGTGGCATGTGTACGTTCAGGCGGTTCGAGGACGGTAATCTCGTACAACGTGGAAAATGGCAAATTAAGGGTAGGAATTTGGAATTATGGGACTCCTCCTTCGACAAAAAACTGCGTGAAAAATGGTTCTGGCTGGAAAATGAATTTAACGCCGATGGATCCCGGGAGGAATACGTACTGGAATTCCTCAAGGGGGCCGGTTCCGTAGATCGGCGGTTCTATCGTACGACGGCCCATCCACGGGCCTGTCCATACGTATACGTGAAACAAAACGGGTCCTATCAATACAAGGGGGAAATTTTGCGTAATGTAATGGGAAAGTCACAGCAGACGGTCCAGTCCCTCGAACTCGAAAACGGATTATGTGCGAAGGACACACTACGGGTGAAAATCTCCGAGGAAAAACCGGAAACCACGTACCTGGACAACGTTCAACTTCAGGCAGGGAATCAATCGATTCAACCCGGGCGGTGCCAGACCGACGCGGGAGACATCTGCCGGGACGATCAGGTGTTCAAGAAACTCTCCCGCGGAGATACGCTGGAATTAGAGTTTGATCTTTCCGACGTAAAGAACTGTGGGGATCTCAAGCTCCGGGCGGACGGATATTATGTTCCGCACGAAGACTAACGGGCTCCGCTACGTTGTAGTCCCTCTCCTCTTTTTATGTTTGTCCACATCGATCTCCAGTGGCCAAACTAATTCCCCTTCGAACAAAGATTTTCAGCAGGCTATCCAACATCTGAAAAAGAAAAAATTCAAACAGGCCGCTCCCTTGCTTAAAAAGGCTTCGAAAAAGGGAAATCCTCAGGCGATGTTTCTTCTTTCCGGAATGTACCGTTCCCGTTCGGAGGGACCCGAACAGGATCTCGACAAATCAAGGAAGTGGCTGATACGAGCCGGAAAACACGGCCACCTTAAATCCATCGAATTACTGTCCAAGTTATACGGGCGTGAAAATAAGTTCGCGGAGAAAGATCCAAAACGAGAATTCAAATGGGTTAAAAAAATGGTCGAGGAAACCTCCTCCTTTGAATATACATTACGAATGGGAACCATGCTTGCCGAGGGGACGGGAACTCAACAAAATATGAGCCGGGCTTGTTCATTATTTCGGTCGATGCTCGACTACGGAAAACACGACCTTCATCCGAAGGCAAAAAAGAACATGAAACAATACGGGTGCCCGAATATATGGACTCCCAAATCCAGGGCAGAAGAGCTTGAGATGCATCGGTTTTCCTGTAACGTGGCCAACCAGCAGGGACATCCGGAAAACCCCGGGGACCAACAAACGTACGTTCAATACCGGAAACGACCGAAAACCGTAAAGGAAAAAGATGCGAAGATGCTTGGGGCTGGAAACCAAAAATACAGACTGCACAAAGTCGGAAAGGCGACCGGAAAATGTGCGGGGAACGTTTATGTACTGGAATTTGTCGTCAGCGACGGGCCCTGCAAACCGGGACCGTACGGGGAAGGCGCACGCATCGACGGTGAACCGGCCAACCCGGAGTTATGTGGCGATCATCGCTCCATGTACCGCTTTATCAAAACGTTTACGAACCTTGTTCTCATTCCGAAAGCATCCAAACCCGGAGATCCTTATACTCCACATCCTTTTAAACACTGGTTGAAAGAGACGCCCCTGGCGAAGGACCGCGAAGCCGTGGTGGACACGAAGTCATCGCTCCCGGGGATTCACTATCCCCCGAGGCTGTCAGCGGGGGGAATAGACCTAAAATACAATTCGGAAGGATTTGGTCAGTCGGTTCAAAATCAAGACGGCCAATCCGTGCAATCGTTCAACCGCCACCATTCGGACTACGGTCGGTTCGTTGCCTACGAGAAGTACGTGTATGCTCTACGTCCCGATGGTTCCGTACTCCAGTTTAAATCCCCACAAATCGAACAAACGCCCAGGGGATACGTCATATCCAACGTACGACCCAGGATGGATGATGGGATGCTAAAACCACTCGAGTATTCCCCGACCGCTCGCCGTAAACAACAAGAATGGAATGGGTCCATGAAGTCCAAGTTTCGGACTTTACGAAAGACCGAAGTTCATGATTCGTACCCGTTATACGTGTTAAAAAATCCAAACACACCCCGGATAAAGAACGGCTTGTACCGTCAATTCAAGGAATACGTTAAACAGTTCAACGAGTCGTTGAATCGAAAGAAAAAATCCTGCCAGCACGACTGGATGAATGCCGATATATGTGACATGGAACCCTGGCCGGAACTTTCGTTCGAACAATTCATCCAATTAAATCCTATAGTTTACCGGAAAGATCCGCTCGGACGCTGGGTGGAACTTAAGAAAAAAACTATGCGGGTTCCGGGATTGGTGGAGCCATTGATTTACCTTTATCCGGAACAGACCCGTGAAGTGTCCATTCAAGTGCAAGATCCGGTGCAATTGGAAGCGACAGTACCAACCTATAACGACGGCTGGACGGTTCAAGCTCACCCGAATGGTTCACTTGGTTTAATCGACTCGGACCAATCGGTGGAATCCCTGTTCTGGGAGGGGAAGTCGCTACCATTTCGCCCGGTGCAATCAGGATGGATCATTAAACGCGAGAACGTGAGGTCGAAATTAGAACGTATCCTCAAAAGCAAGGGCTTACGCGACCGTGAACGGCAGGATTTCCTGGAATACTGGGTACCCCGAATGAAACTGTATCCGTATTACCTTGTATCCTTTGTACCTCGATCTTACCTCAGCGTAACAGTCCCTCTAAACATTAAACCCCGGCCGGACACTTTAATTCGGGTACATATGCGGTATCACGGGTTT
>JBDGPJ010000157.1:2848-5483 GCA_042219695.1 bacterium
ACCCGATGAGTTAAATATTACGGAACCCGCATTATCAAGTCCTCTTGAACGTAACGGATTTACCGTGGTCGAATGGGGTGGTCTGGAATGGTAATAAGATTAATGAAAACGGATTACTGGATATGAATAGGGTATTGAACAATCCGGTTATAGCAGGTGGTTTATTCTTCGGCGTTGGAATGGGGTTATTTGTGCTGGGGTTTTTTGTGCCTCCCTATTTTCGCTCGATTCATCAACTCAATGTATTGGGACAGTTGGTTTTATTTTCCGGCGTTCCCTTGTTAATCATTTCAGGAGTTCTGTGGTTTCGCCTGGAACAAAACCGCCTTCTTGCAATTGGCTCCATGTTCGGTGGATTTAGCACTCCGCTCGTTCTTGGATCGATATTGTTAATGATTTTCTGGAACCAGTTCTCAACCGGGTCCGAACCGTTTAATTCGGAAACCTGGAAACAGGCCGAGAAAAACAACTCCAACGTTCGCCAGAAAATGCTCGGTGATTTACGAAACCAGCACCAGTTAACGGGAAAATCGCGTGAAGAAATCGCGGAGCTATTAGGGCCTCCTACCAATACCGGTCATTTCAAAAATTATGAGATGGTGTACTGGTTGGGCCCCGAACAACATCCGTACGGTGTTGATTCCCAATGGCTTCTGCTCGATCTCGAGGACAACGTCGTCCAAAAGGTTTCCGTCAAAACCGATTGAATACAATTAAAAAGAGAATTCCAATTTTGGATGAATTCACAAAATCCAAATGGGTAATCATAATATTTCTCATGGTTGTACTGCTCATTACGGGTTGTGGTTCGAAAAGTAAACTGCCCGAGGTTCCCCCCGATGATTTTTCCATGTCCCATGAAAGTGGTGGTAGCCAGTCTTCCACGTTTACCAGATATCGACTTTACACAACTTCCAAGGGAGAGTATCGACTCAGGGTCAGACTCTATACTCCTGTTGCGTACGGGAAACAAGACACCTATACCGTATCCCGGTCATATAAAGTGCCCCGAAAAGATTTCCAAAAGATATATCGTCTTCTCCGGGAGTCCCGGTTTTTTAGGCTGAAAGAAAAATCCCCGGACGAACTCAACGTCGGGGATTGCGGATTTACAAAATTCCGGGTTCAAGCCGGCAAACTGGATCACGAAATCACGATCTTTTGCACCAACCGTGAACCGTGGTCTTCCCTGAAAGGTTCGTTAGTCAAGTTAGGACGTAAATACGATGTTGATTGGCAGAAATTACGAGAACGACTGGACGAGAAAATCAACTAACAGATACCGGTGTGAGTGGATTTTATGACAAGGAAGAAAAAAATCAGCACTGTATTTTTGGTGCCGGAGTACTGGTTGTATTATCCGTTGGTGCTTGGAATCTTTACCGATTATTTATTCCGGCTCCTATACCGGATGATTTTTTCGTTCAATATAAAACGGGGGGAGTCAGGAAAACCATTACAATATCGGTTAATAACAGTTCGCCGGATTCCGGTGTCGTAATTCTGGAGGTTGGACCGTCCATTTATCGTCCGGAGGCAGGAACGGATTCCGTAACGCGATCGATTCCCCGGGCGAAGGTGCGTAGATTATACGACTTGATTAACGAATACGAAGTGGTCGAGTGGGATACCTCGATTGATGACCAGGAAGCTATCGAGGGAAATCCGGCCGTGTTGGTGGTGATCACTAATGGAAGGAAGAAAACAATACCACTCACCCGACTGGCGAATCGACCGAAAGGAATCGATAAAATTCCGCAAACCATGGAAAAGATTGCCAAACATGCAGGTATTAATGTGGAAGAATCAAACCTGATCGACGGAATCAAATCGGATCCGTCCGATCCCGAAACACATTAGTTTATCCAGCCTTTTAAAAATGTACGGATGTCACTAAACGTTCCTCGGGAGAATTGAGCGGGGCGAGTCCGGGTATATCTTGAAGCCTATCAGAGGATGTAGCAGAGCACTGGAGATACGACACCGGGATTCTGGAAAAACCTCGACAGCGAATGGAAGTTGTGAAAGGTAAAACAGGATCACGGCGATGAGTTCGACGACATCGATCCGTTCCAGAGAGAGGTATCGAAACTAAAAAGATAACTGATCGATGTATATCAAAGTCCGATTCAGCAACTCTATTCAGCGTTCCCTGAAAAAGCGTCAATTTAAATTGACGCTTTTTCAGGTATTAATTGTTTTGGGTGGTGTAGTGCTCCGGGGTGATTTTGTAGATCACGCGGACTTCGCCCGGTTCGGCAAAAGGGTACTCTTCTTCACCTAAGTATTTCTGGGCCATTTTGTCGATGTGATCGCCGGCTCCTTCCTCCGTTTCTTCGGCGACTTCCCCGCGTACTTCAAGGTACCGGTAGGGATCGTCCGGATCGTGGATCGATACCGCGGTACTCGGACGTTCGTGCAGGTTCTTGTCCTTGAGTCTACCACGGGCGGTGTTGACGATGACGTGATCGCCGTCGAAGTCAATCCACACCGGTGTCGACTGCAGACTGCCGTCCTCACACTTGGTGGCCAGGTGAGCAAAGGCCCTCTTTTCGGTCAGCAAATCCAGGTAGTCGTCCGGGATGATCGTGTGATTGTCCATCAGGGGACCCTCCAATCAAAATGTAATCGATCG
>JBDGPJ010000157.1:5493-7422 GCA_042219695.1 bacterium
TTTTTAAGTCCTTTGGAGTTCTGTTTTGTTCATTCTTGGCCAGCATCCATGCTGGCTCCGCGGACCAGAATTTCGGATACGCTCCATCCAGGAGCCCGAAATTCTGGAATACCACAAAACAAAACATCCAACGGACATTTTTCAGGACAAACCCATATTTAAAAAGGATTTCGACAGAGCCACAAAACGTAAAGTCTTAATAAATAATGCCTGATAAAAAAACTCAGCTTATGATCCGGATCATATTGTAGGGATTGTTGTCCATAGCTTTCAATTATTTCTTGTGTAAATCATGTAAATTCATTACAATATGAATAGATGAAAATATGAAAAACATATTAGGGGTGATAATGATGGGGCGTGCAAAAATCGGTGCTCGTCACCAGATTACGATTCCACAGGATGTATTTGAGGAACTGGATTTAAAGGAAGGGGATTACGTCGAAGTAACCGTCAAGGGAGATCGTATTGAGGTAATACCCCAGGCTATGATTCCCCGGGACCAAAAATGGTTCTGGACGGATGAATGGCAAGAAAAAGAACGCGAAGCCGAACAAGACATACGAAACGGGGAAATTTCCGGACCGTTTGAGACGGCCTCGGAGGCCATTCAAGAGTTGAAGGAATCCTCTGATTGAGATTAGCTTTTACACGGAGTTTCCGGGAAGACTACCAGTCATTGCCCGACGAGATTCAGAACAAAGTTGATAAACAACTGAAGTTTCTACTGGAAGATATGAATTATCCTTCCTTGGAGACGAAGAAAATGGAAGGTCATCCTGATATCTGGGAAGCGAGGGTCTCACAGTCCCACCGATTTACATTCCAGATCGAAGACGATTTGTATCTGCTCAGGCGCGTTGGAACTCACGATATTTTGAAAAACCCATAACTGAGGTTCCTGGATATACTTCTATAGAAAAGACTCAGTGAGCCATAATTGTGGGAATAGCCTGTAAAATAGCTATACGGGGTCCGTAATGTCCGCTTAATCGAAGTAGAATTGTTTTTCACATTCGATATCTTCTTCACCAAGAATTTGTTTTAGTTTTTGGTAGGTTTTGTCATCAAGGGTTCCGAAAAGTGTAACTGTGCGATCGACGTCATCATTGGTTTGGGCTTTTACCTGGGTGGCCAGTTTCAGCTTTGTTATAAAGGGAACCAGTTTGAACAATGAACTTAATACAAGCAATGCTTCTCCACTGACTTCGTTGAGTGAAATCTGTTTTACGTTTTCGAGGGAGAGTTCGTGGTGTTTAACACCCTGGCGGAGTTCGATTTCGTTGTCGTCGATTCGTATATACATCGCTTTGGGGGCGAAATAAAGAAACGGGATCGCCAGACCGACAATCGCCGTCACGAGCAACACACTATTCCAGCGATAGGGCATTAGAAGTTGAGTTATCGATCCCTCTCCGGTGTGGGAATTATCGGTAAACTGGAGAGCGGAAACCCCCCATGAGATGAAGAATGTCAGTAACAGGAGAATCAGGAGAAAGCAGATCCATGAGGTTGAATCCCCCTGTGCAAAAAATCGATCGTTTTGATTCATGGGTTGGCTCCTCCGAACTCGTCCATCAGGTAAATTTCGTTTCCGTTGAATAGGGTATTAAACCTGAAATATTGTTGTATGATTCTGTTACGATGGACTCTTGAAACGTAACGTGTTTGTTCTACAAGCATCGTGTCCGACGTTCAATCGGGTGACGACTATGAAAAGAAAATTTGTTGTTCCGTTACTGGCACTATTTTTTATGGTGGGAATGATGGTGTTCATGTCCGGTTGTAATCCCGAGACGAACAATAAAACTCCGGAGTCGTACCGTATCGAATACGAGTGGATCGAGGGATCGGTTCCGCCACCGGATCATTACCGTTACAGAATTATCCTCGAATCCGGGGAAAAGCCCACTCTTTATTATTGGCCGG
>JBDGPJ010000157.1:7432-10989 GCA_042219695.1 bacterium
TATCACACGATGCTCCCCGGTGGGAAGTTCAGCTGGATGTTCATTCCGATCGGGTGGACGATATCGTTTCAACCCTGGCTGAAAACGAATCATTCATCCGGACCTTAGCCCAACAGGATCGACCTCACACCACCGGGGGTTCTCGGGACGTTCTACGGGTAGAGATCGAGGATCGGTCGTTTGAACTCCCCAAGTACGATTACGACAACGAGAGAGCTCACGACTTGTTCGGTAAAATTAAGGATCTGGTGCCGGACAAAACGTGGGATGAGTTAGAGCAACGACGCCTGGAATACCACCAGTCAAACAACTAATTGTTTCGTTAATCGGTCATTGCGTTCCGGCTCGTACATATATCGAACCGCCCCCGGTCTAATTCGGACAATCATCCCGGGTTCCGGTCCCTCCGCGAGATGGGGATACTCCTCGACACCTATCTATTTTTGGGCGACGTAATGGACGTGCTCCACGGCGATTTGCCTCGGTGATATCTTTAATGATCCGGTCGTTAAAGACGTACTCATAAGATTATCCGGTGCTGTAACGGATAGGCCGACTTTTGGGTGGTCCCATAGATTACGTTCTTTATTTCGACCCTTCATCGTATTGAAAATGGTGTTAATTCCCGTCGACCTCTGTGAAGACCGGGGTTGGGGTTACGCGGGGAATTCCATTGAGTTGGATCGCGGACCTCTGTATAGGTTGTCCCAATTCCAGCAGTGATAGAACCTCGTCATTCAGTGACGCCATGACACACGGTCTTTTCAATCTTCAAAGTGCTCCGGCGACCGATTTCATTTTAGGGTGTCGATCGAGAATGAACCCCAAAACAACGTTACTCGACATCAGAATTGTGAAGCAAAATGGAGTGTAAAGTTACGGAAGCCCCCGGCCACTCGTGGAGGGATTGGTTTTCATCAGTGCGGATCCGTCACCGGTACTCATCCAATTCATGATAACGGTTTTCAGCGAGGAGTATCGTTCTTTCAGGAAATGGTCCCCACCTTCGATTTTCCGCAATGTGATTTGTTTGTTCTTGCCGGTCAGGAAGGTAGCAAGTTCATTAAACGAAGCAAATTCATCGTGTTCGCCCTGGATAAGGAGGGTGGGCCGGTCGAACTCATGTAAAAATGAGAAATCGTACATTTCCAGAGGTAAACCAACGCCGATAGCGGCGTCGACGTCAGGTTTGCGTTCGGCCACACTGAGCCCGATGAAGGAGCCGAAGGAAAAGCCCCCGATAATGAAGGGGACTTCGGGATGTCGCTGCTTCATCCAGTCATATACGGATTCCGCGTCCTCCAGTTCCCCCAGCCCCTGATCGTATTCCCCTGTGCTGGCTCCCACGCCCCGGAAGTTGAAACGTACCACGGAAAACCCGAGGTCCCGAAGCGCTTTGGCAGTGTTGTACACCACTTTGTTGTGCATGTTTCCCCCGTGTTCGGGATGGGGATGACAGACCAGGGCAGCACCGGTGGGACTATCGTCCGGTTGCTTGAGGATGGCCTCGAGTTGACCGTGTTCGACGGGGATAGTGAGAGAAGTCAATTCAAATCACCCTGTACTTAGCTTTCGTTTAGAGAGTCATCACCTGGGCTACTGATTTCTATCAGACAGGATATACAGGATGAACAGGATCATTTTTGGTTATATGAACCTGTAGAATACTTTCAATAAATTTCGTCGATCCAGTATAACCTGTCCGGAAATATGTATCAGGCATAAGGTGCAAGTTTCCGATTAAAATAGCCAAATAAATATTTTTTCTTTGTGCCTTGTGGTTTTAAATATAAAAAAGCCTATCCCTTTCTGAAATTAGCTCGCAGATTTGCGCAGATAAACGCTGATGAATTCTTTGTTGAGGATTGAAAAACCTTACAACCCTTTTTTGAATCTGCTCTTTCTGCGTCTATCTGCGAGTTTTGTTGTGGGTCTATTCATGACAGTAAAACGATTGATGAATAGACCGTACGGCAACCAGTAGATTATTACGGTAAAAACAGTTATGTAACAAGTTGAAATGATAGCATACGAAACAGGAATTGTATTTAATCAGTGTTTCTGTAGACGGTCTGGTTCGCACCGTCGATCCTGAGTATAGGCGTTTTTTAGACGAATGATTCAAATACATCGGCCGAAAAGAACATTTGCACGTTTGCACAATTGTGCAGACGTTTGAATGTAAGGGAATGCAAGGATCCGTCCCAGGATTTTTTGCATGTCAGCGTGCTTATTATGATAGCGGGGGAGGGAAAAATGGGTTAGTAGTTTGACCTATCCCCGACTTACCGGGGGAATGTATCAGTTACGTTTGGACGACCGGGGAGGTCGTCCCCCAGGACCCTGAATGGACAAATTCGTCCAGTGTTTGTCGGGTTCGCCGTTGTGTTTCTCGTTCACGGAGATCTTCCGGTAGATCCTTGGGATCTCCCGGGTAGCCGATGGCAAAACCGGCGACCGGTTCGTGATCCTCGGGTATATCATAGGTGTCGCGGATGGTATCGAGGTGGATACCGGCCATCTGGTGGACGTAAAGGCCCTGGTCGAGTGCCTGCAGGACCAGGTTTTCCGCGGCCAGTCCGACGTCGTGCAGAGCGTGCCGGTTGTCCCCACCGTTGTGGTCGAACTGCAGTCGGGCCACGGAGATCATCAGGACCGGGGCCTGTTTGGCCCAGGTTTGGTTGCCCTCCACGAGACAATCGAGCATCGCCTCGTATTCTTCCTGGTTTTCCTGTTTGGCAACAATGAAGTTCCATGGCTGATCGTTGTAACAGGACGGTGCCCAGCGGGCCGCTTCGAGAATCCGGCAAAGTTGGTTGTCATCGACCGGGTCGTCGGAAAAGGCGCGGGGACTCCAGCGTCGCTGTATGAGTTGATGCACGGGATAATCGGTATCGGCAAATTTTTCCATTGTTTAGTCTCCTATCTATGGAATTGCGGAAATTTCGAATCGTTCACAGTCTAATAATCCAGTAATTTCTGAATTGTTTCCGACTGAAGAATTCAGGTTAGATCTTAAGGCGGGTTCCAATTTCGATGGTATGTTCGGGGGGGACGTTGAAGTACTGGGTGGCCGGAGTGGCGTTTCTGTTTAACCAGGCAAAGATCGTGGCCTTCCACTTGGCCATTCCAATTTCCGAAGCCGGCACCAGGGTTTCGCCACCGAGGACGTAAGAGATTTCGTCTAAGTCGATGTCAATTCCGTTGTCGTGTTTATCCACAAGCGCCATGGTCTCGGGGACGTCCGGTTTCTCCATAAATCCGTAGTGGGCGATGATGCGGTGGATATTGTTTTCGAGGTCTTCCTGCTCGTAGCGATCCTCGTTTTCGACGTACGGAGAATCGGCTTGCTTAAACGTGAGCAGAATAACCTGTTCGTGGACCGCGTTGTTTTGTTCAAAGTTGTAATAAAGGCTTCGTGGAATGTCCTCCGTGTTGGTCGTCATGTAGACCGCCGTTCCCGGAGCCCTGTACGGTTCGTCCCGATCCAGCCGTTGCATGAATTCGTCGGTGTCCATCAGACGATCCTTTATTAGCTGTTCTCGGTACTGTAAGCC
>JBDGPJ010000158.1:0-1802 GCA_042219695.1 bacterium
GACGAGGAACCCGTAGGATTCTTTATTCTTTTATCCTCCGAACCCCTGGATTTACCGGACACATTTCGCCTGTTAGCCGATGAATTTGGGAGCACCGTCGCGGAAATCATTCAGTTCAAGTTGAACTCGTGGAAAGTTCGTGAACGCCTGGAAACGTTTGAAATTCTCGACGAGTTTTACGAAAAAATGAACCGTCTCCGGGATTTTGACGAGACGATGAAGTATTCACTAGAAACGTTTCAGACCCTGTTTGACGCCCCCGATGGTTCCATTATGTTGTACGATCCCGATACTGGTGAGCTTCAGGTTGAGTATTCAACAACGGATATGGACAGGGATCCCATCGTGTTCACACTCGGGGAGGGGGCAGCCGGTACGGCGCTCGAAGAGGAAGAGATTATATGTATACCCAATGCGGCGGAATCCAAGTATTTTGAGAGTTACGAAGAGAAATCGGACAGTGTTAAATCGCTGGCCTGTGTACCTTTGTTTACCCCGCGTCGAAAAATCGGTGTTATTAACGTTTCCGACCATTCCCAACAACAGAGGTTTTCACTCGAAAACGTGCCCGGTATCGAGATTCTCCAGAGTCGAGTAGCTGCTGCTCTGGAAAACTTAATTAATAACAAAAAACTGGAGAAGATGGCCAACACGGACGGGCTTACCGACATTTACAACCGTCGTTACATGAACCAGCGGTTACCGGTGCTCTTTGAAGAATACGTACAACACGACACGCCTTTTTCCGTAATTTTGATCGACGTGGATGATTTTAAGGACATCAACGATAACTACGGTCACACGACGGGGGATCGAGTACTGACTTCCTTTGCGGATTGCCTCGTACAACACTCGAGGCCGGCTGACATCGTGGGACGGTACGGAGGGGACGAGTTCATCTACGTGATGGAACACTCCGGGGCCGACGACGCCATTCTCCAGGGGGAGCACCTGGTGGAATCGCTCGAAACCATTTCCGTTGAATCCGAGGAGGGGGAAGTCCTGAATCCAAAAGCTTCACTTGGTTTGAGCGTGGCCAGTGAAGAAACCGGTAAGGAGACTCTTCACGACGTTTTGAAGCAGGCGGATGACCAGCTGTACCGGTCCAAGGAGAGCAGTGGAGTTCACCTGAGTTACGATCCCTCCATAACTTGACCGGGAACTGTTAATTCAATAGGCTAACCCGAAATTCACCGACAGTGAAACTGACGGAAATTTTCCGATCGGACGATCAGCCGTCCGAGCAGTCAATCAATAATTATGAAGTATTTATCAAGGTGTTAGATTGATTCAACAAGTTAATTGACTGTTCGGCCAGCTGGGTTAGCCCAGCCGGCAAGCTGTAAGACGGCATTACGACAATTACACTTCGTAAATACATTTCTGAATGTCTTACGGCTTGATTTATACGACAATTTAAGCTTGACTGCTGTCTCGTAAAGACGCTTAATGCATGGAACTTGAAAATTTCATGCATTAAGCGGGCTAACGTCATTCTTGCTTCGTGGAAGAGGGAGGCCCCGGTGACGTGAAACTTGTTTTACTGGCCCTGGTCTTACCGTTTGCAGGGGCACTCTTAACGGTTGTATTAAAGTTTTTATCCCACCGTATACGGGGCTTTATTGTCGCCACATTCGCTCTGGCCAGCTTTCTATTGCTCATCATCGGCGGACAGCCTGTTTTCGAAGGAGAGGCCCTGACCTGGTCGTGGGTCTGGTTTCCCCAGCTTCAGATTAAGATCGCTTTCTACCTGGATTCCCTTGCCCTGATGTTTGGATTATTAATCACGGGAATTGGATTTT
>JBDGPJ010000158.1:1818-3809 GCA_042219695.1 bacterium
CTGGGAATTAACCAGTATTACTTCGTTTCTCTTGATTGGGATTAATTACTGGAAGAAAAAATCCCGTCGCGGTGCGTTGAATGCCCTTTTTGTTACGGCGGCCGGGGGGCTGTGTCTGCTTGCAGGGTTGTTATTGTTGGCCGCACTTACCGGGTCATTCTCCATCGTTCACTTTAACCACCATGGAATTGATCCCGGAGCATTGGCCACGGCGGCGATGTTCCTGATTTTACTCGGTTGCTGGACGAAAAGTGCCCATTTCCCCTTCCATTTTTGGTTGCCCCAGGCGATGGCGGCCCCCACTCCGATCAGCGCTTATTTACATTCGGCTACGATGGTTAAAGCGGGAATATATTTGATGCTACGATTGAATCCCGGTATGTCGGATTTGCCTCTCTGGTCACCGTCGATTATGTTCATGGGTCTACTAACGTTTTTTGTCGGGGGATTACTTGCCATCTCCCGTGAGGACGCCAAGGCCCTGCTGGCGTATAGTACGATTAGTCAGCTGGGAATGATCACTTTCATGCTCGGTATCAATACCCAGGCGGCCGTGCTTGGAGCACTGTTTCACATCTTGGCCCATGCGACGTTCAAGGGAGCCCTGTTCATGGGAGCCGGGGCAATCGATCATACGCTGGGTACCCGACACCTGAATGAGATTGGTCCCCTCAAGGACGAGATGCCCGTTACGGCCACCGTCATGGCCCTTTGTGGAATATCGATGGCCGGGTTATTTTTCTCCGGTTTTATCTCCAAGGAAGCGATGTTTGGTGGTTTGTTTAACGAACATTTCATGATGCCTAATTGGAGATGGGGGATCGTGGCCGGGGCAGCCGTTGCCAGCGTGTTTACATTTCTGTATTCCATGCGATTTGTGTTTGAACTACCGTTTGGGAAGGCGAGGGATCAGTCGACCGGTCATCCCCACGAGGTGGGAACGATAGATTCATTTCTCATGACGGCGTCCCCGGTGGTCCTGTGTGCCGGTACAATCGGATTAGGAATCGGTGTAAGCCATTACCTGGCACCGGTGCAAAAACTCATCAATGATATCGTACTCGGGATCGGACATTCCGTACTGCACATCGGACACGGCGAACATTTCCATTATCATTTTGCATTATGGCACGGATTCAAAAAGCCATTGTTTGTGACCGGTGTTGTCGTCTTGACCGGTTCACTGCTGTATATGTTGTTAAATACCATGCGCAGTTTTTGGACCGGGTTTTTTCGGATTCCGGGACCGGAAACGGTCAATCAAATCTTTCAGGACAACGTGGTGGATGTCTGCCACACCGTGATGGATACCTTATTTATCAACGGTCCTCTCAAGCGGTACATGATTTATATTCTTGGATTCACACTGTTCGTAACGTTTTATACCTGGTTAACCAATCCGGAGCTTCCCTTGAGTATGAAGGTTCTGCCAACGGCTCCCCTAACTGACTTTTATTTTTACATTCCATTTATCCTGGTATCCGCCGTTGGCCTGGCTATTTTGAAATTTGATAGACCGGTTCCCGCCGTTATTGTGTTGGGCTCGTTAGGTTTTCTTATTTCCACAATTTACCTGGTATATAAAGCTCCGGATTTGATACTGACTCAAATTTCAGTAGAGACGGTATCGATTGTGATCTTCCTCTGGGTACTGAAGGATATTGATTTTCCGGAGGACCCGGAGTCCAGTTTCCGTGTACCGGATTTTCTGATATCCCTCGCTTCGTCCTTTGGAGTGATGTACATTTTACTCCAGGTCCTGAGTACCAAGCAGGGATTAACGGATATTGCGAGGTACTACATTGCGAATAGTTTGTCGAAAGCCTGGGGACATAACATGGTTAACGTCATTCTGGTGGATTTTCGTGCTCTTGATACGATGGGCGAAATATCCGTTTTAGCGATTGCCACGGTCGGGATCCTGGCCATTTTAAAAATCACCTTTACCAAATCCGAGAAGGGGGGCGCATGACATGCCCCGCTCATTAATT
>JBDGPJ010000158.1:3819-8198 GCA_042219695.1 bacterium
GGGACACAATAATCCGGGAGGGGGATTCATTGCCTGTTTGATTGCTGCGGCAATGATCCTGATACAGCATCTTGCATTTTCACGTGAGGATCTGGAGGAGACGTTTTATCCGGTGTTTCACCGGATGGTCGGTGTTGGGGTGTTAATCGCCGCCGGCTCCGGTTTTTTCGGGTTACTTTCCGGTACAAAATTCCTGGACGGATTTCACTGGGAAATCACCCTTCCAACGGGGGGGCATTTAGCGATTCCGAGTGTGGCGGCGTTTGATCTTGGTGTTTATTTTGTGGTTATCGGGACGGTTGTGGGTATCTTCAGGGCACTGGAGGAGATGCGTACGCCATGACTGCGTTGCTGGTATACACCATAGGTGTTCTTGTTTTCAGTGGACTGTACATGGTGCTCTCACGCAGGCTGTGGAAAGTAATTATCGGGACGGCGTTTTTAAGCCATGCCGCCAACCTGATACTGCTCTCATCGGGGGGATACAGGGGCGAGGCCTCCGCGCCCATACTGGCCGGTGTCGAGCAGTACGTGGATCCCTTACCCCAGGCATTAATACTTACGGCTATCGTGATTTCTTTTGGAGTAACAGCCTTTGTGCTGATTGTTCTTCGACAGGTGTACGTGAAGACCGGTACCACGGATCTACGGGAACTCGAGGAGCAGGAGTGGAAACAGGACGATCATGATTAACAATATACTAATTGCCCCGGTTCTCATTCCGTTACTGGGTGGTGCTTTACTGGTAGCACTCCGACCCCCGGAACGGGTTAAGCAC
Organism: bacterium; assembly: GCA_042219695.1. Lineage (GTDB taxonomy): Bacteria > T1Sed10-126 > T1Sed10-126 > T1Sed10-126 > JBDGPJ01 > JBDGPJ01. The sequence continues at coordinate 4,598 of JBDGPJ010000158.1, forward strand.
TGGATCACGGGCATTTCCGTCACGTTTGTACTGATTTCCATCATGTTGATAGGGCGATTTGTACACGCCGTTGGTGGGATTGCCACACTTCAGTTCGGGAACTGGCTTCCCCCGTTTGGGATTGTTTTTGCCGTGGATTGGCTGTCCGTATTTATGCTTTCGTTTCTTAATCTGATTGGTTTTTGCGTGGTGATTTATTCCTTCTTTAAATCCGTACGCGGAAGTAATGAAAGTCCCTACTTTTATGCCCTGATCCTGTTTCAAATAGCCGGAGTGAACGGGGCTCTTACCACGGGGGATATATTCAACCTGTTTGTCTGGTACGAAGTTATGCTTATCGTTTCCTACGGATTGCTGGCCCAGGGAGGGTACCGTCGTAAAATTAAGGGGGTACCGGATTACATTGTTATTAATATTTTCAGTGGTCTCTTGTTTCTTTTGGCGGTGGCCATAACGTACGCCTCGTTTGGAACACTCAACATGGCCCATATCGGTCAGCTCGTAAAAATGGGGGAGGCCCCACCATGGTCAACAACCCTGGCGATGATTTACTTCGTCGTGTTTGGTACCAAAGCCGCCGTGTTTCCACTCTATTTTTGGTTGTTCAGGGGGTACCCACTTGCTTCCGCTCCCGTGGCGGCATTGTTTGGTGGACTGCTTACAAAAGTTGGTGTGTATTCGATGCTCAGGGTTTTTCCCCTGATGTTTCCCGAGCAGTTCCTTGCCGGTGAAGTTTCCTTTACTCGGATGGTCTTTTACCTCGTCGGGTCGGCTTCCATCATTTTTGGAGTAGCCGGGGCGCTATCCCGTCACGAGTGGAAGGATATACTGTCCCATCACATCACTTCACAGATCGGGTATATGATCATCGGGATTGGTGTATGGACGACGGGAGCCGTTGCCGGGACTCTCTATTACATTGTCCAACACACGGTGGTAAAAAGCAGTCTCTTTCTGATTGGCGGAATGACCGAGGACCATATGGGGACGACCGACCTTGGAGATCAGAGTGGGCTTATCGAACAATTACCATACGTTGCAACGTTATTTTTAATTGCCGGTTTGGCGCTGGCCGGTTTGCCCCCGCTCAGTGGATTTTTTGCCAAGATGACGATTTTTTACTCGGCGTTTGTGGTGGGGGGACAATGGGCTTACGCCGTTATAGCGGCGGGGCTTGTCGGTGGATTATTCACGCTGTATTCAATGGTGAAAATCTGGAGGCTTTCATTTCTTGGTGAACCGTCCGAGGACACCGCAACGGGTGCCCCCGGTATCAGGAAGGGGTTGTTCGTGGGACCGTCGATCCTGGTTATAACGAGTATTTGCCTGGGATTATTTGGGGGGACGGTGTACGGTTGGACTTCAAAAGCCGCTGAACAGGTGCTGAATCCACAGCCCTACATCGAAAAGGTTATGTCGGATTCTCCCGTTTACGGCCAAAAGCCCGGTGAATACGAACCGGAAACACATACTACGGAGAAGAAAAGGAAAAGTGGGAATGGTCATCATTAACAGGGACTGGAGAGAATAGACATGGGTTTACTCGTGGCCAATGTGCTGTTGATGATTGTATGGGTTTTCCTGCTGGAGGATCTAAGTACGGTTCAGCTGTTCATTGGTTTTGCCCTTGGTTACGTCACCTTGTATACCTTCCGCGGATTGTTACCGGATTCCAGTTATTTCAGGAACTTTAAAGCGTTGATTAAATTTATCGGGATGTTTGCCTACAAAAATATTAAGGCCAATTTCATGGTGGCCCGTACTGTTTTAGACCCCGGATACGAGATGTCGCCCGGATTTATTAAAATCGATCCGGAAGGTAATCACCCACTTGAACTTACATGGCTCGCGGCCACGATTTCACTCATACCGGGGACCTTAACGGTGGATACCTCGGAGGACGACGATTACCTGTACATTCATGCTATGCATGTTCCCACGGACGAGGACGGGAAGTACAATCCGGGTGAGATTCGCCGAGAAACCCTGGAAGAAATCGAGCCCATCATCCTGGAGATTTTTGACTGATGGATACGTTTATTTCTATTTTGATTATGATTCAGAGTATAGGGATCGTCCTCTGTCTGCTTCGATTATTTCGAGGGCCCACTCTGGCCGAGCGGACGGTTGCCGGGGATGGAGTCGTTTTTATGATTATGGGGATCCTCATACTGATATCGATCAAAAACCAGACAACGATTTACCTGGACGCCGTGCTGATTATCGCTCTTTTGGGATTTATAAGTACATTGACGGTGGCGCGTTACCTGGAGCTTAATGATGATAACGATTAACTCGATACTGATTGTATTTTTCCTGTCCGTGGGCGTGTTTTTCATGTTTGTAGCCGCCCTCGGTATTTACCGGATGCCGGACGTTTACAACCAGTTACACACATCGACCAAGGCTGCCACCCTGGCCCTCGTCAATTTATTGATCGGGGAATACTGTCTATTGGTTCGATGTCGGTGGTTATGAAAACCGTGTTAATACTTGCATTTCAGTTCCTGACCGCCCCCGTATCCGCCCATATGATATCCAGGGTTCAGCATCCGACGGTTAAGGGGGAGACCGTTATCGATGAACTTTCCGGAGAGCCCACGGCCGGGATGGGGGAAGAAACCGTGGAGGATACCGTCGTACGCGAGGACGAAAGTGATTCCTCGGAAGAAACAACCCTTTAATTATTTCTTAACACCTTGAAGAGCGTAAATATCGACACTGTAGTACTGGATATCGACGGTGTAATTGTTGATGTACACGACTCCTACCGACGTGCCATTATGGATACCGTAGAGGATTTTACGGGCGTTCGCCCCCCTGATGAAACCATACAATCCCTTAAAGACGCCGGTGGATTTAACAACGATTGGGAGGTTACCTACGCGCTCGTTCTCTGGAATTTGATACCGGAAACCGATCGTGTACTTTCTTATTCGGACGTAATCCGTCACGTGACCGAGAAACGCCAGGGACTGGAAGGGTTTCAGGAGTGTTTGGAACAGAGTATCGATGTTAGTGTACTGGAACCCGCTTTGAACGATTGGGAACCGGATAAGATAAGGGATCGATTCCAGGAGCGGTACCTGGGAGAGGAGTTGTTTGTTGAACTGGAGGGGACGCAGCCCCAACGTGAGTTTTCCGGGTACATTCACGAAGAACCGCTACTGCTCGACGATAAAACGGTTAATGAACTCGAAGAAAACGTTCAAATTGGAATTTTGACGGGTCGGCCGTCGGCCGAGGCCCAAATCGCCCTCGACCGGGCGGGATTGGATTTACCGGAGTCCCGAATTTACACGATGGATGACTGGGACTACGGGAAACCGCACCCGCAAGCTCTGATAAATTTGTCCGAGGTTATGGACAGTGAAGTGTTGTTGTACGCCGGGGATACGCTGGATGATATTCGAACTGTAATTAACGCACGTAAACAAAAGGACGACGTTGAATTCATTGCGTGTGGTGTATTAACGGGGGGATTGAGGGGGGAATCGGGTCGTAAGAGATACCAAAAAACGGGTGCGGATATGATACTGGAAGATATTAATTCATTAACCAGTTATTTACACTAACGATTTACGTGTTGAACGGGTATCGC
>JBDGPJ010000158.1:8208-11764 GCA_042219695.1 bacterium
AATCTAACCCGGTCAATTTATGACAATGGTACTGTACTGAATAGGCTGTCCAAAGGATAGCCGACAGTGGTACAGAAACGTACAATTGTTAGCTGAGTGAGCCCAGCTGGAAAGCTGTGAGAATGTGTACTTACAATTACACTGAGTGAATTCTTCAGCGGTATCACGGCTTGATTTATTGGATTATTCGAGCTTGAAGACAGTATCGTAGAGGGGAATTATTCATGAGGCTTGAAATCGTCGTGAATCATTCAGGCTAACTATTTTGAACAGCTAAGCTAAAGCATTGAAATCCCTTCCTTAAGTACCTCGCGGAATCCTTCGATAATTAATTTGAAACCTATCCAACCGTGAGGGAATCGTGAATAACTATGAACCTATTTCAGGATTTTATAGAGAAACGTTTGGACAACATGTTTGAAATTGTTGAGCAGATGGAAGAAATCCATGACGTGCTTGAAGATAACGGAATAAAACGAGTCGAAGGAGATTATACGAGATGAAAAAAACAATATTGTCCATTACGATTGTAGCAATGGTTCTTGCTTTAACGGTATCGGGAGCGGAGGCCCGCTTTAAAAACACCATTAATTTCGAGGACAACCAGTTCGTCGATATGAACAAGTTAGAGATATTACATCGGTACCAGGAAATTTCGGGTGCGGAACCGGATACCTGGGATCGAACCGATTTTTCCTACGAAGTACGATACGGAGTACTTTACAATTTTGAGCTGGGAGTAAACATTCCTCTCAAGTTTTATGAAAATGGTGAAAACGGAATCGGAGACCTTGGGATACAGCAGAAATTTAAATTTATCGACGAAAAGGACAACCCGCTCGATATGAGTGGAGGAATTGAGCTTATACTCCCTACGGGGGATGACAAGGGCAATCCACCCACAGGTACCGATAAAGTTAACGCACGGCTATTTGGGTCCATGGGTCAATCGATCGATAAACGTTTGAAGTGGATTGCCGGATCAGGAGGAACGTTTTACGGGCAGAACGATGTTGAAAACAAGTTTTCGTACAATGCGGCCGTGCGTTGGCAGGCCGATGAAAAATTACGCCTCAATACCGAGCTCAACGGTGAAGTCGGAGGTCGACCTGATAACTCCGAATTGTATGCGTCGCCGGGAGTCATTTATCGCCCCCAAAAAGGATTCAGTCTAACGTTTTCGGCCCCGATCGGAGTAACCAGTGATTCCTCGGATCACCGGTTGAACTTTCAAATGATCCACGAGTTTTAGTCCGGTCCCATTTCGTTTAACTTGAATCACGCAGGCTTAAATAAGGGGCTTCAGTACAAATACGTCGTTTCGATAACGTTATAAAGTATTTTTCAAAAACCTCCCTCCACGTTTTGTTGAAAAGTGTCATTTATCCGGATGATTATTTGCTTTGCCTTAGAGAAGTTCACCACCTCAGTTGCGTTTTTCGGGAATTGCTTCACGTTAAGTAGAGAGCTCTGTATTATTCTTGCCTATTGAAGTCTTCGCGACTTGTTACGACGGTCGAGTTATAATACCCTCACGACATTATTCATGGGAGAGTAATAACTTTGAATATAGATTCCGAGGAAATTCTGTGGAGATTAAAAAACGAACCTGAATGGGTTGTGCTGGGCCTTCTTGTGATTGGTTTGAGCGTAGGAGGCGGAGTATACTATTACAATCAAATGGCCGGAGCTAATGCGAAGGCCCGCCAGCAGTTCTCCGCCGTTTTTTCAAAATATAATCGGATTGGAGCCTCCGGTAAGTACAAGAATGTTATTAAGCAGTTCAAATCCCTCCACCGAAAGTATAAGGACACTGACCTGGCCGATCGTATACTGTTTTTTCTTGGGAAAAGCCATTACAAGGCCGGCAACTATCTTACGGCTCAAAAACAGTTCCAGCGTCTTGTTGATAATCACCCTGAGAGTTTCTTCTATGAACCGGCTCTATTGCACCTTGGATACAGCGCTCTCAGTCGGGAGAAATACAATAGCGCCCGGGATTATTTTCGTAAGATTATTGATGAATCCCCGGACCACAGCCTGGTGTACGAGGCTTACTGGCAATTGGCCCTCCTCAAATTAAAAAAAGGAAATAACAGCGGCGCGCGTAAAACGCTCGATCGCTTAATCTCCAAATCCAAACAAGAGGAAAAAAATTACTGGCTTAAACAGGCCCGCTCTTTAAAGGCCACCATGGATGCCTGACAATGTCCTATTTCCGGGGAATTGCTCGCCGGTTGGCCAAGTTACCTGCCTGGATCACTCTTCCCGTATTTGCTGTCGAAATCATTCTGCTTGTCGTGATGATGAGCTGGTTATACATTACTCGTTCGGTAGAAACGATCACAATTCCCTCCGTTACGGAATATCAACTTAAAGAAGCCCGCCGTATTCTTGAAGAACGAGGAATTCAATACGAGGTTGTCGAAGAGAACAGTCTGAAGTCACCGGAAGGAACCATTATACAGCAAATTCCTCAGGAAGGGACACGAATGAAAGAAAGTCGTTCCCTTGTGTTATATGTTAGCCAGGGCCCTGAGTACGTGACCGTCCCCAACTTGAAAGACAAGTCACTATTAGAGGTGAGGAATTTCCTTTACCGTCAGAACACTTCAGAAGGCGAAAAGTCCAGCTCCGTTTTCGGTCTCGGTAACATTGCGCGTGTCTACTCGGAAGACGGTGCAAAAAATCACGTAATTCTCCAGCAACCAAGGAAAGGGGAAAAGGTGATTCGGGGAACGCAAATTGACGTATTAATCAGTCGGGGCAAATGGCCCCGTAAGAAAATTGTCCCCGCCGTTGAAGGGCATCCCCTCAACGTGGCGCGCAAAGCGATAAAACAAGCTGGGTTTACCGTTGGACCCATCCGGTACAGGAGAAATCCTGATAGCGGTCCCCGGCAGGTTTTGAAGCAGTTTCCCACTCCCGGAATCGTTGTTGAAAAGGGACGTCCGGTGTCCCTGACGGTTAATATTGAACAACCAGAACAAGAAGAAAAACCAGTTAAGTATACGTATGTTCAAATACATCCCCCCCTGGACGTAGTTGATGGTCGATTGAAGGTGGAAATGAAAGATCGAAGGGGACGCCGATTAATCCTGGACCGTGTTGTTTCGCCCGGTAAGAAGGTTGAGACTTTTGTATCCATTCAGGGCAAGGCACGTCTTTATATATATTGGAACGGTGAAATGCACAAAATTCGTTCACTGGGAGATGCCGAAAAATGAAACTGTTTCCGTCCATACTTTCAGCCGATTTTTCCTGTCTGGCCCGGGACATAGACGATGTGATTGATGCCGGAATTGAACGGTTACACCTGGATGTCATGGATGGTCATTTTGTGCCCAATATTTCATTTGGTCCACCGGTGATTGAGGCCTTGCGCAGGTCTTATCCTGATTTACGGTTTGATGCTCATCTGATGATTTCCGAACCGGATCGCTACGTTAATCCCATATTGGAACAAGACCCCGACTGGATATCGGTTCACGTAGAAGTCGATCCTGCCGTAGGTGAACTTGCTTCTGCCTGTCACGAGCACGACTGCAAACTGGGG
>JBDGPJ010000158.1:11774-14136 GCA_042219695.1 bacterium
CATTGAATCCCGATACGAAGGTTGAAGCAATTGAGCCGTACCGTGAGATTGTTGATTTTGTGGTGGTCATGACGGTACAGCCCGGATTTGGCGGACAATCCTTTCGAACCGATCAATGTGAGAAAATTGAAACTCTCTCCGAGTGGGGGATCCCCGTAGAAGTGGATGGGGGAATCAATCAGGAGTCGATAAACGTTGCCCGAGAGGCCGGTGCCGACTGGTTTGTGGCCGGTTCGGCCGTATTTGGCGAAGAAGACATTTCGGAAGCGATTTCCCGGCTTACGTAAAATGATTCGGAGAATTTTTTCATGTTCCGTTCATTTGTTCAAAAGACCCTGCCTCGGGGAATTAGTTTTCTCTGAAGAAAAGAAGCAGCAAATATGGTGAGTTTTGTACCACAACTAAGAAGAAAATGAACAAAGCTATCAGGTAGAGTTTTCTCTTCCGGGTTTATTCAAAGGGGGAAATCAGTTAATTCAATAAAGTACTTTGTTGAACCTGATTTCATCCTTCTCAGTTCATAAAAGGTTCGATAAGGAGGCGAATTTGTTCAGTTCACTCACTTTCCAGAAGTCCAAGTTATTAATGATCGATTGAGATTATTGTTTTTATAGTCCAGATCACACCTGTTTTAAAGAGTGATAGAAGAATACACAAGTGAGGAACTCCATGTTGCAGGTCTAGCGGTTATATTCCTTATAAGTGAAGTGCCATTCCCCGGGTGGGTTTTACGATCGTTCCCCGGTAATATTCACGTATTTCTCTAGCGATGTCCTGCCAGCTTGGTGGAAATTCCGTGGTGTTGTAATGGAACGGAACGAGAGTATTAATTTGTAAATTACTGGCCAGTTTTCCCAGTTCGAGTGCCGAAGTATGACTGCCCTCGAAGTAACGCTTGTAACCGTGTGTCGTCTGGCAATCATGAATCAACACATCGGTTCCGTGTCCCAGTTTGCGGATATTACCACAGAGATCGGTGTCCCCGGAAAACAAGAACTCCTGGTCATTCGTGGATAATTTGAGACCAATCCCCGGACGGGAGTGGTTGTTGGGAAAAGATCGGATTTGTAACTCCGGGCCGGAATACAACGTGTGTTGTTCACTCTCCGATATTTCCTCAAATGAGCATTCAAGGTATCGATCGGGTTCCCTGAGATCGTAGGCCTCCAGAGCGTCTTTTAATCGTGGCAGAGTTTCGGGAGGGGCCATGACGTCGATGGAATGATGTGAGCTGTAAAAAGCGTGGGAGAGGAAGGGCAAGCCGTAAGTATGATCCGGGTGACTGTGGGTAAATACAATACCGTTTAATTCACGATAATCGATGTCAAATTCTCGGAGTGCATCCGGCACATTACCACTGCAATCCACCAACCAGGAGCCACCGGGCCATTCAATGTGTAGGGAAGCGGTGGAATCCCCGGGAGGGGTAATCGTGGACGAAGCACCGAGCAAGGAAAGCTGGACGTTGCTCATCGCATAAGGTTGTGATTAACCCAGTCTTCCCAGCGGTACCGAAAATTTTGTGAGCTGAGTAATGCCACCTCATGTAAAGCATCTTCAAAAGAAGCTTTTTTACCCGTTTCCTCGAGGAGGCGTCGTAGCTGGAGAAGTCCGTACTTTTCCTGCCAGAAATCGATCATGGAGTAACTATACTCATAAGCCAATCGAATTTTTCGTGAATCGTCTTTTTGACGGAATAACCGGCTGACGTCGTGAAGAGAACGTATCGTTTTATCGGGGGGGTATTTTTTCAAAGCACGGTAATGATAATCGAGGTTATGATGGCGATGTTCCATGTAGGTTGCCAGTCCCTCATTTAGCCACAATGGGATGTTGTCCGTTCCCATGTAATAAGCAAGTGCGTGGGTGTATTCATGAGTTATTGTGCGTTTGGAATAGGGAGGATTTCCTCCTTTTTCATATTTTAAGTGTATTTTTCCGTCAAAAACCCCGCCACTCCACACGGGGGCACCGACGACTCTCCGGAAGTCCCCCGGTTTGTAGATCAAAACCGAAAAACGGCGATCGGGCCGTATCCCCAAATCGGCACCGACTAACATGTAAGCCCGTTTCAAAAAATGGTTTAAGCTGGCAGCTTTCAAATGTACGTCGGAAGGAACAAAGATATCAAAATGTCGAAACCGGGTTTTTGACAGGTTTAGTGATAGAAGTCCTTTTATCCGTTTCATACGCTGTTCCAAATCATCCAGCTTTGCCGGGTTGTCAGTCTGTTTGTAGGCCCGGTGATAATATTTATAAGCCTTTTTGTAATTGTCGTTTTCGTAGTGTAAGAGTCCGAGGATATAAGCGACTTCCCGGGAATACCGTGACCGGTTACGAAGAGGCTTCATAATGGACAGTG
>JBDGPJ010000158.1:14146-14552 GCA_042219695.1 bacterium
CCTCGCGGTAGGCCTTCCATGCTTCGGTCAAGCGACTGGAAACGTTAACGGCACCGGTATCGTGAGTAACGGTTCCCGGGGAAGCAATTCCACCATTCACCTCGAAAACGAAGAGCCCGAGCACGGCCGACAGAATCAGAAAGGACCTGAAAGCAACAGTTTTTGGTTTCATAGTATCCCAATCATAAAATAAATTTAGCTGAACATCATCTGATTTTTTGCAACTGTCGATAAATTATTCCTTGACACACACACACACACCTATTCTGTACAATTTCAAATCAAAATTTTTATTTCATACATTCGATGATCGAAATTCGGTAAGGAAGTGGTGTGTTCGTTGGAAGTTAGGGAAAAATCAGGTTCGGTACTGGTCATTACACTATGGATGCTCGCCTTGATAGCA
>JBDGPJ010000159.1:0-3532 GCA_042219695.1 bacterium
GGGAACCGCCGTGACGTTATGTTCAATCGAGGAAAAGAACAAACCCCAGCTCCCTTTATCGGAAAAATGATGTTTGACCGAGCTTATAATTAGAACAAGTCGTTTGAATCCCGTTTGCCTGCTTTGCTATCAGGAAAAATAGGAAAGGGACACTCTTACTTAAAGAGTTATCATCGATTGAATTCGTGAGAACGTATGGTCCCCGATTCCGGTTACATCGGTCAATTCATCAAGCGACTGGAAGGTCCCGTGCTGTTGGCGGTAATCCGCGATGCGTTGAGCGGTGGTCGGACCAATCCCGGGTAAAACGGTAAACTCATCCGCAGTGGCTTGGTTAATGTTAAGGGGCGATGGTTCTCGATCATTTGCCTGATCCGGTTGGGACGATTCGGGCTCCGTAGCGGAAAAAATCAAACAGGTCCCCGCCACAATTCCCGCCGCAAAACTGCCCACAATAAACGTTTTCCTTGCTGACCACATGTGAACTCACCCTGTTCATAGTAAGTATGATTCACGAACAAAACGTGAATGAGAACAAAATATTTGAGTAACTTCCAACGGTCTTTATTATTATAGTCTATCTAAACAACCAATTGAAAACGATGCCCGGAATTCTTGAAGTCACCTGCACAAAACATATTAAAACCTTCGACACCAAACGGACTCAAAAAAACCAAATTCCACCAATAACTATGGACAAAATTCTTTAAAACTGGCAGTCATATTCGAAAGGGACAATACGTTTTAGCATTTTTTTGGACTGACTACATAATTTGGAATAAACAGAAAAAAACCATTCGGTCTCAGTATTCGGTGTGGAAAATTACGGTGAAAATTCACCGGTTACAACAAGAGTGGTACAGGAATCCCAACCCAACTCCCGGTCATCCTGAAATGCCCGTAGTCGACGTTCGTGTAATTGATCAAAATCCTCCCGACATCGGTCGAGTAATTCCATTGTATCCGGTTTGTTTCGGTTTAAAGCTTCAAGAAGATTCGTAAATCGACTGAGCCGATCGAGCTCCGCGCGGTGTCGCAGGGTCAAAAGTTCCCGAACCTGTCGATCTTCCCACCGCGATTCGGATAACCGGAGAACCTTTGAATAGGTGTCCACGGTTGTTGGATTGAATCCCACGTTCTCGAGTTGTTCGGTTAAATCATGTGCGTCTTGAGCGTATCCGGTCTGTAGATTTTCGTGTGTTTCCTCCAACAGAGACTCAAACTGGGTTCGACGATCAGTACCGGTCAGCCGGAGGTACTCGGGATACCACGATTCATTATTAATATTATCCAGATGAGAAACACATCCGTCCTTATCCAGTATACGTTTAACTTCCTCGGGCAAATTTTGCCATTCACGCTCTGGAAAAAGTGTTACGACGGCGTGGGCAATAACACGGTCAAAGCTATCGGCAGTAAAGGGTAGAGTAAAACCGTCTCCGCAAACTTCCGAAACTCGATTGGTCGCTTGCAAACAATCCGGTAACTCATAATCAAGGTAAGCCTCATTCGGTTCAATACCGACTATTGTTACGGGAATATTACTGTTGTTTAATCGGCTTGAAAAGATTCCCAATCCACTACCAATTTCGAGGATTCGCTCCCCCGGTTTTATACCAAGGGACTCGGCCAGGCTTGGACCGGAATTCGGCGGAAACCGGGAGAATCGAGTCCAGGCTAGTTGAACCGTTGATTGTACGTAACGATTCCATTGTGCTACGACATCTTCCCTGGAGATTAACTCAGTATTGGCCATATTGATTTCCCGGTAAGTGTGTAATTTGAAGTGCGTTCAGGATCAGTAAATTGCCATAAATTTCAAAAACTCATTGTATGGTTGTGGCAATATCTTTCGTACCAATCCCCGTTATACTCCCAAAAGGTGAAGTATTCTCTTCCCGCCCCCTTCAAAGAGGTGAATATAAGGAAGTTCCACAGGGATTCTCATGGTTTCAACAAAATTATGGGAAAGGGACTTCAGTTAATGAAACCATTCAAAAATGATTCGAAGTGAACAATTTACGACATCGCCTTAACCCGTGGAGTCGTCTTCCGGGGATCCCGATTTCCCATCCCCCTGAGATTTCGTCCGGGTTGAAGTAGCGCGTCCTGATTGCTCGACCGATTCACGGGATAACCAGATGTAAGGACCTCCCAGTACACCTCCAAAGAACAGTCCAAAAAACAGAGCATACCATAATCCACCCACGTAAGAATTCACGAAAAAGAGTACTACAACACCTGCAACGGTATAGACATATCCGGTCGGTTCGGGTAATAATCCGTCTCCCCGGCGTAATTTTTCGGCTGTTCGATTTATTGAGAAGAGGGCCAGAAGAAACCCAAGTCCCCAAATGACAATACGAAACCCGGTCGCAATGCGTTCCGTTCCATACCAGATTCCAAACGACGGAGACGGTTCCTCGGGATCGTAGTAAGTTTTTTCCAGAAACGTGAGTCGACCCCGCCGAGGAATATCAATTTTCACGGGCAACATTCCGGAAGCCCGGCCCCCCGATTCACGGCGCAAATTGGACTGTCCGAGACCACGAGCACGATTTGTCTGGCCGGTGGATTTAACATTTTGAAACCGGGTCCCCGATCCCCCCGTTTCGAAGTCCCCGCTCACCCAAACCGGGTGCCATTTTCGCGGTACGTATACTTCCCAGTTGAGGGAACTGACTGGAATGTCCACTCCCGGTAGTTGCTGTCGAAACACACCAAACCAATCGGATTGATCGCGCTTGCGATAATAAATAATTTCCACGGGAAAACTCCCGTCACCGTCACCGGATTTCACCAGCGGTACCAGTATACTATTTTCTCCTTTTCCCTTCCCGGGTTTCACCGGACGACCATTCGTCATTGTCGACCATAACTTCGCACCTTCAGGAAGCGACACTTCGAGATACTGTCTAAGGGTATTTTTTACTTGGAATTGTACACGAGTTACTTCCTGTTCTCCCGTGGTAACCGTCATCACGTCGGCACGGTCGGCGGTGGTTGTTAGTACGGCCACGTCTTTATGTCGCTTCACCTCAAGTCCAAGCTCATAAGGTAGTGAAACGTACTTAAAGGCATGCAAAATGGGCTTTGAGGTATTTCCTCCTAACGCTTCGGGTAACTCGGACGGATCGACTCGAACCAATCCTTCCGAAGGGGAAGGCTTCACTTCGACGTTTGCCTCTGAACTGATAGCCAGATGCCCGGTGATTCGGTTGGCCGGTTGTATACCGACGTGACCGAGCGTAACTGTCCCGGAAACGTTTTTCATGTCATAATCCGTTTCGACGATGAACTGCTTGGACTCGGTGAGAGGATAGGCAAGCTGGAGATCCACGACCTTACGCCCTTGACTGGATTTGACCTTCCATTCCACGTCTTTTTTCGGTTGAATCGAGAGCAGGTCCATCCCCTCCGGTATGGACAACTGGAAGGAATCGACTCCGGACTGCAGAACTTCAACGTTAAACACCGTCTTCTGGCGCAGGTTTCCTTCCCGGACGCTTAACAGGGTTTGTCCTTCCACAAA
>JBDGPJ010000016.1:0-5706 GCA_042219695.1 bacterium
GAATCATTGTGCACATCCGGGATTTCAGTCAATATTATCTATTGCTAACATTTCGGATCCTCATAAACATCCATTTTTGGGTGGTCATGAACGTTGAATACTCCAAATAATAATTATAACTCCGGTGAACTCGTTCGGAAGCAATATAATCAAAACGCCGAACGTTACGTAAACCGTTACCATAGTTCCCGGAAACAATATTTCAAACAAGACCGTTCTCGATGTCGGTACCGGGACGGGACAGTACGCCCGGCGATTCCTTAATCGAGGTTCGGCGCAACGTGCCGTTGGAGTGGATTTTTCAAAGAACATGCTCAGGGAGGGGCGGTTAAACGCTCGAAACATTGAAAATTTAAATGTGTTGGCCATGGATGGATGCAAACTGGGATTTCGAGATCAGACGTTTGATATCGTAACGGCTATTGGACTACTCGAATACGTCCAGGATCCATCCCCCTTCTTAAAAGAGTTTCATCGAGTTCTCAAGCCAGGAGGGAAAATTCTACTTACGTTACACAACAAACGATTTGGATCATTAACGGGCTTGTTTGCAAGTGACTTACAATGGGAGCGTAGTTACTATTCAAAGGATAAAATCGACTCACATCTAACCGATAATGGATTTCGCTTACAAAAAACTACGACAACAATGTTTTTTCATCATTCGTTCTGGATTCCCTTCAAAATAATGGAACGACTTGGATTGCATACTCTGACATCCATATGGACGACTGTCTTTTCCGTTACGGAGCAACTACTCCGGAAACTCCCCCTTTTGGAAGAAATGGGGAAAGAGTGGATTGTACTTGCAGAAAAACGAAATCATCAGCATGATTGAACAAAATCCGTAAACTCCTTATTTCCCCTCTAAACGATTGATCCCTGAAATAGGCTACTGTGAACGTAACTTTTTTCGGAATTTTAGTTCCAAAATAAAGTGGGCCTTGACTTCAATCTGCTTAATTAAATCCCAGAGATTCATAAATAGGTCTCGGACATAAGAGTTCTCCTTGTTAATCTTGCCCTACGTAGTTTTTTATGTGGTTGAAATGTACTTTCATGTCCTAATTTCATTCTCGAGAATAAATAATTATGTCGCCGTTTGAGGGGGCAATACCCCGATGAAGGATAAGCAAGAACCAATAACCTCGATATCTGAATTTCCCGGTAATGATCGTATTCTTAATTTCATCCAATCCCACGATCAAAATCGGAATGAAGATTTATCAATTCTTGATTTCGGCTGTGGAAGAGGCAAAGCCGTTATCTGGTTAAGGAAACAGGGCTATAAAGCCAAGGGTGTGGATATATCGTCGGATTATATTGCACACGGCCAAAAATATCTCCGAGAAACCGGGGGCGAACCTTCTTGTCTTGTCTCACTCGAAGACCCCGGATCACTCCCTTTTGAATCGGGAAAATTTGACCTCATTTTCTCAAACCAAGTTTTTGAACACGTAAAAGACCCGGACACTATTCTTCCGGAGCTTGCCCGTGTATCAAAACATGGAGGGAATCATTTTCATCTTTTACCGGCCCGGGAACAGTTTTTTGAACCCCACCTTTTAATGCCCATCGTTCACTGGCTCCCCAAGAATCCAGTGAGAAAACCGTTTATAGCGATTTGTACCTTAATGGGACTTGAACCCAACTGGGATCAATCCGATTCCATGGGAGAAAAAATTTCAGCTTATTACAAATATGGAATTACAGATGTTTTCTACCGCTCGAGGACCTTTTACCGGAAATTATTCACAAATTTCTTTGAATCCGTCTCGATTTCTCCAATAAGAAATTATTCAAAAAAGAGTTTGTTCGGACTATTCCCCGCCTTCTACTCCATAAAAGCAACCAAATAATATTTCGATTTATCTCCTGACTTCGATGATGTTTTTTACCTGTTTCCAGCTTTGTCTCCAACTTGTTCGAAATCGTTTTCCGTCCACGTAGGTTTTACCATCCAAACCAGTAATGGTATGAAATCCCTCCGGGAAGCTGGATTTCGAATTCGGTTCTATTGTCCGTTCAACTTGCTCGTAAAATTTGATCGGAGTAAGCTCAACGACTCGATTGATGGACAAACGTCGACCGTATCCCCCGGCACAATCCTGGGCGGGCCGGAATAACGTTCCTCCGTATTGAAACGGTGATCCCCCCGGCCGGGATGAAGTAATGTCCATCTTCACGGGGTTTAATTCGTGGCTTTTCCAGGGACCAGTGATTTCCCTCGACCAAAAGAGGTATAGACTTGTGTTGCTCCAGGTTCCCTGGGGTGTGCACGCCAGCCATAACCGGTCATCGTACTCAAACACGGTCGGATCCACGGCCGGGAACGGTTCAATGATGGTGGTCACGTACTGCCAGGAATCCGGGAACGTACGAGCTTTGTACACGTCCACCCCCGGGGAATCCGATTTTTGAGGAAAACAGTAGATTTCACCGTCATACTCGTACACATACGGGTAGGACCAATGACCGGGTTCGGTGAAAACGTCACGATGATCGACGAAGCTGATTGAACCTCCGTTTGAATCAATTTTGCATCGACGAATAATCCCCCGTTCTTCCTTTGGCAAAAACTCCTCGTACAGCATGTACCTCGTCCCGTTGTACCGTTTCCCGAATGGATCAGCTCGAAACTCATCACCATGATCATTTTCTAACCATTCGGGCTCGGTACAATTGGTACTCTCCAACAATTTTCCCACTGAACAATCCAATACTCCGACCGCCCATTCCTCTTGCTCGGTGAAAACCCTGGCAATTTTTCTAGTTAAATTTTTGGCTTGCTGAGTGATCCCTCCTACAAACTCACGATTCGTCGGCGCGGGGGTATTCGTAAGCTGTACCTGGTTATCGTTCCCGGATATATATTTCTGTTCTTCCGAAAGTATTCCCCGGCAGACCTGAGCAGGCCAGTGAGCTCCCAGCATAAGTGGATCGGCGGTTGTACGTTCATATGAATAAGAAACCGTTCCGAAGGACCCTTCACGCATAACCACTCCCTTACTATTACCTAACACTTTTACCAGGCGGGCGCGTGTAACTGACCGGTTATTGTAAACGTCCCAAAATGACTGAACGGTTCCGTAGTCGAGCGGATCGTCACCGAATCCCAGCGTCCATACCCCATACTCCGGAATGGTTACGATTTCCTCACCTGGTGGTATTTCTCCTAAGTCCAAAATGAAATCAAGTGAATACTGGTTCAATATACCTGGCGAAACCGTCCACCGAGTCTCCGGTGAACTTGGGGAAAACCGGACTGAGTAGTTGGCCGAGCCCTTTAATTGTACGTACTCGGGGAGTGGCAAAACGCTTCGAGCCTCCGGGGTTCTCCCGTATTGCTCCGCCAGCCAATATAATCCCCGCTTTGAACGCTGATTACGATAATCCCCCCACCGGTGATGGGATTCAGCTACTTCTGTTTCAGGTTGAAGGTACAGTTCCAGAGCCACCCGCGGTATTTCACGGAGCTTGTCCAGGCACTTAACCTGCCATCGCTCCAGTCCCGATTGTAATCCCGTTACCCCAAAACGAAGCTTGGAGTTATTTTCCGTGTCCATTTATACTCCTTCTTAACATCCGGTCTTGTACGAATGTTTTTCGGTTAAAATTATTTATAATCTTTAGGTACCGATTCAACAATCCGAACCCGGCTTTTTGTTCAATTTCGTGTAATACTATCAACAATTTTAGCTTAAGGACTGTCCGTTTGAATTTTTCCCATTTCTTACGACGGCTACGTCGAAAACTCGGTCAGCAACAATTCGTCAGAAAAATCGGATCCACGCTTGGGTCGGTTCCGGACCCGGACCGCTGGATATTCGTGACCGGGTGCTACAATTCGGGAACCACCCTTCTATCACGAATCATTGAATTTCACCCTTCCGTTGCGGGATTACCGGATGAGGGAGCATTACTGACCGACTTACTCCCCTATCCCGAACAATATGGTTGGCCCCGGATGTGGTACAAATGCCGGGGGAAGCTTCACCTTGATAAATCGCTCGAACCCAAGCAAAGGGCAAAAACGATCAAAAGACAGTGGTCCCTCTGGCTTTCCTCGAACTGTGACAATTACGTGGAAAAATCCGTGTCCAACGTTCTTCGTCTTCCCTTTTTACAGCATCATTTTTCCCCCTCGTTCTTTATCCACATCATTCGCAATGGCTACGCCGTGGCGGAGGGTATTCAACGAAAGGCCCGCCTGCAACACTGGAATAATCCGGAGTACCAGTCACAATATCCCATCGAGTTATGCGCTCGACAATGGATCGAATCCAACCGGGTTTTTAAAAATCATCACGATAATCTCCAGCGTACCTTACTAATTTATTACGAGGACCTCACCGAACATCCCTTACAAACCGTGGAACAGGTGTTTGACTTCCTAAACTTACCAACTCCCGATGATTTTGATGTGTCCCGGCAATGGTCCATTCATAATAAAAATCGTTCCATTGAAAACCTGAATCCGGAGAGTTTCCGGAGGTTATCGGCCAGTCAAATCGAAACAATCACTGAGGTTGCCAACGCCGAACTTGAAAAGCACGGGTACGAACGAAAGTCCCCATGAATATGAATCGTCTTGGAGTGATAGCCGGGGAGCAACTCAGTCCCAACTCAAAGCGGGTGGTTCAAAATCTCGGTCGAATCGTGGGAAATCAATTGGATCTATCCCTGGTCATTCACGAAGACGAGGCTACGGGTGATTTCAAGGATTACTATGACATCATCCGCTATACTTCGTCGAACCTGGATCCACGAAATTTTATCTCTACACTGAAATACTTCATATCGACCGTGCATTCCCATAATCTGGATGGGCTCATTAACGTAAATAAACCGCATCAGCTCGGACTTGTTACCTCACTCGCCGGTTTCATTACCGGTGCAAAAAGTTTTATCCGTGTTACGGGAGATCCCTATCGGGAACACAAGGCGGTGGAAGGTGTTATCCCCTCCCTCAAAAAATGGATCTTGCACACGGGATTTTCAACCGCAACCTTCCATTACGCCGACGTATTACTGCCGGTTGGTCAATCCTTGAAAGAAATACTTATTGCAAGGGGCTATAATGAGTCGAAGGTTACAATTTTGCCCCAGCCGTTTGATTTTTCTTTATTTTCCGATCCCTCCCTTGGTAATCCAAGTTCGCTGCGAAATAATCTGGGACTTCCAGCGAAGGAAAAAATTGTCTTGTTTGTAGGTAGGCTGAACTATCAAAAAGGAGCGGACCGCCTGTTGTCTATCGTTCGTCAGGTATTGAACAACAGCGATCGGATATCGTTTTGTATCGTGGGACAGGGTCCCTACTACCGGGATTTCAAAGCCCTTGATACCAATCGTGTACAGGTAACCGGTCGAGTCGATCGGAATCGAATGCCCCAATATTATCACGCGGCGGACCTACTCATTCACCCCTCTCGAACGGAAGGTCTCCCCAACGTGATTCTGGAAGCGCTTGCCTCAAAATTACCCGTTATAGCTTCCCCGGTCGGGGAAATCCCCCATTTGGTAAGTAACGTAAGCGATCGTCCCGAAGAATACGTTCAACGTATTTTAGAGGGGGACTGGACGGAGGATCCTCTTCCGGATCGATACAGGTGGAACTCCCTGCAGGATCGCTACGATTCCATGTTCGGTATCGGGGCGAATTAACCGATATGTCCGAATCACCTCGACTCGTTCTGCTCGACCACG
>JBDGPJ010000016.1:5716-12085 GCA_042219695.1 bacterium
AGCGAAGGCAAAGTGGGCGGGGGACAACTTGCGCGACTATCAATTATGGAAAAGCTCCAGCAAGACGGATTCGCCCCGGTTCTCCTGTCCTCATTTGAAAATGAGCTCACCGACGAAGCCCGCCAGCGCAACCTCGAGGTCAAAGTGGAACCCATTTTGCAGCAACCTGACCGTTTTAAACGCCAGAATCTATTTATGCCTCCCACACGTCCCATAAACACGTTCCTCCGCTGTTTTAAAGCGGGACGCAAACTGGCCGACGTGCTCGACAATCTAAACGCGGATCTGCTTCAACCCAATGAAAACCTAAGCCGGACGATCGCTATCCTCGGAAAATGGTACCACTCGGTCCCCATGGTCTGTCATATCGACGGGGAATGGTGGGGTAGCCTGGCCGAATGGATCATGCGAAACGTGTACCGTTATGCATTCGATCACCTTATTGCCACTTCACCGACCGTTGCAGGAATTTATTCAAAAAACGGTTCGTTACCCTCCAATGTATCCGTCGTTCACCGGGGAATCGATCCCGATCCCTTCCTCGATCATTCCGACGGAACCATACGAGGTGAACTTGGATTGGAGGATGAGTTTCTCACGGCGACGATTGGACGGCTCGAAATTCTAAAGGGCCAGGGAGACGTGCTTGAGGCCATGGACAGAATCCACAAAACCAGCGGTATCGACAACTGGCATCATCTCTTTGTCGGGGAAGGTGACAATGAACGACCATTGCGCAAGAAAGTGAATGAATACAACCTCGAAGAAGTGGTTCATTTTCTCGGCTACCGTGAAGACATCCCCGGTATACTCTCCGATATCGACTGTTTGATTCACCCTTCGTACTCCGAATCCGGTCCACTCGTGATACTGGAGGC
This sequence comes from bacterium, assembly GCA_042219695.1. Classification (GTDB taxonomy): domain Bacteria; phylum T1Sed10-126; class T1Sed10-126; order T1Sed10-126; family JBDGPJ01; genus JBDGPJ01. The sequence goes on from JBDGPJ010000016.1 coordinate 6,595, forward strand.
CGGATTTTCGGGGATTCCGGTCATTGCCACAGACGTGGGTGGAACCCCGGAATATCTTAACCACGGGAAATTCGGCTGGATGTACGAACCCGGGAATATATCGGAATTGGCAACCGCCTTAAAAACCATCATGTCGATGGATGGCCAAAAACGGCGCGAAATTGGACGGGACCTGCGCGAGCACTGTATGAATAATTTCACGCTGGAGAATATGTACAACAACACGAAAGCAATTTACGAAAAATTACTTCACGATGGTGTTACGAACGATGGGAAATAATACAACCACCGAGCGTGGTAGTTCCCTTTTACGGGTCATGGACAAGGGGTTGGGAATACCCCTGTTGAGGAGTCTTGGATTGATCCACAACCCCCGTCCCCTACCGGAGAAAATCAGTTCAATTGCATTGTTACGTACCAATGCCATCGGGGATACCATACTTCTCTCGGGAGTGATAAAGGACCTTAAACAACAGTATTCGGAAGCAGAAATACTGTTTTTCACCGGGGGTAGTAACCACGAAATCGCACGATGTACAGCGGGGTCGGATCGAGTTATTCAGCTTCCTGTCACAAATCCATTTAAATCCATCAATATCCTCAGGGAACATGATTTTGACGTACTGATTGATTTTGGACAGTGGCCCCGAATCGACGCCCTCCTTTCCTGGGGATCGGGAGCGGATTTCACGGTCGGATTTGAAACAAAGGACCAGTATCGTCACTACACCTACGATCGCACGGTAAGACATTCCCCGGACGTTCACGAGATTGAGAATTTTCGACGACTCGTGTCCGAACTCGGCGTGGAATCCCGGTCCGATCCCTCAATCGAACTTCCCGATATCGAAAACCCGAAACGGCTCTCCCCCACGTCCAATGAATTCGTGGTATTCCATCCCTGGCCCGGAGGACTCCGGTCGGACTTGAAGCAATGGCCGGCGGATCGCTGGGTGAAGCTGGCCGATTGGGTTGTCAGTCAGGATCTGGACGTCGTAATCACGGGGAGTAAAGCGGATCGAGAATCCACGGGTGGACTTATAAACCGCATGGACTCCGGTCGTGTTCACAGTGTTGCCGGTGAGTTGTCCCTTGTCGAAACCGGTCACCTGTTAACACAATCCCGGGCCACGGTCAGCGTCGACACCGGCATCGCCCACCTATCGGCAGTACTGGACGTACCCACGGTATCCCTGCACGGCCCCTCCTTCCCCGAGCGCTGGGGCCCGATTGGAAAACACGTGTACCCGATCAAGTCCGAGGACGACCGGTGCGGTTACATGTACCTTGGATTTGAATCTCCGGATCAGCCGCTGGACTGCATGGAATCCATCACGGTCGAAACCGTTTTCCACGAACTTCAAAGTGTGCTTTGAAATTCATAATATGACGTAGCTTCAAATAGAACATCCCGTGTTTATTTTATCACCGCGATTGCATCCACAATTACATCCCTGGCAAATTTTGACTACGAACAAAAAATTGAGTTGATTAACAAGTTATGAACATCGCCTTGAAAGCAAACTGGTTTGGCGGGATCATCGGTTCAACGGTAATCGCTTATATATTGATGTTCTTGATCTCACTTTTCCCCGCCTACATTTGGTCTCAACCCTATTTTTCAGTGTTTCTCTGCGTTCTTATGGCGATTTTATTTGCCTGCTTGCTGATTCCAGTATTTCTCCCCGGCCGGTACAAACAGGAGCGCAACCTGCTTGTTATCCTGATGTTGAGTGTATTCTTTTCCACAACCCTGTTCTTTATGCTCCATCCACTTGATTACGGGATCAACGGGAATTCGGGCGACGCACTTTATATCACTGCCTCCATCCAACAATATGCACATTCGTGGAAATTAACGGATTATTTTTACACGAATTTGCCCGCTTATTATCCACCGTTGTACTTTTACATCCTCGGTCGATTGTCGCATTTTACGGGTATCTCCACTCACATCATGCGCAATGTGGGTCTGGTACACGTCGGTTTACTTGCTCCTTTCCTGCTTTACGGCCTATGGAAGAAAATCGTACCTTCGACGCAGGCCGTGTTTATAACATTTGCCGTCGTCGGTCTCACTTCCTATGAATTTTTCTTAAAACCCTACGAATTTTTGAGTTTCACGCTGTTTGTCCCCTGGTGGCTCTACTACGTGGAAGACGTCTCCCAACAAAAGCCAGCCGGTCGTGATTGGACGTTTTGTACAGTCGGATCCCTCATTGGAGCAGTGCTCTTCTGCACACATTATTACCCCTTTTTCATAGGATTAATCTACCTCATAATTATTCCCGTATTTCAATTCCGGACCCAATTCTTTACACACCGCTTTAAAATCCTATCGGGGACAGCGTTACTATCGGCTATTTACTGGGCTCCCCTATTCTTGTCATTTTTCAGGCGTGGTATGGAATCATATAAAAACTGGTGGTTTCGTCCCGGGCTGGCTAAATTCCCCTTCCCCTATTTAGAATTCAACTGGAAAGGCATCATATTATTAGTGGGATTCATGGGCCTATTTTTCCTATGGGAAAAAACCCTGGAGAAAGCACTCGGATTCTTCTGTATATCCGTCTACATTTGGACGCTGTTAGGCTTCTTCGGTTTTTTCACCGGAACGCCTAATTTATACCATAAATCCTGGTATTTACTTCACGATCTATTGTTGGTTTCGTTTGTACTCTCCTGTTTTTACGTTTACAGGCGGTGGAGTCATCTATTTTCCGCACATAAAGTATCCATCTTATTTTTAATAGGTTGGGTGTTTTTTGTACAAAGCTGGTTGGTGGATTTTCACAGGTCGAAAAAATACCAAAAAGCATTACATGCCAATCCGCGCCAACAGGTCCTCGCTGTCGTTGATTCCCTACCCTGTTCCCCGAATTGTGTGATCCTGACCAATGTGTGGAGCGTATTTGCCCACCGCCCACTTCGCAGTTTCATCTCCTCAAACGCGCTCTATTCCCACCCTGCGGGGTTATTCAAACAACGGTTGACCGTTCTGGAATCCGTATTCACTTCAACCAATTCAAAGCGGGCTCTTTCCAAACTAAATACCAATCAATTTCCTCAAATTGAAATCATGATTTTGAAAAACAAAAACAAGCAATTGTACTGGAATGTCTTTGTGAATGATTTCCCGTACACTTATCAGGGAAGAAATTATTACATTCCCCGTTCCCTCTTTTCCGAACCTTATTTCGAACAAACACGCTACAAAGATTTCACCGTTATTCGTCCCCGGTACAACAAACTTACGAAGTCTTAACACGAGGTAGATTAATACACAAAGGAAAAGTTTTCACCGGTACAATTCGAACCTCCTATTACTGAAAATGGCCGTGAATAATTTCACAATCGAAAGAATTGGCCTACCGACCTTCAACACGATATTCTGTTACAATCCCTCAAACGGAGCGTTCGCATGGAATTCCTCAAGCATTCCCAGCGGTATTACACCCTGAAATGGCTCAGTGACGGCATCGTTATATCCGGGCTGTTCTTGCTAATTATCCACGGCCGGTTTGGCATTGGTACGGGAGAAGTCCCCCGACCCGTCTGGGTGTTCGGGGCACTGCTCGTGGGTTGTTTCTGGCTGGTGGGGTACCTTCGTGGGGACTATTCTCCGAGTCTCCCCGTAAAACCCGGCAAAACATTTATCCAAACCGGTACCACGTTTTTTATTGCTATTTCCATGGCCCTTTTTGGAACCACGTTTCTCGTGGCCCATCACCTCAGTCGGCTTACCCTGGGATTATCCTTCCTTCTCGGCTGTCCGCTGATCTGTCTTCTGCGATTTTTGTACAACCGAATCCTTAACCTCCGGTTGCGGAAGGACCCTCCCAGGATCCTGTTTGCCGGGGCCGGCGCGGCCGGTCAACGTACCGCCCGGAAAGTCGACAAACTGTACGGCGATCGCGTTGACATCGTGGGTTTTCTGGATGATAACGCCCCCGACGATTTTCCCTATCCGGTACTCGGCGAATTGAATGAATTAGAAAAGGTCGTGGGAAACCCCGGCCCCGATACCCTGTTTATTTCCATTTCCAACATTGAGGAGGATCGCCTGTTTGATCTTCTGGATCGGGCTCGCGACAAGGGCATTGGTGTAAAAATTCTATCGGAGCTGTTCGACATCGTGGCCGAGAAAGTTTCCGGCGGACACTACGAGGAATACCCCATCGTGGATTTTAAGAAAACTCCCTTCCGCGGGCTCCAGCGCTTCTGCAAACGGGGGATTGATATCGTTGGAGGAACGGTTGTGCTTTTCCTGAGTCTCCCCTTCATGGTAGCCATCTCATGCGCCATAAAACTAAACTCCGAAGGTCCGGCCATATATACCGACGATCGCTACCGGGGGCGCGACGACACCTTCGAGATTTATAAATTTCGAACCATGTACGAGGGCGCCGACGAAGAAAAGGAAGACGTCATCTATGATGACGCGGTCGAGCTGGACACGGACGAATTTACCTACAAAGTCCCTGACGATCCACGAATTACCGAAGTCGGAAAATGGTTGAGGCGCTTTTCACTGGATGAACTGCCCCAGTTAATCAATGTTATCAAGGGTGATATGAGTCTCGTGGGACCGCGTCCCCCCGCGACCGAAGAGGAGGATTATTACGAGGAGTGGCACCGGCGGCGGCTGGACGGCAAGCCGGGTCTCACCGGACTCTGGCAGGTATCGGGACGAAATGAACTCACTATGAAGGAACGGGCTTTACTCGACGTGTATTACCTGGAAAACTGGACCCTCCTGATGGATACAAAAATCCTGTTAAAGACGATTCCGGCTGTTCTAAGTGGGCGGGGAGCCTACTGAGTAATTGAAATTCACCTCTCCTGTGGTTATTCTTGGCTACGATTACGATTGTATAATTTCTAAATGATTTTCTGGAACTGTCCACGTTTAACGTAATGTTCATGATTCACGGATACGTGGCTTTTGAAATCTAACCATGAGTTGTATGCCCTCTTAAAGGAGTGTTCGCAGTGATTGAAAAAATGGCCTGGCACGTTTGTTTACTCGGATTGATTACCATTATTAGTGGAGTTCACGGTTTTATATCCGTGGGTAGTGTTGTGTCCATGGTAGCCGGTTTAATACTTGGAGGGGGCCTGCTTTACGGAACCTACATGATGCTATCCGACCAGCCCATGGGCTGGTGGCTGAGCTTAGCCCTGAGCGGAATCCTTTACCTTACGTTTGTCGGAAGTTTTACGGCCACGGGAAAAATTTATCCGGACGGTATGGTCAGTATTGTTTCCGTATGGGTCATTGGAGCCCTTATTGTCGGCAAAATCTGGTCCAAGCAAACCGCGCATTAATTCGTAAATCAGTTACTTTTCTCTTTCCATCCTCACGTCAATTCACCACCTGTACATATCCCAATATGTACAGGTATATCGGATTTTGACTCCGAATTTTAACGGTATGTGGCTCTATTGAAATCCTTCGATAATTCCATTGTATGCTGAAATTGAATCCGTT
>JBDGPJ010000160.1:0-4204 GCA_042219695.1 bacterium
CTCCAAACTGATCAATATACCTAACCCGATCTATTCATGACGCTTGAAATCGTCATGAATAATTCAGGCTAACTCTGTAAACGCCTCCGACGACTAATTCATTCCCTATTCTTTACTCATCCGTGTCGATCAGGATCGTTACGGGTCCATCGTTTTCCACGGTGATATCCATCATTTCCGCGAATCGACCCGTTTGAACATCGTCCCAATCCTCCCTGAATACCTCTATCGTACGTTCGTATAATTCTTCGGCCTTCTCCGGAGGGGCCGCCTCGTTGAAACTGGGACGTTTACCACGGCTTACATCCCCGTACAGGGTAAACTGCGGAATAAGCAAAATCCCTCCACCGGAATCCCTCAAACTCACGTTCATCTTCCCGTCCTCGTCCTCAAAAATCCTCAAGCCAAGAATTTTATCCACCAGGTAGTCAATTTCACCTTTTCCATCACCTTCACCAATTCCCTGGAACACAACAAGCCCCTCGTCAATTGTCCCTGTGATTTCACCGTCCACCGTACATTCGGCCGAATACACTCTCTGCACAACTGCGCGCATTGACAGATTACCTCCGTAAGAAATTGTTTTACACACCTGTACCATGTTACACTGTACCGTCTCGAATGTTGATTCAAACGTAAACTGATTCAAAGTAAGTAACGATTACTGTACTGACTATCACCGTGGAGCTGATAATCATGATGGATCCCGAAAACGTAAAAAATACCATTGAACAAGAAATACAGGATTCCGAGGTGCAGGTTTTCGATATGACGGGTGGCGGAGATCATTTTCGGGTGGTCGTGATCTCCGAGGAGTTTGAAGACCTTCCCATGGTCAAACAACACCAGAAAGTCTATGGTTGTTTCGACGGAGCTTTTGAAGGGGGAGAACAGGCCGATATTCATGCAATGGGTTTAAAAACGTTCACTCCCGAGGAATGGGAGGAGTTTCGCCAGGAACAGGCCGGGTAATATACTGATCCATTCCCTCTCGTTGGGTAATGTTGTACAATGGTTAAAACGTAATTATTGAAAGTAGGTAACCCATCGACTTTACACTTGAATTTGAATTGTTGTGCCATTTACGATGATTTTTTCCAGGAGTGATTCTCAATGACGGATACCATGGAATCTATTCAGCAAACCGTTGACGAAAATGATGTTGTCATATTTATGAAAGGCGACGCCAACCAACCCATGTGTGGTTTCTCGGAAGCAGCTGTGGAAGTCATTGAGAGTTACGGCGTCGATTTCGAAACACGGGACGTTCTAAAGGATCCCGAATTACGAAATGCCATCAAGGAATTTTCCGACTGGCCCACGATTCCCCAGGTGTACATTAACGGTGAATTTGTCGGAGGAAGCGACATCGTACGGGAAATGCATATGAAGGGTGAACTGGAAACGCTGATAGAAGACGTCGAGGAAAAACCCGAGGAGTCATAACTTCTCAACTTTTTTAATTTGTAATTATTGTGGTTCCTACCGGTGCCTGCCCGATCGGAAAACCATCCCTGAATCTCATTCGTATCCTATTGTGTTTCGTCCCGCTTCACCACATTAATTATTCACCTTGTTTCCAGGAGGCACCAACAATTTAAAGGATTTTCTTTACCACCTTGCCGGCTACTCTTTTAGCTATGATTTTTACTTATTTTAATTATTATTTTGTAAACGAAGTTATCAATCTCTTGTACAGTCTCGTGAATATGGAACTTATGTAAACATACGCCCATTAAACTTTCGGGTAGTAATATTACTGCGCAGTGAACACGGTGTACTTAAACTACGGAAGGTGTTTATAGGTGCAGATTTCAAAGGCACTCGTCCCGTACAGTGTTTTACTGCCCGTACGTCAGGTACATACCGGAGATGTACTCGTGTCGGATTGTTTTGGTCGCAATGGTCAAAAAGTCGCCCGGACCGGGGATAAGATAACCGGAAGTCTGTTAAAAAAATTAAACAACATGGGAGTTCGTAAAGCCTGGATACAGCGCACAGTTCCGGAATGGATGTCTCCGGCGGAAGCCCGTATCAACGGATTCGAAATCGTAGAAACACGAAATACGACTCCCCTCCACCATCAGATTTTGTCCAATTTCCAGGGGACGTTTTCAACCCATGGTTCCCAGCAACTATTTTCCCTTATTAAGAAAACGGATAGCTTACCACCCCAGGACAAGGTTTCCCTCAATTCAATAAAAGACGATTTCGAGGAACTTCAAGTAAAGGAAGAAAATTTGCGCGAAAAAATTTCCGAGTTAGACGACCGTGATCTACGGGAAAACTACCTGCGGTTACTATCGTTAACAAGACCCCAGAACGTGGACCCCTCCAATATTGATGGAGGAGAGGCTGCACTCGGTCGAAAAATTCAGCAGTTCCTGGAAGACCTTAAACAGGTAAACAACGAACTCAGCGATCTCATTCTGGAAATGGACGAGGATGAACTGCAGTCCCTGGTTTCTGCGGAATCACTCGAGGATTACGAATCATCGTCCAATTTCATGGATTCATTTGTACTATTCGACCGCCTGTTCAGTATTCCCGAACACGAATCCCTACCGGTGGTCAATGATGTATTCGACACATCCCACGAAATACTTCACGAACTGTTTTACAACCGGTCCCTCGACCGGGAAAAACTCGAGCGCGTCGATCAACTGCTCTGGGAAGAGTTTGACCCGGACGTTCCCCACTGGATACTAACCCTGGGGCAACCGGGTGAACCCGATGGTTACCTCTTTTCACACGCCGTAAACACAGCTATATTAGTTTCTCAACTTTACCGGCTATCCGATCGTGAACCGGTCCACAGGACGATCGATCTTACCCTCTCCTGTTTAAGTATGGATATCGGGATGATACTAATCCCACAAAGCTTCCACCTGCACCAGGATGAACTTACCAGTGAACAGTTCGAAACCATGAAAATACATCCAACGATTAGCTACGAATTCCTTGAATCCGTAATTCCGGAATTTGAAACGGCACGGGATATTGTTGAACAACACCACGAACGTCTTGACGGATCGGGGTATCCGAAAGGTGTTGTCGACCTCGATCAGGATTTAGCCTTGCTTACACTTTGTGACATGTTCGATGCCATGACGAGCCCCCGCATGTGGAGATCCTCCATCCCACCCCAAAAAACACTTCAGACCCTTCGCAACCAGGCCGGTGAATCCATTTCTAATTACTGGATTAATCAGTTGATCAGTGAAATAGGAATTTACCCGGTTGGTTCGGTCGTGCGGTTGACCAATGAACAACCGTCCATCGTAGTCGATCACGATATACAGACCCCTCAGCAACCCAAGGTCATTCCCATTGATCAGCTGATGAATAACCCCGGCTCCGAGGACGTTATTAATCTCACTGATTCGGATCTTTCCATTCAAACCGGTGGAACTTCACTACGTGCTCCGGCCGGACTACGAAATTCGTTAATCGAAGAATTTTAACCAGCAGTTAAAATGTGATCGATTCATTCAATAAAGAAGTTCGAACCCCGCTGACTCCTTTTCCCTCGAGGAATAAAATCAGAAAAAAACCTGCCGAGTAGTTTGTGGCCAGTAATCAACTGTCGACTACACTCACGTCAAATTTCAAAGCGATTGGTACTCAGTTTTTAGTAATCCCCCCCGGGATGGCTAATAACAATTAAACAGTATTTTTTACATTGTGGTCATCGATTTTTTTGTAAGAAGGTGGTTAACAGTCCGAGAATCAATGTCTACAAAACTGAAGGTTGATCACTGATCTCTCACACAACAAATTGTGGAGTTCTATTCCCGCCTATTCATGATGATTGAAATCATCATGAATAATTCAGGCTATGTATTTTCCAAAATAATTGAAGTGTTGTTCGACGGTATTTGAAATTAATCCGAGGAGGTACTTTCCTGTTCGATTTTAAGTAAGTCACGGTCCAAAAGGGCCCGAATTCCCTGTTTGAGTTGTTCGATATCCTCGTCCCTGTGGAGCGCCGATAAACTCACTCTTACACGCTCACGATTTCGGGGGACAGTCGGGTACCGAATGGGTACACCAAAAATGCCATGTCGTTTTAACACCTGACTGGCCTCCGACACCTTACCTCTTTCACCTGTAATCAGGGGAAATATTTGAGACGGAGGATCGGCTACTTCAAGGTGTCGATTCCTCAACCATTGACTGAACTCGGTTACACGCTTTTTTAATC